>JAGBSJ010000016.1 GCA_017631955.1 Clostridia bacterium
AAGATTAAAACACATAGCGGAGCTAAAAAAAGATTTAAGCTTTCAAAGAACGGCAAGCCAATCAGAGCACACGCTAACAAGTCTCACATCTTAACAAAGAAGAGCACAAAGAGAAAAAGAGGACTTCGTCAGACGGCTGTTGCTGATAAGACAAATACAGCACAGATTAAACGTCTTATTCCTTATAAATAAGAACATTGTTGCTTCGCAACAAGAAATGCAAACATAATCGAAAGTACACTATCGGAGGTAAAGAGAAATGGCACGTGTTAAAGGTGCGATGATGACTCGCAAAAGAAGAAATAAAGTATTAAAGCTCGCTAAGGGCTACTATGGCTCAAAGAGCAAACTTTTCAGAACTGCAAAACAGGCAGTTATGAAGAGCGGTAACTATGCATATATCGGCAGAAAGCAGAAGAAACGTGATTTCAGAAAGCTCTGGATTACAAGAATTTCAGCTGCTTGCAAAATGAATGGTATGAACTACTCAACATTCATCAATGGCCTTAAAAAAGCTGGTATTGACCTTAACAGAAAAATGCTTTCAGAAATTGCTATTGCAGACCCTGCAGCATTCACAGCTCTTACAGAAAAAGCAAAAGAAGCTCTTAAATAAGAAATTAACCACGCCGAGAAAAATCTCTCGCGCGTGGTTTTTCCGTTTTTTGAATTATGACAGATTTTATTATAACCGCTAAAAATAACCCTAAAATTAAAGAAATCAAGGGCCTTTTGACATCTTCAAAAGACCGTAAAAACAGTGGACTTTTTGTGCTTGAAGGTGTCCGCCTTTGTTGTGATGCCGTAAAAAGCGGATGCGAAATTACATCTGTTTTCTGCACAGAAAATTGCGCTGAAAAGTATCAAGATAATATTTTTGAGCTAAAAAACGTTTGTAGTGATTTCTACTTTGTAAGTGAAGATGTGCTTAAAAGTATAAGTGATACGGTTACTCCTCAAGGTGTTGTATGTGTTGTTAAAATGCGTGAAAACGATTTTGAATATGAAAAGGGAAAAAGATATATTGCACTTGATACAATTCAGAATCCCGACAATTTAGGCGCAATTTCACGCACTGCTGAAGCATTTGGAATTGACGGTATGGTTATTTGCGGTGGTTGTGATATTTATAATCCCAAAGCACTTCGCGCATCAATGGGCGCATTATTCCGCTTGCCTGTAAAGGTTTGTAAAAATCTTAAAGACGAAATCGACCTTTGTAAAAATGTGGGAATAAACAGTTTTGCAACTGTGCCTGACCGCGAGGCAGACGACATTACAAAAACGGACTTTTCAAAAGGTGCATTTTGTATTATCGGTAACGAGGGCAATGGTGTTTCAAAAGAAATTATTGATGTGTGTGATAAGAAAATCACAATTAAAATGCAGGGTAGGGCAGAGTCACTTAACGCTGCCGCTGCAGCATCAATTACAATGTGGGAATTGGTAAAATGAACTACGATTTATATTGGATTTGGTTGTCCTGTGGCTTAGGGGCAGGGGCATCATGTCTTGATTTGGTTTCACATTATGAGTGGAATCCTTATGAGATTTACGGTACAACATTCAATGAACTTTTCGAGTTGAATGTTCTTACAAAAAAACGCGTTGAAAAACTTAAAAGCTTCCCCATCGAAAAAGCGGAGGAGATTTTAAGGGTTTCAAAACAGAATGGTTGGAAAATCGTAACTCCATCAAGTGAATATTACCCACAAAACTTGCTTAATCTTCAAGATTTACCCCTTGTGTTGTTTGTAGATGGCGATGAAACTGTGCTTACAAACGAGTTGTCAATTTCTTTGGTTGGTGCAAGACAGGCATCTGACTATGGAGTGACGGTATCACGAGCATTATCATCTGCAATGGCAAGTGTGGGATTTACAATCGTTTCAGGTGGAGCTTTGGGCATTGATAGTGCTGCACACAAAGGCGCACTTGACGAAAACGGAAAAACCATTTGTGTACTTGGTTGCGGTCTTGGTACAAAATATCTTATGGACAACGAAAACCTTCGCAGACAAATTGCCCAAAATGGCGCACTTGTTACAGAATTCCCACCGTTTACACCGGCCAGTCGCACAACATTCCCACTTCGCAACCGTATTATTTCGGGTCTTTCTCTCGGTACAGTTATTGTTGAGGCGGGGGAGCGCAGCGGTTCACTGATTACCGCAAGATTGGCGGGGGAACAAGGCAGAGATGTTTTTGCGGTTCCCGGCGACTTAGCCCGCTCATCATTTTTAGGGACAAATGACCTTATACGAAATGGCGCGAAAGCAGTATTTTCGCCTAACGACATTTTAGAGGAATATTGTTACAGATTTTATGATAAATTGGGTAACATAGAAAGGTTCCCTGATGATGAAATCGTAAAACGCATGCAGAAATACTCTGGGTGCGGACAGAAAAACACAGAAAAACCAATTGAAAAGACAGTTGAAAAATCAAAAGCCGTTGTGAAAAAGCCGGCACCATCATATCTTACTCCTAACGCATTAAAGGTGTATGATTTTTTAGGTGCAGAGCCAATGCATGTTGATGAAATTACATCAGCGTGTAACCTTACAACAGATAAAATCTTATCTGCAATTACAGAACTTGAAATCTATGGTCTTGTCACACAATTAAGTGGCAGACGTTATAAAATAAACTAAGGATGATGATATATGTCAAAACTTGTTATTGTCGAATCTCCATCAAAAGCAAAAAGCATTCAGAAATACCTTGGAAATGACTATAAAGTAGTTTCTTCAAAAGGTCACGTACGCGACTTGCCTGCGGCAAAACTTAGCGTTGATGTTAAGAATGATTTTGCTCCTAAATATATGGTTATTAAAGGTAAAGAAAAACTTGTTAAAGAGTTAAAAGACCTTGCCGATAATTCAGACTCAGTTATTCTCGCAGCCGACCCTGACCGTGAGGGAGAAGCTATTTCATGGCACTTGGCAACATTATTAGGTCTTGATTTAAACGGACTTAACAGAGTAAAGTTCAACGAAATCAATAAAAATAGCGTTACAAAGGGTATAGAGAATATTGAAAAAATTGATATTGACCTTGTAAATGCTCAACAGGCAAGAAGAATTCTTGACCGCCTTGTTGGTTATATGCTCAGTCCATTTATTTCACAGAAAATTCGTCGCGGATTGTCAGCAGGTCGTGTGCAGTCAGTTGCAGTACGTCTTGTTGTTGACCGTGAAGAAGAAATCCGAGCATTCGTACCTGAAGAATATTGGACTCTTGACGCTAAAATGCTTGCTCCATCATCAAGAAAAGCATTCGTAGCAACATTCACAGGTGATGAAACAGGCAAAGTAAAAATTACAAATAAAGAGCAGTCAGATGAGTTTTTAGCTCGTCTTGAAGGTGCAGAGTATACTGCAGTTTCAGTGAAAAAAGGTGTCCGTAATCGTCAACCAGCACCTCCATTTACAACTTCAACACTTCAACAGGAAGCATCTCGTAAACTTAATTTCCAAGCAAAGAAAACAATGAAAGTTGCTCAGGAACTTTACGAAGGTGTTGAAATTCAAGGCATTGGCTCAACAGGTCTTATTACTTATATGAGAACTGACTCTCTTCGTATTTCAGAAGAAGCAAGAGCAGCCGGTAATGAATTCATCAAAAATACTTTTGGTGCAGAATATCTTCCTGAAAAACCAAGATATTATAAGACAAAAGCAAATGCACAAGACGGTCACGAAGCAATCCGTCCTACAATGATGGATTTGACTCCTGAAAAGGCAAAATCAAGTTTGACCGCTGAACAATATAAAATTTATAATCTTATCTGGAAACGCTTTATGGCATCTCTTATGGCAAATTGTGTTCAGGATACAGTAAAAGCAGAAATTCACGGTGCAAATGAGTCAGACAAAGCACAAGGCAAATATGTAGTATTCAATGCAAATGGCTATTCAGTACGTTTTGACGGTTATACTTGCCTTTATGTTGCGGGTACTGATGAAGAAGACGATGACGAAGGTGCATTGCCAAAAATCTGTGAGGGCGATTCAATCAAACTTAAAGACCTTGTTGGTAATCAGCATTTCACACAACCACCTGCACGCTATACAGAAGCATCTCTTATCAAAACTCTTGAAGAAACAGGTGTAGGTCGTCCTTCAACTTACGCATCAATACTTTCAACAATCACACAGCGTGAATATGTTGTTCGTGAACAGAAACAGATTAAGCCAACTGAACTTGGTGAAACAACAACAAATCTTCTTAAAGATAAATTTCCTAAAATTGTAAATGTTAAGTTTACTGCGGGTATGGAATCTCAGCTTGACGATGTTGAAAGTGGCAAGACTGACTATATTCAGATGCTTCACGATTTCTATGGCGATTTTGAAGCAACCCTTGCAAAGGCAAAAGTTGATATGCAGGGTCAGAAAATCAAACTTAAAGAAGATGAAACAGATATTCCTTGCGACAAATGTGGCAGAAATATGGTAATCAAATCAGGCCGATTTGGTAAATTCCTTGCTTGTCCAGGGTATCCTGAATGCAAAAATACAAAACCACTTGTTCTTGAAACAAAGGCAACTTGCCCTGTTTGTGGCGGAAAAGTTATTGAAAAGAAAACTAAAAAAGGTTACGCTTTCTACGGTTGCGGTAACTACCCAGAATGCAACTTTATGACTTGGGATAAACCAACCGACGAAACTTGCCCACAATGTGGTAAATATCTCTTCAAGAAAAAGGGTGGCATGCTCTCATGCTTGAACGAGGGTTGCGGTTTTGAAAAGAAAGCAGAAAGAAAAAGAAAGACAAAAGAGGAAGCATAAATGAAAGTTGCTGTTATCGGCGGCGGTCTTGCGGGTGTTGAGTGTGCAAAAGCACTTTCCCGAAACGGCATAAAAGTGGATTTGTATGAAATGAAACCACACCAAAAATCTCCTGCACATAAGTTAGACACTCTTGCAGAACTTGTATGCTCAAACTCATTGAAGGCAGAGCGTTTAAACTCTGCGGCGGGGCTTCTCAAACACGAAATGGCATATCTCAATTCAATTTGTGTTGAAACTGCTTATGAGTGTAAAGTTGAAGCAGGCGGGGCGTTAGCCGTTGACCGTTATGAATTTTCAAGAATCATCACTGAAAAAATCAAAAGTGATGAAAATATAAATATAATCGAAAAAGAAGTTACAGAATTGCCACAAGGATATGACGGTACAGTAATTTGTGCAGGACCTTTGGCGAGCGACTCTTTGTCTGAAACAATCCGCAAAATGTGTGGCAATGGACTTTCATTTTTTGACGCGGCAGCTCCTATTGTAAGTGCGGACAGTATTGATATGAGTTGTGCTTTTACACAGTCACGCTATGACCGTGGCGGCGCAGATGATTATATAAACTGCCCTATGAATAAAGAAGAGTATGAGGACTTTTATGAGGCAATTATAAATGCCGAAAGTGCTGAAACTCACTCTTTTGATAAGCGTAAAGATGTTTATGAGGGTTGTATGCCTATTGAAGTTTTGGCATCTCGCGGTAAAGACACAATGCGATATGGTCCCCTTAAACCAGTAGGTCTTACTGACCCGCGTACAGGTCACAGACCTTGGGCAAATCTTCAACTCCGTAAAGAGAACAAAGACGGCACAATGTATAATCTTGTGGGATTTCAGACAAATCTTAAATTTGGCGAACAAAAACGAGTTTTCAGTATGTTCCCTGCTCTTAAAAATGCGGAGTTTGTCCGTTATGGTGTAATGCATAGAAACACTTTTATTGATTCTCCACGACTTCTTAATGGGGATTTCAGTTTAAGAAGCAATCCACTCGTTTTCTTCGGTGGTCAAATTACAGGTGTAGAGGGTTATATGGAATCTGCCGCAAGTGGTCTTATGGCGGGAATTAACCTTGCAAAAAGATTAAAGGGCGAAGAAACAGTGATTCTTCCAGAAGACACTATGATTGGCGCATTATCACGCTATATAAGTGATGAAAGCGTTAAAAATTTTCAACCAATGGGAGCAAATTTTGGTGTATTGCCACCACTTCCTGAAAAAATCCGCGATAAGCAAGAGCGATATATGCAGTTGGCAAATCGAGGAATGGAATCTCTCAAAGAATTTGCAAAAAACTATAATTTAGGTGAATAAAAAATGACTGATTTTGAAAAGAAAATCGGATATGAATTCAAAAATAAAAATCTTTTGGCAAGAGCATTGACTCATTCTTCTTATGCCAATGAAAAAGGTACAGGGCTTGATAACGAGCGCCTTGAATTTTTAGGTGACTCTGTATTGGGATTTATTACTGCTGAGTATCTTTTTGAACATTATAAGAACAAGCAAGAGGGCGAACTCACTAAAAAACGTGCATACGCGGTGTGCGAAAAAACACTTTTCGGCTATGCAGAAGAAATTGGTCTTGGTGATATGATTTTGCTGGGAAAAGGCGAAGAACATACAGGTGGCAGACAACGCCCATCAGTTGTTTCTGACGCTTTTGAAGCACTTATTGCGGCAATTTATCTTGACGGCGGAATTGAGTGCGCAAGAGAATTTGTGTTGCCATTTATTGAAATTGCCACAGAAACACAACCTGTTTTCAAAGACTATAAAAGCACTCTTCAAGAGGTGTTACAACAAAATCCAACTGAAAAGTTTGAATATGTTGTAGTTGGTGAAAGCGGTCCTGACCATAACAAAGAATTTATTGTTGAAATCCACATGAATAGCAATGTGATTGGTACAGGTAAAGGTAGCAGTAAGAAAAAAGCAGAGCAACAAGCGGCAAAATCTGCGTTGGAGTTAATGGGATTATGAGTCATAGCAATATAAGCATTTTCGTGCCTCATAAAGGGTGTCCTAATGATTGCAGTTTTTGTAATCAGAGGGCAATAAGCGGACAAACTGTTCCCGCGACACCAAAGGATGTAGAAAATGCAGTAAAAATTGCAATTGAATATAATGTTAACCCGAAGAATACAGAAATTGCATTTTTCGGTGGTAGTTTTACGGCGATTGAAAGAGATTATATGCTATCTCTTTTAACCGCCGCAAAGCATTTTTTAGATACATATAAATTTAAGGGTGTTCGTATATCAACACGCCCAGATTGTGTTAATGAAGACATACTTTTAACCCTTAAAAACTATGGTGTAACCGCCATTGAATTAGGCGCACAAAGTATGTGCGACGACGTTTTGATTGCTAATCGTCGCGGTCATACGGCAGATGATGTGCGAAATGCCTCAAAACTCATTAAAGAGTACGGATTTGAACTTGGTCTTCAGATGATGACAGGCCTTTATAAAAGTGATTTCACAAAAGATGAATATACCGCCTGTGAAATCATAAAATTAAAGCCCGATACAGTCCGAATTTACCCCACAGTAGTACTCAAAAACACTCATTTAGGGGATTTACAGAATAAGGGTGAATATATAGCGCCAAATGCGGAAGCGTCTGCACCGTTCTGTGCAAAACTTTTAAAATTGTTTGAAGAAAACAACATAAAAGTCATAAAATTAGGTCTTCACAGTAGCGAAACAGTTGAGAGTGATATGATTGGTGGGGCTTATCATCCTGCATTTCGTGAGCTTTGTGAAGGACACATTTATTTAGAGAAAATCCTTGAAAAAATACGCTCGAAAGACAAAAATCGCGAATATGTGATTTTTGTGAATAAAAAAGTGCTAAGTAAGGCAAAAGGACAACAGAAAAGAAACGAAAAAGCATTGAAAAATCAAGGATTTCGTTGTATAATAAAGGGTAAAGAAAATTTAGAAGAATTTGAAGTAGAGGTAGCAGATTTAATATGATATTAAAGTCAATTACAATGCAGGGATTTAAGTCTTGTCCCGATAAAACAGTACTTCAATTTAATAAGGGAATAACAGGTGTTGTTGGCCCTAACGGTAGTGGTAAAAGTAACATTTCTGACGCTGTCCGTTGGGTACTTGGTGAACAGTCAACAAAGAGTCTTCGTGGCTCAAAAATGGAAGATGTTATTTTCAGTGGTACAAAACTTCGCAAGGCAACCGGTTTTGCGGAAGTAACACTTTGTCTTGATAATAGCGACCGCACACTTAACTGCGATAAAGACGAAGTTAATATTACTCGCCGTTTTTACAGAAGTGGCGACAGTGAATACAAAATCAATGGCGAAAATGTTCGTCTTCGTGATATTAATGAATTATTTATGGATACAGGTCTTGGCCGTGACGGTTATTCAATGGTCAGCCAAGGCAAAATTGCTGAACTTATTTCTTCAAAATCAGGTGAACGCCGTGAAATGTTTGAAGAAGCAGCAGGTATATCACACTTCCGTTACAGAAGAAACGATGCTCTTAAACGCCTCGGACAAGCTGAAGAAAATCTTGTTCGTCTTCGCGATATTCTTTCAGAACTTGAAAGTCGTGTTGGCCCACTTAAAACTCAAAGCGAAAAAGCACAGAAGTTTTTAGTGCTTGCCGAAGAAAGAAAAAATCTTGAAATCGGTATCTGGTTACATAATATTGAAAAAACTCAAGAAAAATTAAAAGAGCAAGACAGAAAAATCGATATTGCATCTGTTCAGTATAAAGACGCTCAACGTCAACTTGAAGAAATTGAGCAGAAAATGAACGATATTATTGAGAAGACTCACGAAATCAATGTTAAGATTGAAGAAATTCGTGGTTCAACTTCTCATTTTGAAGAACAGGCAAGCGAACTTGAAGCACAGGCAAAAGTTTACGAAAACTCAATTGCACATAATAACGAGTCAATTGAAAGATTGGAAAAAGATAAACTTACTGCCAATGCGGACGAAACCGATATTGATGCACAAATTCTCGAAACAGAAGCACAAAAGGCAAAAGCACAAGAAGGTCTTGATGCGGCAAACCTTAAACTTCAGACACAAATCGGCGAAATTGAAAAATTACAGGTTGAAAACAACGAGTTTGCAACTATTGCGGCAGAACTTTCAAAAGAAATTTCACTTCTTACAGTTACACTTGCAGATAATCGTGTTATCAGTGAAACTGCAAGCTCACAAATTGAAGAAATCAGAACAAGAATTGCAACCATTGATGACCTTTTAGGTAACCGTCGTGACACGGTTTTGGCATTAGAAGAAAAGAAAAATAATGCACAAAAAGAGTTGGACGAATGTAACGAAAAAATTGATGGCTTCAAAAATGCTATTGAGGGTTATCGCATTAAAGTTCAGACAAGAACAGAGAAAAGCGAAAAAATCAAAGCAGAAATTCAATCTCTTGATACCGAAATCCAGCGTAAAAACGAGCGTATTCGTGTGCTTGATGACCTTGAAAAGAATATGGAGGGTTATCAGGGCTCGGTTCGTAGTGTTATGAAAGAGAGTAAACGCGGTGCATTAAATGGTGTTCACGGCCCACTTTCACAACTTATCAATGTTAAAGATAAATATTCAGTTGCAGTTGAAACTGCTCTTGGTGTAGCACTCCAGAATGTGATTGTCGATAATGAAAACGATGCAAAACGTGCAATTGCATTTCTTAAAGAAACTCGCGGTGGTCGTGCAACATTTTTACCACTTACCGCAATCAAACCAAGAGCACTTGAAGAAAAAGATTTAGATGATTGTTTTGGATTTGTAAGTATTGCATCTGACCTTGTTACAACTGATAAAAAATATAAAGATATAATCGAAAATCTTCTTGGCAAAACAGTTGTCTGTGAAGATATGGACTCTGCAATTTCTATTGCAAAGAAATACAAAAACCGCTTCAAGATAGTAACTCTTGATGGTCAGGTTATTAACGCCGGCGGCTCAATGACAGGTGGTAGTAAAGCACAAGGTGTGGGTATGCTTTCTCGCTCAAACGAGATTGATAAACTTCGTGCATCTGTCAAAGACCTTGAAGATAAAAAGAATAACCTTAGCATTCAAGAAAAAATGCTTTCAGAAGATTTGGCATCTGCTATTGCTGACCTTAACGGAATTGAGGGCGACATTCTTTCTGCTAACGAAGAAAAAATCCGTCTTGAAGGTGAATACAAACTTGCAGAAAGCGAGTATGAATCATCATCAGGTGGCGTGAAAGAATTGCTCGAAGAAGAAAAAATTCTTGAAGGTCGTATTGATAAAATCAATGCAGATAGCATTACTGCCCGCGAAACTGTTGAAAAACTCAATAGTGAAATTGCAGAGAAAGAAAAATCTCTTGAAGCAGTAAGTGGTGACAGAGAATCGCTTGCAACTGTACGCGAAGAGCTTTCACAAAAAGCAGAGCAAATTCGACTCCAGATTCTTGGTTTCCAGAAAGATATGGAATCCGCAGACGACAATATTCGCCGTCTTAATATTCTTAAGGGCTCACATAGTAACCGTCTTGAAGAACTTGATGCAGAAATTGAAGCGTTTAAGAATAAAAATATCTGGCTTACAAAAGATATTGAAAGTTTACGTGCATCTGCCGACGAGCTTCGCAAACAGTGTGGCGATGCAAAAACTGATGTTGACGATTTACTTACAGCCAGAGCAAATCTTGAAAAAGAAAGCACAGACCTTCGTAATCTTGAAAAAGAAAAGAGTTCTGAGCGCGAAAGAGTCAGTGGTGAGCTCGCTCGACTTGAAGAACGTAAGGCATCAATGCTTAATGAATATGAAGAGTACAACTCAAAACTTTACGACGAATATCAACTTACTCGTCGTGAGGCAATCGCACTTGAAATCATTATTGAAAATATTGGTGAAGCAAGAACTCGTCTTTCAGCACTCAAGAATGAAATTCGCGGACTTGGTTCTGTTAACGTTTCAGCTATTGATGAATACAAGGAAGTATCTGAACGCTATGAATTTATGTCAGAGCAGATTGGCGATGTTGAAAAATCAAAGGCAGAGCTTATTAAACTTATTGACGAACTCACAACTAATATGAGCGTTCAGTTCCGTGAACAGTTCCAGAAAATTAATGTGGCATTCTCTGAAACCTTTGCAGAATTGTTTGGTGGCGGTAAAGCGGAACTTATTCTTGAAGACGAAATGAATGTTCTTGAATGTGATATTGAGATTAAAGTTCAACCACCGGGCAAAAATGTTCAGAACATCAACCTGCTTTCAGGTGGTGAAAAGGGACTTTCTGCTATTGCACTTCTCTTTGCAATTCTTAAAGTTACACCAGCTCCATTCGTAATCTTTGACGAGGTTGAAGCGGCTCTTGACGACGTTAACGTTGTTCGTTATGCTCAGTATGTAAGACGAATGACAAAGAATACACAGTTCATTCTTATTACACATCGTCGTGGTACAATGGAAGAAGCAGATATGCTTTACGGTGTTACAATGCAAGAAGAAGGCGTATCAAAAATCCTTGAATTACAAACCGCCGAAATGGCTCGTAAATTAGGTCTCGCTTAATTTTACATATCTTGCACTTTTTCGCGACGGTAACTCGTGTATCTTTATACAATTCGCCATCGCAAAAAAGCACAATATAAGCAAAATTTAAGTTACGACAAAAAACATTAGAAGGAAAATTGTTATGGGAATTTTCAAAAAAATCAATTTTGGTCTTACAAAGACAAGAAATAAAATGGCAGGGGCTATTGACGATATGCTTGATAGCTTTGACGAGGTAACTGACGACCTTTATACCGAACTTGAAGAAATTCTTGTTATGGGTGACGTTGGTGTTACAACTGCCGTAGAAATTACAGAAAGACTTCGTGAAGAAGTAGCAAAGGGTAAAATCAAGGGTTCTGAAGCAATCCGTAAACAAATTAAAACAATCGTTGCCGAAATGCTTTATGGCGGCGAAGATATGGGACTTATCACAGTGCCATCAATCATTCTTGTAATCGGTGTTAACGGTGTTGGTAAAACTACAACAATCGGTAAAATGGCGGCTATGTATAAAGCACAGGGCAAAAGCGTAATTCTTGGTGCGGCTGATACTTTCCGCGCGGCTGCTATTGACCAGTTGCAAATCTGGGCTGACCGTTCAGGCGTTGATATCATTAAGCATAAAGAGGGCGCAGACCCTGCCGCAGTAGTTTTTGATACAATCAGTGCTGCAAAGGCAAGAGATAACGAAATTATCATTATTGATACTGCAGGTCGACTTCATAACAAGAAAAATCTTATGGATGAACTTAATAAGATTTATCGTGTTATTGACCGTGAATTACCATACTCTGACCGTGAAGTACTTTTAGTGCTTGATGCAACAACAGGTCAGAATGCAGTTAATCAGGCAAGAGAGTTTAAGTCAGTTGCTGATATTACAGGTATCGTGCTTACAAAACTTGATGGTACTGCTCGTGGTGGTGTTGTATTGGCTATTAAGAACGAACTTGGCATTCCTGTTAAGTTTATCGGCGTAGGCGAACAGATTGACGACTTGCAACCATTCAAGCCAGAGGCATTCGCAGACGGCTTGTTTGACAAGATAGATTATAAAGAAGAGGAGGACATTCAACTTGAAACTGTGGTCGAGATTATCGAAGAATTCGAAGACGCTAATGAAAATCTTTTACAAGAAGAAAACACCGATGAAAACGGTGGAACAGTTGAAGAAACTCCCGAAACAGATGACACAGGATTGGAAGAGGAAGAAGAGATAAACTCTGATTCCGAACCAAAAGAAGAAAAGAAGAGAAGGGGATTCTTTGGACTTTTTAATCGCAACTCATAATATGAAAAAACAAGCGGAATTACAGAGAATACTCTCTCCGCTTGGTATAAATGTACTTACCGCCGATATGGCAGGAATAGAACTTTCAGATGTAGACGAAACAGGCACAACATTTGAAGAAAATGCGTTCTTAAAGGCAGATAGTGGCTGTAAAGAAAGTGGAATGGTTTGTGTTGCAGACGATTCTGGCCTTATGGTTGATTACCTTGACGGAGCACCTGGTGTTTACTCTGCTCGTTTTGGTGGCGAACACGGAAACGATGCTAAAAACAACGAAAAGCTTTTAGGACTTATGAAAGAAGTTCCAGACAGTGAGCGCACAGCACGATTTGTAAGTTGTGTGTGTTGTTGTTTCCCTGATGGCAGAAACTTCACAGTTCGTGGCACTTGCGAGGGTGTGATTGCACACGAAGTACAAGGCAACGGCGGATTTGGTTATGACCCTGTTTTCCTTGTAGGCGATAAAACATTCGGCGAACTTTCGGCAGAAGAAAAAGACAAAGTCAGCCACCGCGGTAACGCACTTAGAAAATTTGTAGAAGAATTACCAAAGTATTTATAATTTGTAGGGGACGACGACTCGGCGTTCCATAAAAAGGTGATTTTATGGCAAAAGGTTATTGCGAAAAAAAGAATAGAGAATGTGGTGGAAAATGCTTTTGTGGTTATGGCTATGAGAGACAACTAACAAATCTTCCTTGCAAGCATCTTGTAAGTGAAAACAGAGGATATTCTGGATATGATTCACTTAAAGATATAAAAGGCGAACGAATGAGAAGACAATGGTTTTTCTGTTTAGCGATTGCTGTATTGCTGTTTTTGGTGTATGGCTTGTATTTGAATTTAGTTATGGTTGGCATATTAGATATTGAAAGAGATACAAAACAAGACTTAATTGATTCGTGGGTCATATTCTATAAAATAGCAATTCCTTTGTTACTCTTATCTTTTTTGAATCTTAAATTCTTTGGTAAAATAGTTGCTGTTGTAACCAAAGAGGGCGTTTATTCTAATCAGTTTTTTCTTAAATGGGAAGACATCTTTGAAGTAAAATTTCATCTTCCTGCTCTAACAAAAACACATTTGTACTATTCGTATACAGAAATTATTTCTTCACAAGGAACATACGCAGTAGCACATGTACCACTGTTGTTTTTATTTAAAGTAAGAAAATATAATGTTAACACGAAAATTAAAATTGAGAAATGGTGGATTGTGGTTGTGGTGATTTCTCTTGTACTACCTTTTGCATTACCATTTTTTGAATAATATAAATACATATTGAGAGTTAAACAGTAAGGAGAAAATAAATGACAAGCAAAGAAAGAGCGTATTGGAGAGGTCAGGCAAATGGACTTCAAGCATTATTTCAGGTTGGTAAAGGCGGAATTTCAGATGCCCTTATCAAACAAACCGATGATGCACTTAAAGCACGCGAACTCATTAAAATCAAAGTGCTTTTAGAAACAAGCCCTGAAAAACCAAAAGAAATTGCACAGAAGTTAGCAGAGGCAACTAATAGCGATTGTGTTGGTGTAATCGGTGGTAGTATGATTTTCTATCGTTACAACCCTGAACTTCATAAGGACGAAAAGAAAGCAAAAAATAAAGGAAGAAAATAATTATGAAAATAGGTATTTTCGGCGGAACATTCAATCCTCCACATAAGGGACACATGCGAATGATTGAAAAAATGACAGAGGAGTTAGAACTTGATAAAGTTCTTATTATTCCAAATAAACTCCCAACACATAAGCGTTGTGACGATTTAGCAGATAATCGCGACCGTCTTGCTATGTGTAAAATTGCATTCAAAAATCCAAAATACGAAATCAGTACAATGGAAATGGACCGCGAATCTGACAGTTACACAATTTACACCGTTGAGGAATTAAAGAAAAAATACCCCAATGACGATTTGTATTTGATTATCGGGTCAGATATGTTTCTTATTTTCCATAAGTGGTACAGACATAAAGAAATTCTTGAAAAATGCACAGTTTGTGTTGCTTCAAGAAATACTGATGAAAATATTCAGTCCCTTCGTGCCTATGCTTTTGAGCAATTAGGTGTGTATATGCCTAAACTTGACGGTAAGAATATACATATCTCACTTCTTGATGCTTATGAGGTAAGTTCAAGCGAAATCAGAGAAAGAATTGCCGATGAACGCAGTCTTTACGGAATAGTTGACCCTGAAATCATTGAATATATGGAGAGCCACAAGTTATATGGATACGGAAAGAAACGCTGAATTTCTTGAAATTCTTAAAACCCGTTTAACACCGCAAAGGTTGTATCATTCAATCTGTGTTGCTGAACAAGCCAAACACTTAGCAGAAAAATTTGGCGGAGATAGTGAAAAAGCATATACAGCAGGTCTTATTCACGATATTATGCGATATGAGCCAGTCGAAAAAATGCTTGAACTCATTGAAAATGACGGTCAGATTTTAACAGATAGTGAAAAAAACATTACAGTTACTCTTCACGCTATTGCGGGGGAAATTTTTCTTCGAAAAGAGTTAGGGGTAACAGATAATGAAATTCTTTCAGCGGTTCGTTGGCACACAACAGGCAAAGAAGATATGTCGCTACTTGAAAAGATTATCTATGTTGCAGACTTAACTTCCGAAGACCGTGAGTACCCTGATATTCTTGAAGTGAGAGCAGTGGCGGAAGAAAGTCTTGATAAAACTTGTCTTCGTGGACTTTCATTTACCATTGAAGACAATGCAAAAAAATGCAGACCCATTCACATTGACACGGTAAATGCCTTTAATTACCTTGCAGAAAGGATTATTAAATAATGGATAGAACAGAACTTATGAAAAATATTGTTGCTACACTTGATAACAAGAAAGCAACTAATATAAAATCACTTGAAATTACAGAGCTTACATCAGTTGCCGATTATTTTGTAATCGCAACAGGTACATCAGGCACACATATTCGTGCATTGTCTGACGAAGTTCAGGACACTCTCACAAAACAAGGCGTTGAGCCAAAAAGCATTGAGGGTAAATCAACTGGCTGGATTCTTTTGGACTACGGCACAGTTGTTGTTCATCTTTTCACACCCGACCAAAGAGAACTTTATAGTCTTGAACATCTTTGGGCAGATGCAAAAGAGTTTGACATTAGTTCAATAGTAACAGAATAAATTAGCAAAAAATATCTTTATTAAAGAAGGTTATATATATGAATTACGATTTTAAAGCTACCGAACAAAAGTGGCAACAGAAATGGGAAGAAGCAAAAGTTTTTGAAGCACAAGATAATTCAGAAAAGCCAAAATTTTATGGTCTTGTTGAATTCCCATACCCATCAGGCGCAGGTATGCATGTTGGTCACATCAAGGCATACTCAGGTCTTGAAGTAGTATCAAGAAAACGTCGTCTTCAGGGCTACAATGTGCTTTTCCCAATTGGTTTTGACGCTTACGGTCTTCCAACAGAAAACTATGCAATCAAAACAGGCATTCACCCAAGAAAAGTTACTGATATGAACATTGAAAAGTTCACAAGTCAGTTAAAACGCGTTGGTTTCTCATTCGACTATTCAAGAGTCGTTGATACAACTGACGATAAATATTATAAATGGACACAGTGGATTTTCCTTAAAATGTTTGAAAACGGACTTGCATTCCGTGATAAGACTCTTGTTAACTACTGCCCATCTTGTAAGGTTGTTCTTTCAAACGAAGACTCACAGGGCGGTAAATGTGATATTTGCCACAGTGATGTTGTTCAGAAATCAAAAGATGTTTGGTACTTAAGAATTACAGAGTATGCTGACAAGCTTCTTGACGGCCTTAATGATGTTGATTACCTTCCAAATATCAAGCTTCAGCAGGTTAACTGGATTGGTAAGTCAAGAGGTGCTTTCGTTAACTTTAATCTTAACGAAATTCCTGAAGAATTGAAGATTTACACAACTCGTCCGGACACTCTTTTCGGCGTAACATTTATGGTTATGGCTCCTGAACACCCAATTATTGATAAATATGCTGACAAGATTTCTAATATGGACGAAATTCTTGCATACAGAACAGAATGTGCAAAGAAAACAGAATTTGAACGTACACAACTTGTAAAAGACAAGACAGGTGTTAAGATTGCAGGTATTACTGCAAAGAACCCAGTAAACGGTAAAGATATTCCAATTTACATATCTGACTATGTTATGATGGGCTACGGTACAGGCGCTATTATGGCTGTTCCTGCACACGACGACCGCGACTACGATTTCGCAAAGAAATTCGGTATTGATATTATCGAGGTTATCAAGGGTGGCAACATCGAAGAAGCTGCTTATGCTGGCGACGGTGAAATGGTTAACTCTGAATTCCTTAACGGCGTTGATAATAAGAAAGAATCAATCGCAAAAATGATTGATTTCTTACAGGAAAAAGGCATCGGCGAAGGCGGCGTTCAGTACAAGATGAAGGACTGGGCATTCAACCGTCAGCGTTATTGGGGTGAACCAATTCCAATTGTTCATTGTGAAAAGTGCGGTATGGTTGCAGTGCCTTATGAAGAACTTCCATTGCGTCTTCCTGATGTTGAAAACTTTGCACCGGGTACAGACGGCGAAAGCCCACTTGCCAAGATTGACTCTTATGTAAACTGCAAGTGTCCAAAATGTGGTGGCGATGCAAAACGCGAAACTGATACAATGCCACAATGGGCGGGCTCATCATGGTATTTCTTAAGATATATCGACCCACATAATGATGAAGCACTTGCAGATATGGATAAACTTAACTACTGGATGCCAGTTGACTGGTATAATGGTGGTATGGAGCACGTTACACGTCACCTTATCTATTCTCGTTTCTGGCATAAGTTCCTTTATGACATCGGTGCAGTACCAGGCGCAGAGCCATATGCAAAGAGAACTGCACAAGGACTCATTCTCGGACCAGATGGTGTTAAGATGAGTAAATCTCGTGGCAATGTTATTGACCCTAACGAGGTTGTTGACGTTTTCGGTGCAGACGTTCTTCGTACTTATGTACTCTTTATGGGTGACTACGAGCAAGCAGCTCCTTGGTCAGAAAATTCAGTTAAGGGTTGTAAGAGATTTGTTGACAGAATCTGGAATCTTCAGGAAATCCTTGTAGATGGTGACGAATTCTCAAAAGAACTCTCTTCTTCATTCCACAAGACAATTAAGAAAGTTACAGAAGACATTGAAACTCTTAAATACAATACTGCTATTGCAGCTCTTATGACACTTCTCAATGCAATTTATACAAAGGGCTCAATCAACAAGGCAGAGCTTAAAGCACTTCTTCTCCTTGTTAACCCATTTGCTCCTCACGTTACAGAAGAAATGTGGGAAGTTTGCGGCTACGGTAAGATGATGGCTTCAGACGGCGAATGGCCAACATACGACGAAGCAAAGTGCATTGACGAAACAATTGAAATCGTTGTTCAGATTAACGGTAAAATCCGTGCAAAACTTAATGTGCCTGCAGATATCGAACAAGCAGATGCGGTAGCAATGGCAAAAGCAGACGAAAAAGTTGCCGCAGAGCTTGATGGTAAAAACATCATCAAAGAAATCTATGTAAAAGGCAAACTTGTAAATATTGTTGCTAAATAAAATATAATGGTAGGGCGGGGTCTTGACCCCGCCGTTGCCGTTAAAGGTGTTATTATGTTCATTTGTCCCGTTTGCAAATCAAAATTGAATATTGAGGGTAAAACTTACCTTTGTGAAAACAATCATTCTTTTGATATTGCAAAACAAGGGTATGTGAATTTGTTGCCTGTCAATAAAAAGCATTCTGATAACCCCGGCGATTCAAAAGATATGGTTTTATCTCGCCGAGCATTTCTTGAAAGCGGTAATTACGACTGTTTTGCAGAAAAATTAGTTGAGATAATTAACTCGATTTTTGAAAATAGTCAAAAAATATCTATTGCAGATTGTGGATGCGGTGAAGGGTATTACGATGGGTTTTTGAGAAAGTTAAAAACTGACTACGAGTTGTTTGGGTTTGATATTTCTAAAGAAGCAGTACGTTTTGCATCGGCAAAATATAAGAATTGCAATTTTGCTGTGGGCAGTTGTTTTAATATGCCGGTACAAAGTGAAAGTTTTGACCTTGCTATCAACATTTTTGCACCTATGGTTGAAAGTGAAGTGGCAAGGGTGCTTAAAAATGGCGGTTATCTTATATATGCCGTGCCCGGTAAAAATCATTTAATGGGCTTAAAAGAACTTCTTTATGAAAATGTTTATGAAAATGAAGAAAAGCATACAGAATATGCGGGCTTTAAGTTTGTAGAAAGATATACAGTCAGAAATGAAATTGCTGTTGATGGTGAAATGGGAGTAAATCTTTTCAAAATGACGCCATATTACTTTAAAACAGAGTTAGGTGCAGAAGAAAAAATCCGTGAAAACCACGGATTTACGACAGAAATCCATTTTGACTTTCTTGTTTACAGAAAGATATAAAATATGTTAAAATGAATTTATGAAAATTTCGGGGTGATGTTATGAAAATCATTGATATTTCAAAAGATGTTATGACTTGTGATGTGTTTCCGGGGGACCCTACACCACAACTTGAAAGAGTGAAAACCATTAATGATGATTGTGCATACAATTTAAGTAAAATAAATATGTGCCTTCACAATGGAACACACATGGACGCCCCTTTGCATTTTTTACCTAATGGTAGTGACATTACAGAATTCGACCCTGAAGTATTTATGGGTCCTTGTGTAGTTGTTGAGGTTGCAGAACCATTTATAACAGGGGCATTTATTGAAGAATATTTCCCGAGAAATGCAACAAGAATACTTATAAAGAGTCATGGCAAATCGGTGCTTCACGAATCCGCTGCATCAGAACTTTCACATATGGGTTATATTCTTGTAGGAACAGACGGTATGACCGTTGAGCCAGAGGGTAGCGACGGTAGAACACACCGTATGTTTATGGTAGATAATGTAGCACTCCTTGAAAATCTTGATTTAGAAAATGTAGAGCCGGGAAAATACTTTTTAGTAGCAGCTCCCGTTAAAATAAGCGGCGCAGAAGCAGCTCCCGTAAGAGCAATGCTCGTGTCGGATTTCATTTTCTGGAGCGGCGAACAGAAATAAGTTAAAAACCATCTAAAATGAATTTTGGAGATAAAATAGAAATGGTTAAAAAACTACTAAGCTTGTTTTTGACCTTTGCAAAAATAGGCGGAATAACCTTTGGCGGTGGTCTTACAATGTTGCCATTGCTTACAAGAGAAATAGTCGGAAAGAAAAAATGGGCAACTGAAGAAGAATTGCTTGACTATTATGCAGTCGGTCAATGCACACCCGGTATTATTGCGGTAAATACTGCTACATTTATTGGCTATTATCAGGCGGGAGTATTGGGTGGAATTTTCGCAACACTTGGTATGGTTGCACCATCAATTGTAATTATCACTATTGTAGCGTCCGTATTACAGAATTTTATGGATTACCCCATAGTTGCATCTGCACTTACAGGAATAAATGCAATTGTTTGCGCATTACTTTCACATACGGTAATTACACTTGGCAAAAAAAGTCTTGTGAATACAATTTCTGTTGTACTTTTCATAATCGGACTTGTTGCTTGTTTTGTGTTTGATATAACACCGATTTTACTTGTCATTTTTGGTGGAGTTGTTGGTGTAGTTTACAATAAAATCAAGGGGGTAAAAACAAAATGACCTTCTTGAAATTGTTTTTTGAGTTTTTCAAAATAGGACTTTTCGCAGTAGGCGGTGGCCCTGCAACTATTCCATTCTTGCAGGATTTAGCAAGAAGTGATTATGGTTGGTTTAACGAAGAACAGTTAGGTGTTATGATAGCCATTGCCGAAAGCACACCGGGACCAATCGGTATAAATATGGCAACTTATGCGGGCTATAACGCGGGCTTTGGCGAGCTTGGTGTTCTTGGTGGTATTTTAGGTGGAGTTACCGCTACCATGGGGCTTGTAACACCATCAGTTATTGTAATTGTGATTATTGCGGGCTTCTTAAAAGCATTTAAGGAAAACGAATATGTTAAGAGCGTATTTTCAGGCATTCGTCCTGTTGTTACTGCCCTTGTTTTGTTCGCAGTTTTTGGTATTATCAAACCGATTTTTTATATAAACGGCGAATTTGCAATACCGGTTATTGCAATTTCAGTTGTAGTATTCGGTCTTATGTTTATTAAAAAACTAAAAAAATTACACCCTGCATTCTGGTTGGCACTTGGTGCGGTTGCGGGTATATTATTAAAATTATAAGGATTTGTTTGTATGTCACTCCAAAAAAATCAAGATATACAACTGAATATTGAGGGTTATACTGCCGAGGGCAATGGTGTAGGGCATTATGATGGTCAAGCGGTGTTTGTTTCAGGTGCCGCAAAAGGCGATACAATAATTGCTCATATTATTAAGGCAAAAAAGACTTATGCTATCGGCATTATTAAGCAGATTTTGAAAAAATCAGACGATAGAATAGATGTTGATTGCCCGCATTTTCGCTCTTGTGGTGGTTGTGCATATCGCCATATCTCTTATGAGGCAGAAAAATCACTCAAAAAGCAAAAAGTGATTGACGCATTCACTCGTCTTGCTCATTTAGATGTACCAGTGAATGATATTATCACTTGCAAAACAGAAAGATACCGAAATAAAGCACAATACCCTGTTGGATTTGAAAAGGGTATAGTTGCGGGATTTTATGCGCAAAAGAGTCATAGAATAATAAATTCTTCCGATTGCATTTTGCAACCTGAAGAATTTGCAGATATAGTTGAAATTGTAAAAAACTGGATGACTGAATTTGGCGTTTCGGCTTATGATTCAGTAAACCATACAGGGCTTGTTCGTCATATTTACATAAGAAAAGCATTTGTAACAGGGCAGATTATGGTGTGCCTTGTAATCAATGGTGACGAAATTCCAAAATCACACGAATTAGTTGATGATTTGCTTAAAATCAAAGGACTTGCAAGTGTTTCTATCAACAAAAACACAGAAAAAACTAATGTGATTTTAGGTCTTGAATGTAAAACTTTGTGGGGCGCAGATTATATTGAAGATGTGCTTTGCGGAGTAAAAATTCGACTTTCCCCACTTTCATTCTATCAAGTAAACCACGATTGTGCTGAATTGTTATATAACAAGGCAAGTGAATATGTAGGCGCAACAGGGGATGAAACTGTACTTGACCTTTATTGCGGTGCAGGTACAATCGGACTTTCAATGGCTAATAAAGTGAAAAAGGTAATCGGTGTTGAGATTATTCCCGAAGCCATTGAAGATGCAAAAGTTAATGCGGAAAATAATAATATTGAAAATTGCGAATTCTACTGTGGCGATGCAAAAGATGCAGTAAAAATTCTTAAAGATAAAAACATTGAACCTGACGCAGTAATCCTTGACCCACCACGAAAAGGTTGCGACAGAGAAGTTTTAGAATATGTAGCAGAAATGAAACCAAAGAAAATTGTTTATGTTTCTTGTGATGTTTCAACTCAGGCACGAGATTGTGCAATTCTTAAGGAACTGGGCTACGAAACAAAAGAGGTAACACCAGTTGATATGTTCCCAAGAACTAGTCATACAGAGTCAGTGGCGCTTTTGATTAAAGAATAAAAACAAGGAGGATTACATATGGCAGTTTCTTCATTAGTTAAAAAGGTTTTTGCAACCAAAGAGGGTTGGACAACCGAACCCGTTGAAAGAATGAGTTATTATTCATATTTTGCAGGTCAGAATATGATTTACACTCTTTTCAATGTGTGCCTTACTACATATCTTTTGTTTTTGGGTATAGACCCTATTAAGTCCGCAACAGTTATGCTTGTTGTTAAAGTATGGGACGCTGTAAACGATACTTTATTCGGCGTAATTTTTGACTCAATCAAGTTCAAAAGCGGTAAAAAGTATCTTCCTTGGATTCGCGTTTCAACTATACTCATTCCGCTTGCTACGATACTGACCTTTATTATTCCTTCCGGCTCTTCACAGGCTGTAAAATTAGGTTGGTTTGCCGTTGCATATATTCTTTGGGATACTGCTTACACACTTTGTGATGTGCCAATTTTCGGCATTCTGACATCAATGAGCCAAAGCGTTGACGAAAGAAATAGTGTTCAGTCATACAAGAGCATTTACACTTATATTGGTGTTGGTATTACATCTACATTATCAACTGTTCTTATCAGCGAAAAGGTTGGTATGAATTATGGTATGATATCAATAATCATATGTGTTGTTGCATTTGCTTTAATGTCGCCTGCATCTTTCAAACTTAAAGAGCGATTCCGTACCGAGAGTGAAGAAACATTTACTATCAGAAAAATGTTCGCATATCTTGTTAAGAATAAGTATTTGCTTATTTATTATTTGGGACTTTTCTTCTATTCGGCACTCAGCATTGGCAACGCGTTTACACTTTACGTTTCATATTATCTTTTCCACAGTGCACTTTTCTCAATAATTGTAGGTGCAGTGGGAACAATTCCACAGCTTATTATTTCATTGTTGTTGCCAAAGCTTATTCGCAAATTTGACAAAATGAAAGTAAACCGTGTGTGCTTGTTGCTTTATGTAATAATTAGTTTTGTTATGTGGGTAATCGGTTATGACAATGCAGTTGTTTATATAATTCTGTTTACTATACGTTCAATTCCATTGGCGGTAGTAGCCCTTGAAATGTTTATGTTTACACCTGACTGCGCTGAATATGGTTACTTTAAGAGCGGCACAGAAGCAAAGGGTATTACATTTGCCGTGCAGACCTTTATGGCAAAGCTTACTGGTTCAATTTCAAGCGCGTTAGGACTCTTCATACTTGGTCTCCCATCAGTTGGCTGGAAAATAGTAGAGGTTGGCTCATTCCAAGAATTAGAGCAAAGCGGAGTAACGCAAACACAACATGCGTTAGATATGCTTTGGTTAATCTTTATGCTTATTCCTGCAATAGGCGGTCTTTTGGCATATATCGTGTGGTTGTTCTATGACTTGAAAGATAAAGATGTTCAGATTATGATTGACTGCAACACAGGTAAAATCACAAGAGAAGAAGCATTAAGTAAAATGTCAAAGACATATGATATTAAAGAGTAGGGGTATTTTATGAACGGAATGACAAGGCGTGAGCGTCAGGTAACTGACCTTAATGAAATTATTAAAATTCTTGATAAATCTAAAGTTTTGCATTTAGGACTTGTTGATGGGGACGAGCCCTATGTTGTACCAATGAATTATGGCTACATAATGGAAGACGGTAATCTTACAATCTATCTTCACGGTGCAAATCGTGGCAGAAAACTTGATTTAATCCGTGCAAATCCAAAGGTTTTCTATGAAATGGATTGCGACATTGTGCCATTTGAGGGCGATATCGCTTGTGAATATGGTATCACTTACGCATCAGTTATGGGTAGGGGACTTGCTGAAATAGTAGAAGATGTTGAAGAGAAAAAACTTGCATTGTCAACTCTTATGAAGACACAAACAGGCAAGGATTTTGAGTTCGAAGAAAAAATGACAAAAATCGTTACAATTATCAAAATCAATACTCTCGAATACACTGCAAAACACCGCCCAGCACCTAAGAAATAAGGAGTTATTATGCTTAAAATTCGTGAAACATATAAAATTAAATATGCTTTTCATGATATTGACGGCACTCATTCTCTTATTCGTGATTGGCCACCTGTAATGAGTATTTGCCTTTATGATGTAATCGTAAATGGGTTGCCAAATGATTTTGATAGTGTTGAAAATCGAAATCGTCTTATTTCTCTTGCAGGGACAAAGAAACTCCCCGAAACTGACCAGTTTTGTATTGAGTCCGCAGGGCTTTCTGCACTTACTCAAATGGAGTGGGCAATTCGTAGGGCTGTGCAAGAGGGCAATGTTAAAGTTGATTGCGATATGCAGACGAATTCACAAATAATTGAGAGAATCAATAACGGCATTGAATATTATGACGACTTACCCGAAACTCGTGAAATGAGTGAAATGTTAAAAATTCAAACTCCACGACTTTTCAAGCTTTATGAGCAAGTACTCAATGGATTTTGTCGTGATAAAAACTTACAAAAAGCAAAAGAAAACCCCAATGAGTTCAGAATAAACGGCTCAATGGAGTTTTTGCAATTCTTAAAAGATAATGGTGTGAAAAACTATTTCGTAACTGGAGCAGTTGTAGAAAAAGGTATGGGAATGCACCAAGAGGTTGAAGCACTTGGCTACAAAATCGGTAAAAACGAACTTGTTGAAGATATAATCGGCTCAACTTGGACTGAAAAAATGCCAAAAGATATGGTTATGCAAAAACTCTTAAAAGACTTAGGTGTTAAAGGCGAAAATGTGCTTGTAATAGGTGACGGCAGAGCCGAAATTCAAGCAGGTGTGCAAATGGGTGCATTTGTAGTTAGCCGATTACCTGAAAATGCTGATTTTCAACGAGAATTACACAAAAAACTCGGAACAAATATTATTATAAAAGACTTTTGTGATAAAGAATTTTTATCACTTTTCAAGGATGAATAATATGGATTTATTTGAAAGATACCCACAATTGAATACTTGTGAAAACGATATTGAAACAGCCCTTGCACTTATGATTGATACATATAAAAAAGGTGGTAAAACTCTTGTTTGTGGCAATGGTGGTAGCGCTGCTGATGCTGACCATATTGTAGGGGAGTTAATGAAAGGGTTTCTCAAAGACAGAAAGATAACCGACGCGAGAATACCACAAGGGTTAAGAGAAAAACTTCAAGGGGCATTACCTGCAATTTCACTTTCTGCTCATGCTTCGCTTATGACTGCAACAATAAACGATAATGATGCAGATGTGGTCTTTGCACAACAAGTTTATGGCTATGCTAACGAAAATGACTTATTGATTGCAATTTCAACATCAGGCAATTCAAAGAATGTTATAAATGCAGTAAAAGTAGCAAAAGCACTTGATGTAAAGGTTGTTGCCTTGACAGGCGAAACCGGTGGAATGTTAAAAGAAATGGCAGATGTTGCAATCTGTGCACCATCAACCGAAACTTACAAAATCCAAGAATACCACTTGCCAATATATCATTATTTATGTGCAAAAGTTGAAGAAGAATTTTTCAAATAAAAAACGGAGCAATTTGCTCCGTTTTTCTTTTACCCTAGATCGTGTTGATTTGTAATTGCAATTTCAGGTTTTTTCATACCCATTGTTTCAAGAACAACAATTTCATTTTCTTCTTTAAGAAGACAGCCGGGGAGATAAAGTGACTTCTGTGGGCCAACTTTCCAATATCTGCCAAGGTTAAATCCGTTAACCCATACATAACCCTTATCAAAATTATCAATGTGTACAAAGCAGTCAGCTTTACTATCTGCTTTGAATGTTCCTTTATAGAACATAGCACCCTTGTCTTTGTTAAAGTTTTCAACAGATTTGTATGTGAGTTTTTCAATGTTATCAAGTGGTAAAGTCCAGACATCATAACCCATTTGACGCTGATTTGCAATATATATATCAGAGAATCCTTTACGGTCAATCATATTTTCACCGTAGTTAACGCGTCCCATTGTGTCAACAAGAAGACCAATTTTCTTTTCTCCGTCAACAGCACCAACCATAACAACTTCTGTGTCTTGCGCACTCTTTGTGAATTTCTTGAAGATTGCGCCAAGAGAGAGTTTGCCGGTCTTTGTATAAACAGTTCTGTCAATGAATTTCTTATATTTGTCATCAACATAAACAAAGCCGAAATCGTGAACGTTTCTAATCATTAACGGGATTGGGTCATAGTGGCCGCGAATTACTGTTTCGTAGTAAATCATACCGAAATTTTGTCCAAAGAATTCCATACTTTCAGGAACAGGCACTCTGTGTTTTTCGCCGATTACGTCAAGATTTTCGAAGAGTGATGCAGACTCAGTAAGTTCCACTTTACCAATTGTCTGTAATTCTGGAGATGGCAATAATTCTTGTTTTTCAAGACCTTGGTGCTTATGTAAAAGGTCGCGTACAGCGTGGTATGCAGGAGTATAATCACCCCACTCATTAAGAAGTGCGCAGTAGTCATAGCTTGTGATTGTTGGCTCATAAGCACTACCAGGATTGTGGTTTGCACCCGCGTTAAATCCAAAGTTTGTGCCACCGTGGAACATATAGAAATTGAAACTTGCACCACAATCTAAAAATTCCTGAACTTCTTTAACAACTGATTGTGGTTCTCTTGTGTGGTGTTTATCTCTCCAATGGTCAAACCAACCGCACCAGAATTCGCCACACATATTAGGGCCATCGTTAGGAAAATCCTTAAATACATTGAATGCGGTTTTAGCTCGTGAGCCGAAGTTGAGAACTTTATAAATATGAGGTAATGAGCCACCTGAAAGCATATTTTTCCAACTGCCGTCAGAGGTGAAAAGCGGAACATCAATTCCACATTCACGAGTTAAATTTTCAACAAATTTAAGATACTCTTTATCGTTACCATAAGAGCCGTATTCGTTTTCAACCTGCATCATAATAATATTGCCACCATTTGTTTCTAAAAGTGGCTTTAATCTGCCAAGTAATTCTTTGTAGTAACGCTCAATGCAAGTAAGAAAATCAGGGTACATACAACGGATTTGCATATTTTTATCTTTGAGTAACCATGCAGGAAGTCCACCGAAATCCCATTCAGCACAGATATATGGACCCGGTCTTACAATGCAGTAAAGACCAACTTTCTGTGCAGTTTTCACGAAACGCTCAATGTCAAGAATACCATCAAAATGGAATTCGCCTGGTTTTGGCTCGTGAAGATTCCAACAAGTATATGTTTCAACTGTGTTGAATCCTGCCAATTTGAGTTTTGTAAGACGGTCTTCCCAGTATTCAGGCACGGTGCGGAAATAGTGCATAGCACCTGAATAGATTTTAATAGGTTTTCCATCCATATAAAATTCTTTGTTTTTAACTTCAAACATATCAATAAACCTCCAAAGTGTTTGCGTATTCTTGTAAAATGTCAGTAATTAAGCTTTTGTTTTCATCAAAAACTGTATCGCATTCACGAATTTTGCTTTCAGTTTCATCATTTTCTTCATTGATAAGTACAAGGTAGTGAGAATATGCAGTTTCTAGGTTTTCTTTAAGAATTGGTGGCAAAACTTCGCCGATTCTTTCAACGGCTTTATCAACCTTGCCATAAAAAGCGATGTTCAAGAAAAATGAAATATGACTACCCTTTGTGATTTCTGTGTAATATGTCATAAGTGTACTGTATGGTGCAGGCACTTGTTCCTGACGCCATTGGTCCCAAAGAAAATCAAGCTTTATTTGCTCTTCTGTAAGCGGCTCTTTTTTCTTGAAAATATTAAAAAGTCCCATAATTTATTTCCTTTCTATTAAACATACGCACTCCACATGGTCTGTGTGTGGAAACATATCGACAGGTTGAATTTTACGAACTTTGTACCCGTTTTTGCTTAAATACATTAAATCTCTTGCCAATGTTTCGGGATTGCAACTTACATAAACAACTTTTTCTGGGTTGAGTTTTACCAGAGAAGACAAAAACGGAATATCGCTACCGGCCCTTGCTGGGTCCATAATTACCGCGTCGATTTGCTCATTGTTGTTTGCTAAATCCACCATAAACTTGCCTGCATCAGCAGTGAAGAATTTCACATTTTCAATGCCATTTAGCTTGGCATTTTCTTTTGCATCTTTTACGGCATCTTTGTTGATTTCAACACCTAAAACACTCTTGACATTTTTACTTGCGATAAGACCGATTGTACCGGTGCCACAGTAAGCGTCAATAATTCGTTCGTCGCCTTTAAAATCGGCATATTCAAGTGCTTTGTTGTAAAGAATTTCTGTCTGCACAGGATTAATCTGATAAAACGCTTTAGGTGAAATACGGAATTTAAGTCCACAGAGTTCTTCTGTGATTTTTCCGTCACCATAAAGGATTTCACTTTTGTCACCCAACACCATACTTGTAAACTTGTTGTTGATATTCTGCACAATTGTTGTAATTTCGGGGTGTCTGCCAACAAGTGCGTTTATAAACGAACGTTTTGATGGGAATTGTGGTGTAGCAGTTACAAGCACCACCATAACCTCACCACTACGAAATGCGGTTTTCACAAGCACGTGGCGTAAAAATCCTTGTCTTATAACCTCGTCGTATGGCTTCAACTTAAAGCTTTTAAGAAGTTTTTTGACGGTATTTGCAATTTCGTCGGCTTTTGGGTCTGTGAGCATACAACTTTCAATATCAACAATTTTATGAGTTGACGATTGATAAACGCCTGCAACGGTTTGTCCGTTTCTGCCACGACCAAAAGCGTATTGCGCCTTGTTGCGATAATTATATGGATTTTCCATACCAATAATTTCTTCTACATGACAGAATTTGCCCAAAAGACGAATTACTTTGACTTGTTTGTGTTTTAATTGTTCTTCGTATGAAAGATTTAATAACTGACATCCACCACACTTTTTAGCGTGAGGACAAGCTTGTTTTGATTTGTTCATAGTTAACCTATTTTTCTTCCGTTTTTGATTTCGAACTTTCCAAAGAAAGGAACTTTTATATAACCTTTGAAGGAAGTATCACTAGTAAACTCTACAAAAATCTGAACAGATACTTTGCCCATAAGCTCAATATCTGCTTTTCCGCTTAAGGTGTTTCCACTTTCAACAATATCATAAACTGTAAAATTCGGGATAGTTTTAATAGAATCAGTTTCAACAGAAAATGCGTATTCGCCGTTGTTATCAGTAATTTCAACAATGGCACTTCCGCTAATCATTGAAGTTTCAATAGTGCCTGTCCATCTTCCTAATCCAATCATATTTGGTGCCTCCCGACTGAAATTAAATTAATTTTACCATTTACCGCCATAATTGTAAAGTAAAAGAACAAAGAATATGCAAATAGATGACACTTTTCGTTGACAATGTTTATAAATAAGAGTAAAATATTAAATTAGTAAAAATTATAGAGGTGAAATTTTTGAAAAAGTTTTTTACTCGCTCAAGATTACAGCAATTATTAATGATTGCTTTCGATATTTTAATAGTTAACGGCTCATATTTTCTTTCTGTATACCTACACTGTCTATTCGAAATGCCGTCGACGACATTTCATCGTCTTCTTGTGAGAATTCCGTATGTTACAGTTGTTTATATCGGACTTTTCCTTATAAGAAGACTTTATAAAAATCTCTGGAAATATATGGG
The DNA here is from genome assembly GCA_017631955.1 of Clostridia bacterium. GTDB lineage: Bacteria > Bacillota > Clostridia > Oscillospirales > Acutalibacteraceae > Fimenecus. Next base: position 29,862 of record JAGBSJ010000016.1, read on the forward strand.
CTTCTATGAACTCACAAACACTGTGCTTTGTGCAGGTCTTGCAACTGCAATATGTTGGACAATTGACTACATATTTATGAAAGCAGGTTATATTTTCGGAATAAACTGCTTGCCATTTGCGGCGTATGTTGAAGCATTCCTTCTTATCTGCTGTTTCTGTGCAGGTTCAAGAACATTCTACAAAGCATATCGTGCTATGCGTTCTGATAAAAACCGTCGTCGAGGTGTTGCTAATAAGCGCATTATGATTATTGGTGCGGGCGATATGGCAAACTCTGTTCTTTATGAAATGAGTATTTCAGGTTACAAATTTGGCTCTCCTGTGGTAATTGTCGACGATGACGATAAAAAACAGAAGCTCAGAATTCGTGGCATTCCTGTTGCAGGTAAAGTTGCAGACATTCCTCAACTTGTTAAGTTGTATGATGTAAACGAAATTATTTATTGTATTCCATCAGCGGATGCAACAAGAAAACGAGAAATTCTCGAAATCGCAATGGCAACAGGTTGTAATCTTAAAACTGCACCTAATATTGATGAACTTAGCGGACCTAATAAATCATATACAGATAAAATTCGTAAAGTTGATGTTCTTGACTTGCTTTCACGTCCTGAAGTTAAACTTGACCCGGACGTTTGTAAATATGTTACAGGTGAAACTGTTCTTGTTACAGGCGGTGGCGGTTCAATTGGTAGTGAACTTTGCCGTCAGATTGCAAGATACAATCCTGAAAGAATCGTTATTTTTGATATTTACGAAAACAATGCGTTTACACTTAAGAATTCTCTTGATAGAAAATATTGTGGTGCTCCGCAAATTGAAATCCGTATCGGTTCTGTTCGTGAACTTCGTCGTCTTCGTGAAGTTTTCGAAGAATTCCAACCATCATCAGTGTTCCACGCGGCTGCACATAAGCATGTACCTTTGATGGAAGATAGTCCTTACGAGGCAGTTAAGAACAACATTCTTGGTACATATAATACCGCTTTCTGCGCTAATGAATACGGAGTCAAGAATTTCGTTCTTCTCTCAACTGATAAAGCGGTTAACCCAACTAATGTTATGGGTGCGACAAAACGTGTATGCGAACTTGTTGTTCAGCATTTCAGTAAGATTACAAAGGGTACAAAATTTGCTGCAGTCCGTTTCGGCAATGTTCTCGGTTCAAATGGTAGCGTTATTCCGATTTTCAAAGAGCAGCTTGAACAGGGCGGACCAATTACAGTTACTCATCCTGATATTACTCGTTATTTTATGACTATTCCTGAAGCAAGCCAACTTGTTGTACAGGCAGGTGGTCTTGCAAAAGGCGGAGAAATTTTTGTTCTTGATATGGGTGAGCCGGTTAAGATTGTTTCACTTGCAGAAAATCTTATTCGTCTTTCTGGATTTGAGCCATATAAAGATATTGAAATTCAGTTTACAGGACTTCGTCCTGGTGAAAAACTTTACGAAGAGCTTTCAATGGAAGAAGAGCTTGACGAAAGACAAAAAACAGGTAATGACAAGATTTTTGTTACAAAGCCATTGGCTATCGATGACGAACAACTTGAAAAAGATATCAAGGCAATCGCGGATTTGAATCCTGACGAGGTAAGAGCATATCTTAAACGCCTTGTTCCTAACTATAAATCAAAATAACTAATAATTTATTCACATATTGGAGATGTCACAAATGCAAATCAGAATTGAAAAAACAACTACACCAAAACAGAAACCAGATTGGAAAAATCTCGGATTCGGTCATATTTTCACAGACCATATGTTTATTATGGACTATGACGAAGGTCAAGGTTGGCATGATGCAAGAGTCGTACCATATCAGCCAGTAGTGCTTGACCCATCTGCACTTGTTTTCCACTACGCTCAGGAGTGCTTTGAAGGACTTAAAGCATATCGTCTTGCAGACGGTAGCGTTAATCTTTTCCGTCCTGACAAGAATGCAGAAAGAATGCAGTCAACACATGACCGTCTTTGCATTCCTCAGATTCCTGTTGCAGATTTCGTAGATGCAGTTAAAGCACTCGTTTCTGTTGATAAAGATTGGGTTCCATCAGAGCCAGACACAAGTCTTTATATCAGACCTTTTACAATTGCAACAGAACCAATTCTTGGTGTTAAAGCATCTGCAAAATATCAGTTCATTATTATTTGTTCTCCATCAGGTGCATATTATGCAGAAGGTCTTAATCCTGTTAAGATTTATGTTGAAGAGGAATTTGTTCGTGCTTGTCCAGGTGGTACAGGTGCTATTAAATGTGGCGGTAACTATGCGGCATCAATGGCAGCAGGCGAAAAGGCACATAAGCTTGGCTATTCACAAGTACTTTGGCTTGACGGCGTTGAAAGAAAGTATGTTGAAGAAGTTGGCGCTATGAACATTATGTTCAAACTTAACGGCGAAATCTATACTGCAGCAACATCAGGTACAGTTCTTCCAGGTATTACAAGAATGAGTTGTATTGAAGTTCTCAAGAGCTGGGGCTACAAGGTTAACGAAGGTAAACTTGCAATTGATACAGTTATGGAAGCTGGTAAAAACGGAACTCTTGAAGAAGTATTCGGTACAGGTACTGCAGCAGTTATTTCACCTGTTGGTTCACTTCGTTACAAAGATGATGTTGTTGAAATCAACAATTTTGAAATTGGCGAACTTACACAGAAACTTTACGATACTCTTACTGGTATTCAGTATGGTAAAATTGAAGATACATACGGTTGGACAGTTAAAGTTGACTAAAATCAGAGCAGGGTGTGGTAGTCGCACCCTGTTTTTTGTTGAATAAAAGTACAAAATATCTTTTCAAAACTTTTCTTTTATGATAAAATTATAAAGGTATTTTTCAAAATAAAGCGAGGGTGAATTATGGCTAAAATTTATACTGTTGCATCAGGTAAAGGTGGGGTTGGTAAATCCACATTCTGTGCAAATATTGCGGTTGCCTTGTCCGAAATGGGTAAAAAAGTCCTTTTAATAGATGGCGACGCTACACTTCGTTGCCTTGATTTGCTTCTCGGTGTTGACGAAATGGTTTTATATGACTGGCTTGATGTTGTTGAAAATAGATGCGACTCAGAAAAAGCGCGTCTTTTCTATAACGATAATGTTCAGTTGTTACCAGCACCTGTTGAATACCCTGATGATATAGATGTAGAAAAATTCAAAGGCCTTATTGATAAATATTCATCGGCTTATGATTATATTTTTATTGATTCACCTGCGGGAATAGGCGAGTTGCCTGAAATTTACGCTAAATGTTGTGACGAGTGTATAATTGTTGCTACTGCGGATGAAGTAAGTGCAAGAAGCGCTTGTGCAATGGGCAATAAAATGATTAAATGGGGAATAAAAGAAGAAAAAATTCGCTTGATTATTAACCGATTTGATAAAAAAGCGGTGAAAAGGGGCAAACTTTTAAATATAGACGATATAGTCGATAAAACCTATATTCGTCTTTTAGGAATTGTACCTGAAGAAAAGAATTTAATGTATGCTTCTGTTACTGAAAAAGCATTTTCGGTCAATAGTGATGTAAAGATGGCTTTTTCTAATATTGCAGGACGAATACTGGGAAAAGAAATTGAACTTTATTTGTAAAAAAATGTTGAAAAATTCACTTTTTTTTGATATTATAGTTATGATTGGTAGTTTTTTATAAAGGGAACTTTTTCACTCGGCAAAAATTAAGGAAGAAGGGGCTAAATTATGAACATAGCACTTATGGCACACGACTCGAAAAAAGAACTTATGACACAGTTTTGCATCGCATATTGTGGAATTTTGTCACGCCATAATCTTTGTGCTACTGGCACAACAGGAAAAATGGTTTCTGAGGCAACAGGTCTTAGAATTACACAGTTTTTAAGTGGTTCACAAGGTGGCGACCAACAAATCAGTTCGCGAATCGCTTGTAATGAAATTGACTTGCTTCTTATGTTTGGCGACCCAATGAGCCAAAAACCTGACGAGCCAAAAACTTATACACTTCTTCGTCTTTGCGATGTTCACAATGTTCCTGTTGCTACAAATATTGCAACTGCAGAAGCACTTATTCACGCTCTCGAACGCGGCGACCTTGACTGGCGTGATATTGTTAACCCAAAGAAATAATTAAAAATAATTTATATGGCCTCCTCTTTTTATGGGGAGGCACAAATATTATATTCGTACTTAAAGGAAGAATAATATGGCATTAATTACTAACGCGATTAAGGGAACTCAAGATACACTCCCTAAAGAAAGTTATAAAATTCAATATGTGGAGTCAGCAGTTAAAGAAACTGCAGAAAATTTCGGTTTTCACGAAATGAGAACTCCTGTTTTTGAACACACAGAACTTTTCCAACGAGGTGTTGGCGAAACTACTGACGTTGTTCAAAAAGAAATGTACACTTTTGAAGATAAGGGTGGTCGTTCAATTACTCTCCGTCCTGAAGGTACTGCAGGTGCTGTACGAGCATTCCTTGAACACGGTCTTTTCAACGAAGGTCTTCCACAAAAGATTTTCTATCTTACATCTTGTTACAGATACGAAAAACCACAGGCGGGACGTCTTCGTGAATTCCACCAGTTTGGTATTGAGTGTTTTGGCGCAGGCGCTCCAAGTGCAGATGCTGAAGTTATTTCACTTGCTAACGAAGTTTTCAATTATCTCGGTATTAATAACTTGGCGCTTGAAATTAACTCAATCGGTTGCCCTGAATGCAGAAAACATTACCACAAGGCACTCAAAGAGTATTTCGAAACATACAAAGGTGACCTTTGTGAAACTTGTTTAGGTCGTCTTGACAGAAATCCAATGCGAATTCTTGACTGTAAGAGTCCTGTTTGCAAGAGTTTTGCAGAAAAGGCACCTACTGTTCTCCAGTTCCTTTGTGACGATTGTAAAAATCACTTTGAAAGCGTTAAGAAATATCTTGACGCAATGAATATAGAATATACAGTTAATCCACAGATTGTTCGTGGACTTGACTATTACACAAGAACTGTTTTTGAATTTGTTTCAAAAGAAATCGGCGCACAAGGAACAGTCTGCGGTGGTGGTCGTTATGATGGTCTTATTGCAGAAATGGGTGGTAATCCACTTCCTGCTTGCGGATTTGGTTTAGGTCTTGAGCGTTTATTACTTCTTATGGAAGCACAAAAAACTCCATTCCCAGAACCAAAGAAATGTGATTTGTATATTGCAAGTATGGGTGAAAATGCAAATCTTAAAGCGGCAGAAATTGCAACTGAATTACGTTCAGAGGGTATGAGTGTTCAGTTTGATACGGTTGGCCGCGGACTTAAACCACAGATGAAATACGCTAATAAAATCGGTGCATTATACACACTTGTTTTAGGCGATAATGAAATTGAAACAGGCAATATTAAACTTAAAAATATGGAAACCGGCGTTGAGTCAGAAATGACTCTTTCGGATTTTGTTGATAGTTTTCAGGCGAAAGTGATTTCAGATGCTATGTCCGGCTTTGAATCACTTGGTGTTGAAGGATTTGATTTATCAGACCTTTTAGGAGGTAATAACTAATGGATACAATGAACGGATTAAAAAGAACTGACTACTGTGGCACTCTTAATGCGGATTTTGTAGGCAAAGAGGTTACAGTTGCGGGTTGGGTACAGCGTCGTCGCGACCTTGGTGCACTTATTTTCATTGATTTAAGAGATAGAACAGGCGTTGTTCAGTTGGCTTTTGACGATAATACAGATAGAAGTGTTTTTGACAAGGCATTCACAGTTCGTAGTGAATATGTTCTTATGGCAAAAGGCGTTGTTCGTGAACGTTCTTCAAAGAATAAAGATATTCCAACAGGCGATATTGAAATCGAAGTTAAAGATTTAAGAGTGGTTGGTGCTAGTGAAACACCACCTTTTGAAATCGTTGAAAATTGTCAGACATCAGAGGCAACTCGTCTTAAATACCGTTACCTTGACCTTCGTCGTCCTGACTTACAGAAGAATATTCTTCTTCGTCACAAGATTACAAAAATTACTCGTGACTATTTTGATGAAAACGGATTTATTGAGATTGAAACTCCAATGCTTATTCGTTCAACTCCTGAAGGTGCTCGTGACTTCCTTGTTCCATCAAGAATTCACAACGGTAGTTTCTATGCACTCCCACAGTCACCACAGCTTTATAAACAGCTTTCAATGGTAGCGGGCTTTGACAGATATATGCAGATTGCTCGTTGCTTCCGTGACGAAGACCTTCGTGCAGACCGTCAACCAGAATTCACACAGATTGACCTTGAAATGTCATTTGTAGATGTTGACGACGTTATGGGTATGGGTGAGGGCTATATTCAAAGAGTATTCAAAGAGGCAATGGGTGTTGATATTCAGTTGCCACTTCCACGTCTTACTTATAAAGAGGCAATGGAGCGTTATGGTTCTGATAAGCCAGATACTCGTTACGAAATGGAACTTTGCGATTTAGGTGAAGTTGTTAAGGGTTGCGGTTTTGGTGTATTCACATCTGCACTTGAGGCGGGTGGCGCAGTTTACTGTATCACAGCTAAAAATGCTGTTAATACTCTTACAAGAAAAGAAATTGACAAGCTTACAGAATTTGTTCGCGGTATAGGGGCTAAAGGACTCGCATTTGCTCGTCTTATGCCTGACTCAGTTGCATCTTCATTCGCAAAATTCCTTACAGAAGACGAAATGAATGCTCTTCTTAACAAAGCAGGTGCAGAAACAGGCGACGTTGTGCTTATCGTTGCAGATACAAAGAAAAACAGCGTTCTTTCAGTTCTTGGTGCTCTCCGTCAGGAAGTTGCAAAGAAACTTGATATTATTCCAAACGATAAGTTCAATCTTCTCTGGATTACAGAGTTCCCATTCTTCGAGTGGGATGAAGACGCACAGACCTTTGTTGCTATGCACCACCCATTCACATCTCCTATGGACGAATGTTTAGAATACCTTGAAACAGACAAAGCACAGGTTAGAGCAAAGGCGTATGACCTTGTTCTTAATGGCGTTGAATTGTCAAGTGGTTCAATCCGTATTACTGACCCAGTTCTTCAAAAGAGAATGTTCACACTCCTTGGTCTTTCTGATGAAGAAGCATACGAGAAATTCGGTTTCTTGACAGATGCATTCAAGTTTGGTCCACCACCACACGGCGGTATGGGTATCGGTCTTGACCGTCTTGTAATGCAGATGATTGGTGCAGATTCACTTCGTGATGTTATCGCATTCCCTAAACTTCAAAATGCAAGCGAGCCAATGACAGAATGTCCATCTCCTGTTGATACACTTCAGCTTGACGAGTTAGGTATCGCAGTTAAAGAAACAGAGGAATAAAAATGAGAAATAGCATGAAAAAACTGAATACTGTACTGTTTTCGGTAGTTTTATGCTTTATCTTTACCGTTACTGCATTTGCAGAAAAAACAGTTAAGTATTCGAATGAATTAACAGTTACCCCTATTCGTATTTTCTTTGCAATTCTTGTGATTGCACTTTTTGTGGTTATGGAAATCGCCTTTGAGCGAATCCGTGAAAAACGAGTTGAAAAAAGAAATAAAAAATACGGAAAAGATGATAAATAAAAATAAACGCCTTGGTTTTCCAAGGCGTTATTTTTATGCTTTTGTAAGTACCATTTCAAGTGAATTATCAGTGCCGTTTTCAATATAGAGTTTAACGGTGTTACCGTCGTCAGACACTTTATACTTTACAATTTCCGTAACATTTCTTGTTCCGTTAAATGTGGTTTCGTAAAGATTGCTTTTGTTTTCGGTTTTCCAAGTACCTTTAACATTCATATCACTTTCGGTCATATTGGCAAGTGCCATTGCAATATATCCCTCTAAAGTGAGTTTTGTAGTTTTGCGGATGTATGCATCAAGCTCTTTTTCGTTTTTACAACCGAATGTAATAAGATAAGTGTCAACAACCATTTGTCGTGCTTGTTTTTCGCTTGTTATTTGTGTGAATGTGCCGTCTTTTTTGAATGTAACAGTGCATCTTGATGTTACTGTGTTTCCGTTTTCGTCAATAGGCACTTGTGTTTCTGCACGCCACTTACCAATAAGACGACTGTCACGTTCAACCTTTGTATTCTGTGAAGAATTTTTTGTAGTATCTTCTTCAGTTGTTGTTTCGGTTGTAGTTTCTGTAGTTGTAGTGGTTGTTGTAGTTGTGATTTCTTCTTCATTTCGTTTGCAACCTGTAAAAGCTGTAATTATAAGAATGAAGCACAATAAAATTGATATAATTTTAGTTTTCATAACTTAATCATCTTTCTTTAAGCAAAGTTTCAATACCCATTTTGCATTTTCTTGCATTTCATAAAGAGTAATTCCATCTTTTTTGCCATAAGTTTTAAGCAGTGTGCCATCTGGCTTGCCGTTTGTAACTCTGTCGCCACCTGGCATAAGTACATTTACACAACCGCGCACTCTGTATGCTTGGTCGCGAAGTTTAGGGAATTCAGGACTCTTTGATGGGCGCATCCACCAGTCAGTCATTACAAGGCCTTCAAAGCCCCATTCATCACGAAGAATACGCTTGCAAAGGTCGTAATTATAATGTCCCCATACTCCGTTAATAAGGTTATAAGATGTCATAAGAGTTTGTGGTTTTGCCTCTTTAATACAGATTTCAAAGCCCTTAAGATAAATTTCACGGAGCGCTCTTTCTGAAAGGCGTGAATCATTACGGGTACGATTTACCTCTTGATTATTACAAGCATAATGCTTAGGACAAGCTTTTCTGCCGTTGTGTTGAATACCCTTAATAGCAGCGGCACCAATAAGACCTGTTACAACAGGGTCTTCTGAATAATACTCAAAGTTTCTTCCGCAAAGGTGGCTTCTGTGAATATTCATACCAGGGCCTAAAAGAATGTCTGTGCCCTTGTCTTTCATTTCTTCACTGATTTTTGTATAAACTTTTTCAACAAGGTCAGCGTTAAATGTACTTGCAAGTGCAGTACCGTTTGGAATAAGTGAACAATATGAGAGAAGTCGAATACCTGACGGGCCGTCAGTTGTAATCATTGGTGGTACACCCTTGTCGCGTAAGCTCTGTAACACGCCACCCATAGCGCCTGCATTACCTTTTGCACCAAGAGGAGAGTCCATTTTGTAGTCGCCACGGGAAATCGCTTCAAGCTCATCAAGCGATAATTGTGCAACAAATTCGTCAAGAGTTGATTTACCATCTTTAACATCTTGAAGTTTGATTCCTTTGTCGCCTGTCTGTGAGATTCCTTCTTTAATGTTATCAAGAATAATCTGCTTTAAGTCGTATTCACGAAGTTTAACAGCTTCTTTTACTGCTTTGCGAACACCATTTTCTTCAACCGCAGTGTATTTTTCAAATGCAATTTGTGGAGCACCTGCTTGTGTAAGTTGCTCTTTAAGTTCAGTGATATTAACGGCGAACCCACCTATACACTGTGCATCACGAACAGAGTTGCCAACATAGAAATTATATTTACCCATTTCCATTACATAAGCGTGAGCAAAACCGCTCTTGCCACTATCGTCATAGCTCCATATGCGATTTTCAGGGATTGTGATTACAAGAGTTTCACTTTCATCAGGTGCTAACTCTTTTGTCTTTGCAAAACCGATAAGTTCACGTGATGGGTTTCCAAGTACCCCACAAGGTTTTTCAACATAAATTTGAACAACCTCTTTACCTTTGTAGTTACCGGTATTATTAACTGTGCAAGTGAATGTAAGTTCACCATTACTATAATCAAACTTTTCAGTTGAAATATCAAATGTAGTGTATGAAAGGCCAAAACCAAATGGGTAAAGCACCCTGTCTTTTGCGAAAGTTTCAAACCAACGGTAGCCAACATAAATATCTTCAACATATTCGTTGAATTTAAGGTTGCCAAAATGTGCAGATGATGGATAATCTTCATACCTAATCGCAATAGTATCGGTCAACTTACCACTTGGTGTAACCTTACCACAAAGCAAATCTGCAACTGCGTTACCACTTTCCATACCGCCTTGCCATACTATTAAAATTGCACCGATTTTACCGTCGAATTCACGAATCCAACTCATATCAATAACTGAGCCGATATTGAGAAGAAGTGTAACCTTGTCGAAATGCTCGCAAATTCTGTGAAGTGCATTTCTTTCTTCATCAGTTACATAAAAACTACCTTTTTCAAGTACGTTTTCACGGTCTTCGCCAGATGAACGACCAATTACATAAATAGCATGGTCGCTATTTTCTTTTGCATTTTTAACGATTTCTGCAGTGAGTGGCATTTCTTCATAAAAGCGTGGCCAATGTCCCCAAACACCGTGGTCAACAGGATTTGCACCGCACCAAGTTTCATACAAGTCTGAAAGTTCTGTATTTAAACTCAAATCTTCACAGTTTTTAAGACCATCAATAAGATTTACACCGTATGGCTTTTTAACATCGCCACCAGAGCCATAACCTGTGAAAAACCAGTCATTCTGTACTCTGCCGAAAACAGAAACACGACTACCTTTCTGGAGTGGTAAAGTATTATCATTTTTAAGAAGAATTGCAGTTTCAGCCGCTGCTTCACGCAAAACTTCAGGCATACCGTCAGTAATTGTAACTTCGCCTAATGCCTCAAGTGCCTCATCTTGTGATACATCGGCGCCAATAATTTTCATACCCAATTTCATAGCGCCAACTACGATTTTTTCTGTAAGTTTAGACATAATAAAATCCCCTTGAAATTTATTATATTCATAATACCATAATAAACAAAAAAGAGCAATAAAAAAAGAGCAATAAAAAAAGAGCAGATACTCTTACGAATATCTGCTCTCGCATTATTTAATTAAGAATTAAAGTTCTGCAAAGTATTTGATTGTTCTAACCATCTGTGATGTGTAGCTGTTTTCATTGTCATACCATGAAACAACCTGTACTTCATAGAGGTCGTCAGCAATCTTAGCAACCATTGTCTGAGTTGCATCGAAGAGTGAACCGTATCTCATACCGATAACGTCTGAAGAAACGATTGGGTCTTCGTTGTAGCCGTAGCTTTCTGAAGCAGCAGCTTTCATTGCAGCGTTGATGCCGTCTTTAGTAACGTCTGTACCCTTAACAACAGCTGTAAGGATTGTTGTTGAACCTGTAGCAACAGGAACTCTCTGTGCAGAACCGATAAGTTTGCCGTCAAGTTCAGGAATAACAAGGCCGATAGCTTTAGCAGCACCTGTTGAGTTAGGAACGATGTTAGCAGCACCAGCACGAGCTCTTCTCATGTCGCCCTTTCTGTGAGGACCGTCGAGAATCATCTGGTCGCCTGTGTAAGCGTGGATTGTAGCCATGATACCGCTCTGGATTGGAGCATAATCGTTAAGAGCCTTAGCCATAGGAGCAAGGCAGTTTGTTGTACATGATGCAGCAGAAATAATCTGGTCATCAGCTGTAAGGATGTCTTCGTTAACTGAGAAAACAACTGTCTTTGTTTCTTTGTCTGCTGGAGCTGAAATAACAACTTTCTTAGCACCTGCATTGATGTGAGCCATTGACTTTTCTTTTGAGCAGTAGAAACCTGTGCATTCAAGAACTACGTCAACGCCGATTTCACCCCAAGGAAGGTTGTTAGCGTCTGCTTCCTTGTAGATTGTAAGAGTTTTACCGTCAACTGTGATTGTACCTGCTTCGTCGTCAGCTTCAACTGTGTGAAGACCTTCGCCGATTCTTCCGCAGTAACCGCCCTGAGCAGTATCATACTTAAGAAGGTTAGCAAGCATTGAAGGTTTTGTAAGGTCGTTGATAGCAACAACATCATAACCTTCTGCGCCGAACATCTGTCTGAAAGCAAGACGTCCGATACGGCCGAAACCGTTAATAGCAACTTTAACTGACATTTTGAATTCCTCCAAATAAATTATTTACAAATATTAGTATGCATATTATTGAATTTATTATTTTATATCTTTTTATTCTATTATGCAAGTATATTTTTCAACTTTTTTGTTATTTTGTGAACTTTGTGTCAATCTGTTCAAAATTTAATGAATATTTATTCAAAATGGGTATAAAATT
>JAGBSJ010000017.1 GCA_017631955.1 Clostridia bacterium
ATATATTTCAGTTGTAGTTGTTCCCATTTTTGTGTGTGGGAGCAAAACAGTAACATTTTCGCGTACAAGCTGGAATGAATCACGGTCCCCTGTTGCAATAAAACACTCATTTCCGTCTTTGCACATTTCTGCTACTGTACCAAGAATATCATCTGCCTCATAACCCTCTAAAGATATGATTTTATAGCCCAAAGCAGTTAAAAGTTCTTTGAGTACAGGTAATTGTTGTGCGAGTTCAGGTGGCATTCCATGGCGATTCGCCTTGTAACCATCATACATCTTATGACGAAATGTAGGTGCTTTAAGGTCAAATGCTATCGCAACACCGTCTGGTTTTACCTCATCACGAAGTTTCATAAGTATTGTAAGAAATCCGTAAATGCCGTTAGTGAAACGACCGTCTTTCGTTGATAATGCACGGATTCCATAGAATGCACGATTTAATATGCTGTTACCGTCAATTGCTAAAATTTTCATAACGCAACTCCAAAATCATAGTTATAAGTAGTATAACATATTTTAGTAATAAATACCATATTAAAACAGAAAAATAATTGTTGACATTTATATTATTGAGTGATAAAATTCTTGTAAGTTAATATTTAACCAACAAACCGATGAGAAAGAGTAGTAGTTGATTTGTTTCGTTTGTAGAGAGCCGATGGTGGTGGGAGTTCGGTATCGAAAATTTCAATGAATGGACTTTTGAGGGCAATCCGATATGTAGGTGCGACGGAGGGCAACCGTTAAAGTGCTAAGTGTATATTCGTACACGGTGAGTGCGAAACTTTTGTTTCGAATTTGGGTGGTACCGCAGATTTTACAGTCTGTCCCATGAGTTTGTGGGATGGATTTTTTCATTTTTAAGGAGGAACAATTATGATTCTCAATAACGTTGATTTTGAAACTTATTTTAACAATTACCCTGACAAAAACGGTTACTTTGGTAAATACGGCGGAGTTTATATTGACGACAAATTAAAGAATGCTATGGCAGAAATTACAGAGGCATATTTCTCAATTTGTCAGTCAAGAAAATTCATTGCAGAACTTCGTAGAATCCGTAAAGAATTCCAAGGTAGACCTACTCCTGTAACACATCTTGAACGCCTTTCAGACGCTCTTGGTGGCAAAGTTCAATTATATGCAAAGCGTGAAGATTTGAATCATTCGGGTGCTCACAAACTTAATCACTGTATGGGTGAAGCACTTCTTGCAAAATATATGGGCAAGAAAAAGATTATTGCAGAAACAGGTGCAGGTCAACACGGTGTTGCTCTTGCTACTGCAGCTGCATACTTTGGTCTTGAATGCGACATCTATATGGGCTCTGTTGACATTAAAAAGCAAGCTCCAAACGTAGCAAGAATGAAAATCCTTGGCGCAAATGTTGTTGAGGTTACTCACGGTCTTCAGACTCTTAAAGAGGCAGTTGACGCTGCCTTTGATGCATACAGTAAAGAATATGAAAACTCGATTTATTGCATCGGCTCAGTTTTAGGCCCTCACCCATTCCCAATGATGGTGCGCGATTTCCAGAGCGTTGTTGGCATTGAGGCAAGAGAACAATTCCTTGAAATGACAGGCCATCTTCCTAACGCTATTGTTGCTTGTGTTGGTGGCGGTAGTAATGCGGCAGGACTTTTCGCAGGATTCCTTAATGACCCTGTTGATATTTATGGTATTGAGCCACTTGGTCGCGGTCCTAAACTTGGTGACCACGCCGCAAGTCTTAAATATGGTACTGAAGGCATTATGCACGGGTTCAACAGTATTATGCTTAAAGACGAAAACGGCGAGCCAGCTCCTGTTTATTCAGTTGCAAGTGGTCTTGACTACCCATCATCTGGTCCTGAACACGCTTTCTTGCAAGAAATCGGCAGAGTTAAGTATGATGTAATCGACGACGAAGAAACAATCGACGCATTCTTCAAGTTATCTCGTATGGAAGGTATTATTCCTGCTATTGAAAGCTCACACGCAGTTGCATACGGTATGAAACTTGCAAAAACTATGGAACATGGTTCAATTCTTATCAATCTTTCAGGTCGCGGCGACAAAGATATGGATTATGTAATTGAAAACTATGGTATAAGATAAAATTCCAATATAAGACGAGGTTTTTAAACCTCGTCTTTATTTTTAGTAAACTGAAAATACACAGATAAAACATCTTGATTTATAGTTTTAAAAGGAATATAATTAATGGGTAAAAAATGCAAATATCGAGATGTAGCGCAGATGGTAGTATTGAGCACGACCGCTGCCAGTGGCAGATAAAGGGAGTGCGAAATGGGGCAAAACAAGGAGTTATGCGAAATGGTAATGAGCAGAACGACTATGTTTTAACCGTAAGCCACGTAGTGGCGCGACAATCGGAAACGCAACTACAACACTTTATAAAATTACAATAAAATATCGAGATGTAGCGCAGATGGTAGCGCGCCACGTTCGGGACGTGGATGCCGCAGGTTCGACTCCTGTCATCTCGACCAATAAAAATCCCGACTACTAATGTGGTCGGGTCTTATTTTATCAGGAGAATTTATGAGTAGACGAAATATTGATATGGTCCGTGGACCAATTTTCAAAAACGTTATATCTTACACAATTCCAATAATTTTTACAGGCATTCTGCAACTGCTTTTCAATGCTGCGGACTTGATTGTTGTAGGTCAATTTTGCGGTAGTGTTTCAGTTGCCGCGGTTGGTGCTACAGGGTCAATTACTAACCTTATTGTCAATCTTTTTGTCGGTCTTTCAGTTGGTACTGGTGTTGCCGTTGCGCAAGCACTTGGTGCTAATGATACTAAAAAGCCCACCGTGCAGTTCACACCGCAATCCCGACAGCACTTGTAGGTGGCGCAATTCTTACGGTTATCGGTGTTTTCTTCTCTGAACTTTTTCTTGTTTGGATGGGTACCCCTGCCGATGTGCTTCCACTTTCTGCACTTTATATGAAGATTTATTTCGGTGGAATTATCTTTATGATGATTTACAACTTCTGTGCATCAATTCTTCGTGCTACCGGAGATACAAAATCACCACTTATATTTCTGACTATTGCGGGAGTTATAAATGTTATACTCAATATGATTTTTGTCATTTTCTTTGATTTAAACGTGGCAGGTGTTGCCTTAGCAACAACTATTTCACAAGGTGTTTCGGCAACACTTGTAGTTCTTGCACTTGTTAAGAGAAGTGATGCTTGTCAACTTCATTTTTCACAACTCAAGTTTTACAAAGATGAGTTTCTGCAGATTCTTAAAATCGGTTTACCTGCAGGTATTCAGGGCTCGCTTTTTTCAATCTCAAATGTTATTATTCAATCGTCTATTAACTCATTCGGTTCAGTAGTAATGTCAGGCAATGCCGCCGCACTTAATATTGAGGGCTTTATTTACATTGTGCTTAACGCATTCCACCAGACAACTCTTAACTTTACGGGACAAAATGTTGGAGCAAACAATTACCGCCGTGCAAAAAAAGTTTTTGTGATTTGTTTGCTTTGTGTATTTGTAATCGGTATTACTTTATCGCTTACTATGTATCTTTTAGGACCTGAACTTTTATCAATTTATATTACCGACTCCCCTGAAGCAATAGAATGTGGACTTGTCAGAATGAGTTGTCTGTTTATTCCGTATTTCCTTTTAGGACTTATGGACGTTTCAGGTGGCGGACTTCGTGGTATGGGCGTTTCAGTTGCACCTATGATTATTTCAGTTATAGGTGTTTGCGGATTCAGAATAGGTTGGATTTACACCATTTTCCAGTTGCCACAATTCCACACTCCCGAATGGTTATATCATTCTTACACAATCTCATGGGGTATTACGTTCGTTGCACAAACAATAGCGTATTTTATAATTTATAATAAGAAAAAGAAACAAATTAAATAAATTAAGGGAACAGAAAAACTCTGTTCCCTTTTTTCGACAAAAATGGGTGCCTTTTTCAGACACCCAACATATTAATAATATCAAAATAAAAAGGAAAAGTCAATAGATTTTTCATATTTTTAGTAGCACTATGCACAAAATCTACTTAATAAACAATTAAAAACTATCAACTTTATACAAACTTACATATTGATTTTATGGTTTTTTCATGTTATATTA
>JAGBSJ010000003.1 GCA_017631955.1 Clostridia bacterium
GCGAAATTTACGGCGGACTTGCAAATACTTGGGACTACGGCCCACTTGGTGTTGAGCTTAAAGAAAACATCAAAAAAGCATGGAGAAAGAAATTTATTCAGGAAAATAAGTACAATGTAGGTCTTGACTCTGCAATTCTTATGAATCCACAGACTTGGGTAGCTTCGGGTCACCTTGGTGGTTTCTCTGACCCACTTATGGACTGCTGTCAGTGTAAAACACGTCACCGTGCAGATAACCTTATTGAAAACTTTGACGGTACAAATGTTGCTGGCTGGTCAAACGACGAAATGGCAAACTACATTAAAGAACACGCTATTCCTTGTCCTGATTGTGGTGCTCACAACTTTACTGATATTCGTCAATTCAACCTTATGTTCAAGACATTCCAAGGCGTTACTGAAGACTCAACTGCAGAAATTTACCTTCGTCCTGAAACAGCACAAGGTATTTTCGTAAACTTCCAGAATGTTCAGAGAACAACAAGAAAGAAGCTCCCATTCGGTGTTGCACAGATTGGTAAATCTTTCCGTAACGAAATTACTCCTGGTAAATTTATTTTCCGCGTTCGTGAATTTGAACAGATGGAACTTGAATTCTTCTGCAAACCTGGTACAGACCTTGAGTGGTTTGATTACTGGAGAAGCTTCTGCCGTGATTGGCTCTATTCTCTTGGTATGAAGCCAGAAAATCTTCGTCTTCGTGACCACGACCCTGAAGAGCTCTGTTTCTATTCAAAAGCAACAACAGACTTTGAATACCTTTTCCCATTCGGTTGGGGCGAACTTTGGGGTATTGCTGACAGAACTGACTACGACTTAACTCAGCACAGCAATACAAGTGGTAAAAACCTTGAATATATTGACCAAGTTACAAATGAAAGATATATTCCTTATGTTATTGAGCCATCACTTGGCGTTGAGCGTCTTTTCTTGGCTCTCTTAACAGAAGCTTATGATGAAGAAGTTGTAGATGCAGAAAAGAACGACACTCGTGTTGTTATGCATTTCCACCCAGCCCTTGCACCTGTTAAGGCGGCAGTTCTTCCTCTTTCAAAGAAACTTGGCGACAAGGCAGAGGAAATCTATGATATGCTTTCAAAATATTTCAATGTGGAATATGATGATGCGGGTTCAATCGGTAAGAGGTATCGCAGACAAGACGAAATCGGTACACCATTCTGTATTACAGTTGACTTCCAGACTGTTGGTGACGACGAAACAGCAGCAGATAACTGTGTAACAGTTCGTGACCGTGACACAATGGAACAGGTAAGAATGCCAATCGACGAGCTTGTTTCATACATCAATAAAAAATTGGAGTTCTAATATGAAAAAACTTCTGCTTATTATCAACCCTACCGCAGGAAAAAAACGTGGTATTGACTTTCTTCCCGAAATCGTTAAAAGATTTGAAGATGTAGGTTACCAGGTTGAAACTCGTTATACTGAAATCGACAAAAATGCCACAGTTGTAACACTCAACTACGGCGAAGATAAAGATTTGATTGTATGTTGCGGTGGTGACGGTACTCTTAAAGAAACAATCTGTGGCGTTATGACACTTGAAAGTAGCGCTAAAATCGGTTATATTCCTATGGGTACAACAAATGACTTTGCACATTCATTACACATTCCTACAAATCCTTTAGAGGCGGTTGATACAATTATCAATGGTAAGGAAATGAAGGTTGATATAGGCGACTTTAATGGCGACGAACAGTTTATTTATGTTTCTTGTTTCGGTAATTTCTGTGATGTTTCATACAAGGCAAAACAGAAACTCAAGAATAAAATCGGTAGGGGAGCATATTACTGGGAAACCGCTAAAGAAGTTCATAAAATCAAGGGATTCAAGGCAAAAATTGAGTGCGAAGACGGCGAAATTATAGAAGGCAAATTCTTCTATGGTGGCGTTTCAAACTCATATTCAGTTGCGGGATTCCCTGTGCTTACAAAAGCAGGCGTAGAATTTGATGACGGTCTTCACGAATTGGCACTTATTCGTATGCCTAAAAATCCTAAAGACCTTGTTACAATAGTACGCGATATGTTTGTAACAAGAGATGTTCTTCACAATGAAAACCTTGTGTTAAGACACGGTAAAAAGTTCAAATTCTGGTTCGAAAAACCTGTTAACTGGACTCTTGACGGCGAAAATGGTGGTGACCATGACTATGTTGAGGTTAAAACTTTAGAAAATGCCGTTACAATTCTTGTTGAAAAAGTATAATTAATAAACTAAAACGGTAAGCAGAATTCTCTGTTTACCGTTTAGCATTAGTGAGATGATAATATGGGCGAAAAATTCAAAAAAGCCATAGGTGTTGAGGGTACATTTAAAGATACAGTACTACCTATGATATACTACTGTTTCACCAATATTTTTATTGGTGGTGGCGGTTACATAATCAGTATGTATTTCAGTATCTTCTTAACCCGCGTTGTAGGGCTTGACATTCGTTATGCGGGCTTTATTACTATGATTGCAGTTGTGTGGGACGGTATCAATGACCCGATTATGGGTATTATTACTGACCGCACACGCTCAAAGTATGGCAGACACCGTGCATACTTAAAATGGGGCATTCCATTTGTATTTGTTTCATACATAATGCTTTGGAATTCTTTCGGACTTGATGGCGAAAAACACCCATATATGACTGTTGCATACTTTGTGTTTGCCTATGTGCTTTATAAAACTGCATACACAATTATTGCAGTGCCACATACCGCAATGCTCCCAGAACTCGCACCTGAATATAACAAGCGTACACAATACACATCAGTAAGTTATATATTCAACTCTTGTGGTATGATTCCGTCATACATAATTCTGTTGATTTTACTTTCAGTATTCGGATTTTCAGATGGGCTTACAAGAGATGCTAAAGCACCTTTCTTTGTTGCGGGTATTCTTCTTGCATCTATGTACAGTATTTCAATTTATGGTACTTTCAAACTTGTTAAAGAGCCAAGCTCATTAGATATGAAAAATGAGCCATTGGATTTGAAATCTGCACTTAAAGAGTATGTTGATGTGTTCAAAAGTCGCTCATTCAGACAATATTTTAGCATTAGCTTCTTTTGGGAAATGGCAAGGAGTTTTTACTCAACATCATACATCTATTACGTAACATTCCTTGCAAATATGTATAGATTTTACCCGTTGTTCAACACGTTTGCAGGTATTTTCGAGTCTGCCGCATTCCCACTCAACTATGCTCTAACAATGAAACATGGTAAGAAAAAGTGCGGTACAATCGTAACTCCGTTTATGATTTTAGGACTTGCAATTGCACTTGTAGTTACAGCAAGTAAGCCCGACACACCAAAATCAATATTTATGCTTATTTTAATGCTTGTGGGTACAATTCTTTACCCATTTGGTATGAGTGGTATCGGCTTTGTTTGTAACAATGTATTCCCTGACTTAACCGACGTTGACGAGTTGATTACCGGTCGTCGTCGCGAAGGTGTTGTGTCAACTTGTAATACAATGGTAAAACAAGTTACAGGCGGTATTAATACATTTATTGTAACTTTGATTCTTGGGGGCTTCGGTCTTGACACAAATAGTGAAGCAACCGAATTTGTAGAGCAACCTGATTCAGCAATTTTTGGTATTCGTCTTTGTGTTGCAATAATCCCTATGATTTGCGCATTGATTTCTTATATTCTTTTAAGAAGATTCCAGATGACAAAAGACGACCACACAATGATTCGTGCCGCTATTGCTACAAAGCATAAATACGGTAGTGTTACTTTAACGCCAGAAGAAAAAGACCGTTGCTATGTGCTTACAGGTCATAAACTTGAAAACACTTGGTTAGGTAAAGACAACGACGAAACTGAAGGTCATACTCTCGATAAAGATGAGAATGGTAACTATATAATTCTTATTGAAGTTGAAAAAGCGAAAAAAGAATTGATGGCACAGGCAGAATAGGGAGGAATATTATGAATAAAATTGATATTAACCAAACCGCACCAACATATAAAAGAAGTAAATTATTTGATATATTCTTTTATGTTGTTCAATGGACTTGGGGACTTTCAGTAAATGTTGTAGGTGGTATTGCATGCCTTATCTGCACTAAAATGTTGGGCTATAGCTATCAAAAATTTGGTTATGCAAATATTGTATATGTGCCTTGGAATCAAGGTGGACTCTCAATGGGTACATTCATTTTTATGAGAGCCGACCACCCAAACAAAGAGTGGACATATAACACAAGAATTCACGAATATGGTCATACTTGGCAATGTTTGTTGTTAGGGCCACTTTATTACCCTGTTGTTGCAATTCCATCAATGATTTGGTGTAACTGTTTTGCAAAATACCGTGAAAAGAACAATGTTTCATACTATAAGCTTTATTGCGAAAGCTGGGCAAATAGTTGGGGCGAAAAGTTCTCAAAAATGAAAAGAGTATAATCGCGTAGTGGCAGGATTCCACGCCTGCGTTATAGAAATAAAAAGGGACTCATAACGAGTCCCTCTCATAAGAATGTTAAAAACCCGACAGATTAAAAATCCGTCGGGTTTTTCTGTTAGATAACTTGGGATTTATTGCTTCATATTCTTTATTCCATACGCAGATGTCAATACGCCCGCAATAAATAGTACTAACAAGATAATAAAAAACCAGAGTGTATCTGTTCCAATTAGAAAACCTAATAGTCCTTCAAAATACCATCTTCCAACAAGTGCGCCCCAAGGATTTAATGCCGAACAGATGACAAAGACAATAACCCCTATAAGTGATACTCCTAAAATAATTGCACCTAAATAAACACATAATTTGTATGTAGTAGCGCTGCGTGACATTCGTTTAGTATGTGAGTTCTTTTCTTCTAAATCAGAGTTGTTGTAAGGGGGAGTATTATTGAATTGTTCTCCTTTAATCAAAAAGTCTGTAGACACACCAAAAAAATCGCTTAGTCGCACAA
>JAGBSJ010000018.1 GCA_017631955.1 Clostridia bacterium
AACAGACCTGCAGTTGGTGCTACACTTGCTGCTATGGGTATGTTTATCGGTATGCAGGGTGCTACAACAGCTGTTACAGTTACATTCCAAATCTATTTTGACAACACAAAGATTTCAGGTCTCGTTTCAATGTTTGCAATGATTCCTATTGTGGTTTTCACACCACTTGCTCGTAAGATGGTTAAAAAGTATGGTAAGAAAGAACTTTCAGCTATTGGTTCAATTTGCTATATTGTTGGTGCAGCAGTTCTCTTACTTGCACCACTTGGAACTATCCCTGTTACAGAAGAAAATACAAAGCTTGACTTAATTATTTATATTGTTGGTCAACTTGTTTGTGCATTAGGTCTTGGTATTTACTCAACAGTTTCATGGGCTATGATGGGCGACGCTATTGACTATAACGAATGGAAAACAGGTAATCGTGAAGAAGGTACAGTTTATTCACTTCACTCATTCTTCCGTAAACTCGCTCAGGGTGTAGGCCCTGCAGTTGCAGTTGCAATTATGGGTACTATGGGTTATGTAAATAACAGTGCTCCTGATGCAAACGGTAACTTCACAGCTATTGATGTTAACTTGCTTAGCTGGGAAGTAGCTTGTGATATTCGTATGCTTGTTGCTGTTCTTTATCTTGTTGCTGGTATCTTCCAGTTCATTGGTCTTGGTGTTGTATATAACCTTGACAAGAAAACACTTGCAACAATGCAAGCAGAACTTGCAGAAAGACATGCAAAAGTAGAAATTGCTGAATAATCAGTTTTAATATTTACAGAACGGTGATGGTAAAATCCACCACCGTTCTTTTTCGTTATATACTTGAAAAAATAATATAGTTGAGTTAAAATAATGATATGCAATTTGCTAATACTCACAATAGAAAGAATGTGGAAAAATGAAAGAACAAAACATCAGACCATTTGGTTGGCGAGATAAGTTAGGTTATGCAATGGGTGATATGGGCTGTGGTTTCTCATTCCAGCTTGTTTCAACCTTTATGCAGCTTTTCTATTTGCAATACATAGGAATTAAAGCAACAGACTACGCTGCTATTATTCTTATATCAAAAATCTTTGACGCTATTAATGACGTTGTTATCGGTAACCTTGTTGACACAAAGAGACTCGGCAAAAAGAGTAAGTATATGCCTTGGATTATTGCAGGCGGTTTAATTCTTGTTATCTTTAACGTAATGTTGTTTGCACCAGTTACATCGCTTCCTTATGCGGGCAAATATGCTTGGTGCCTTATTGCATATTGCTTGTGGTCAATTGCTTACACAATGGTTAATGTTCCTTATGGTTCTCTTCATAGTGTTATTACAGCAGACCCTCAGGAAAGAGTTTCTCTTTCAACATTCCGTAGCGTTGGTGCGGCATTACCTGCCATCGTTATTATGATTGTTCTTCCTGGTATTGTTTACAATAAGGTTAAAAATCCTGTAACCGGTATTGAAGAAGAATTCCTTAAGGGCGAAACACTTCTTCCTGTGGCTCTTGTAATGTCAGTTGTTGCATTTGCAACTCTTTGGGGTACAACAAAGCTTGTTAAAGAAAGAGTACAGCGTGAAGACGACGGTGCAAATAAAACAGGTATCAATGCTTTCTTCTCTGCATTCAAATCATTCTTTACAAACAGAGCTATGGTTGGTGCTACAATCGCATCAGTTGCATCAGTGGCACTTTTCAACTCAACAATGGCTCTTAACAATATGGTTTTCCAGTATTTCTTTGTTGACACAAGCAAAGTTGGTATTGCAATGATTGGCTCTTATGCGCCAATGGTTGTGTTTATGGCTCTTTTAGGCAAGCTTACATCTAAATTCGGTAAGAAAAAGGTTATTGTAACATGTATGCTTATCGGTGCAATTTCAGGTGTAATTTCTCTCTTTGTTCCGTTAACACCAGATATGACGGGTATGCTTCTTTACATTGTTTGCCTTATGGGACTTAACATTGGTAACGCTGTATTCCAGATTTCTGTATGGGCTATTGTTGCTGACTGTATTGAAGTTAGTTACAGAAAAACAGGTAAGAGTGAAGAGGGCTCACTTTATGCACTTTATTCATTCTTCCGCAAACTTGCACAGGGCATCGGTCAGGCAGTAGTTTCATTAGGACTTGTTGCAATCGGCTTTGTTGAAGGTGAAAACGCAGTTCAGGCAGCAGATTTCGGTGATAAAGTTAAATCACTTTATTTTGTAGTTCTTGCAGCGGGCTCACTTATTGCTTTCCTTGCTATGGCATTTATTTATAACATTGGCAAGAAGGAAGAAGACGAACTTGCAATTCCTGTTGAAAAACAAGAATAATTATATTTCGTTTTATAGGGCGGGGAGTTACACCCGCCTTATTTTTATAAAAAATTATACACAAACCAATAAAAATTCTACTCACAAAAGATAAACTTTTTAAGTTAAAATATAAAAGTAAGTTGTTATACTTTTAACATAAGAAAAGGAGTACACGCTATGAGAAAAATTATCAGTTTAAATCGAAAATGGTCATTCCGTAAAGGTGTGAATGAAGTTCCTGCAGTTACACCAGTTGATTGGGATTTTGTAAATGTTCCACATTGTTGGAATGCTATTGACGGTCAGGACGGTGGCAACGACTACTTCCGTGGTACTTGCTGCTATGTAAAAGATATTGACAGAGAAGAAATTCCAACTGCAGATAAATATTACCTTGAAATTAACGGTGCAAACTCATCTGCAACTGTTTATATGAATGGTGAAAAACTTGCATCTCACGATGGTGGTTATTCTACTTGGAGAGTTGATATTACAGAAGCACTTAAAAAGGGTACACGCCTTGGCATTCTTGTTGACAACTCTGCAAACGAAACAGTTTATCCACAAATGGCAGACTTTACATTCTATGGCGGTCTTTACAGAGATGTAAATCTTATCGCAGTTAGTGAAAGCCACTTTGAACTTGATTATTATGGTGGTCGTGGTATTGCAATCACACCAAAAGTAGTTGGCACTGATGCACAGGTTACATTTGAATCTTTTGTTACAAACAAAAAGCCAGGTCAAATGATTAACTATATCATTAAAGATAAATTAGGCGATGTTGTTACAACTCTTAAAACTGACGAAGCAGTAGAAACAATTGAAATCAAGAATGTTGTTCTCTGGAATGGTAGAAAAAATCCATATCTTTATACAGCAGAAATCGAGCTTCTTGACGGCGATAAGGTAATCGACAAAGTTTCAACTCGTTTCGGTTGCCGTACATTCGAAATCGACCCTGAACGCGGATTTATTCTTAATGGTGAAGAATACCCTCTTCGCGGTGTTTCTCGTCATCAGGACAGATGGGGATTCGGTAATGCACTTTTACCTGAACACCATAAAGAAGATATGGAATTAATCTATGAAATGGGTGCAAATACAATCCGTCTTGCACACTATCAGCACGACCAGTATTTCTATGACCTTTGCGACGAATACGGTATGGTAATCTGGGCAGAAATCCCATATATTTCAAAGCATATGCCAACAGGTCGTGAAAATACAATTTCACAGATGAAAGAACTTATTGTTCAAAATTACAATCACCCATCAATCGTTGTTTGGGGACTTTCAAACGAGATTTCAATGAACGGTTCAGATGATGACCTTATTGAAAATCATAAAATCCTTAACGACCTTTGTCACGAAATGGACAAAACACGTCTTACAACTATCGCAGTTGTATCAATGTGTAGTCTTGATGACCCATACATTCAGATTCCTGATGTTGTTTCACATAACCACTATTTCGGTTGGTACGGTGGCGACACTTCAATGAATGGTCCTTGGTTTGATAACTTCCACGCTAAATTCCCTAACATTCCAGTTGGTATGAGTGAATATGGCTGTGAAGCACTTAATTGGCACACTTCAAACCCACAACAAGGCGACTATACAGAAGGATATCAGGCATATTACCACGAAGAACTTATTAAACAGTTGTTCTCAAGAAAATATATCTGGGCAACTCATGTTTGGAATATGTTTGACTTTGGTGCAGATGCTCGTCAAGAAGGTGGCGAAAACGGACAAAACCATAAAGGCCTTATGACATTTGACCGTAAATACAAGAAAGATGCTTTCTATGCATATAAAGCATGGCTTTCAGATGACCCATTTGTTCATATCTGTGGTAAACGCTATGTTGACCGTGTAGAAGACCTTACAAAGATTACTGTTTATTCAAATCTTCCTGAAGTTGAACTTATCGCAAATGGTAAGAGCTTAGGTCGTCAGGCAAGTGATAATCATTTCTTCTATTTTGATGTTCCTAATACTGCAAGCGTTACACATCTTCAGGCGGTTGCAGGTGAATACGGCGACCAGAGTTTAATCCGTAAAGTTGAAACATTCAACGAAGATTATCGTCTCAAAGAAAAGGGTGCAGTCCTTAACTGGTTTGATGTAACAGAAGTTGATGGTTACCTTTCTCTTAACTCGAAAATGAGTGAACTTCTTATGGTAAAAGAAGGACAAATGCTCTTCGGTCAGATTATGGGACCAATCGCAGAAGCTGCAAAACAGAGTGCAGGCGAGGGCGGTTTTGAAATGAACGAGGGTATGATGCAGATGATGGGCGGATTTACAGTTCTTCGTCTTATCGGTATGCTTGGCATGACAGGTCTTAAAATGAATAAAGAAGAGCTTTTAGACCTTAACGCTAAACTCAACAAGATTAAAAAGGCATAAATAATTCAATTTATTGTTGATGTAAAATAATATAATATAAGGTGAGGGTCTAACTCTCACCTTTTTATTTACACTTTGTTAAAATTAAGGTAATCATTTCCAAATAAATATGGTATAATATATTTACAAAACTTTTTAAGGACGATACAAATGAACTTTTTACAACGAATTATGGCAAAATTTCAACAGTTTATGGTCGGTCGTTACGGTAATGACCAATTTACATTGTTTTTATCAATAGCAGGTACTGTATTGTACTGCTTTGGTAGTTTTTTAAGATGGTTTAGAAGCATCTATGTTATAGCAATGGTAGTTTGTCTTGTAGGCGTATTGATGCTTTATTATAGTATTTTTCGTACATTTTCAAAGAACTATGAGAAAAGAAGAAAAGAACTTAATTGGTATTTAAGATGGTCAGAAAGACCAAAAGCAAGAATAAAACTTTTAATGAGTCAAATCCGCGACCGAAAAACTCACAGATATTTCAAATGCAAAAGTTGTAAAACTGTTATGCGCGTGCCAAAGGGTAGGGGTAAGATTGAAATTACTTGCCCTAAATGCAGAATGAAAACAATTAAGAAAAGCTAAAATGTTACAAATAACTTTTAAAAACAGTCCCTTTTTGTGGACTGTTTTTCTTTTACCTTTGTTGAATTTGGTCGTTTCTCGTGATATTATACTTTTCGTACAGAACAAATGTTCGGTATAGAAGGGAGGCAGAAATGACTTTGTATGAGTTAGGAGAGCAGTATTTGAAGCAGGCAGACGATTTGAAAGAGATAATTTCAGGTTATTCTGCCCGTAAAAATCAAATGAACGGGATTGAACTGTATGAACTTAACAGTAAAATCACGACTTTACGAGAAATGGAGAGAGATACACGTATTATTGGCAAACAGTTAACAGGGTATTATTCTCAACAGAATACACGAAAAGTGTACCATTCACATCACATCAATTGACTTTTCGCCGTAGTATTGTATAATTGTTTGTATGAGGTGTGAACTATGAAAAAAGTTTTAAGTATTTTATTTGCAATGATAATTTTTTGTATGTGTCTGATTCCGTCTTATGCGGCAAGCCCTAAAATTTCAGTAAAAACTGTGTCTTCCGCATCAGTAGGTGATACAATTACAGTTTCAGTAAACCTTTCTGCGAATTCAGGTCTTGCGGGTGTTGAATTTGTAGTAAATTTCAATACAACCGAATACCAACTTGTTTCTGGTTCGGTTAAAAAGGGTAATTTGTTTGTTGGTGAAGAAATTATAAAAAGTGGTGCAATACAATACGCCGGCGTATCTTCTGATGCAATAAACACAAGTGGTGCACTGTTGACATTTAAATTAAAAGTTCTTAAAACAGGTGGAAAAATTTCATTGTCCGTTAATGATGCAATTGATGTAAACGATAAATTTGTTTCTGTAAGTGCATCAGGTGCTACTGTTAAGTGTTCACATGCGGGTATGAAATGGAATGTTGTTAAAAAGGCAACTTGTACTGAAAACGGCGAGAAAAATGGTGCTTGTACTTGTGGTCACACTGTAACGGAAACAATTCAGAAAACAGACCATACATACGGAAAATGGACAGTAGAAAAGCCCGCTACTGAAACAGAAAAAGGTCTTAAATGGGCAAAATGCTCTGTTTGTGGAGATAAAAAAGAGCAGGTAATCAACAAATTAAAACCAACTGAAACCACAACAGAAACAACTACTGAAACTACAACATTTGTAGAAAACACAACAGAAAGCACAACAAATGAACCAACAACTGCACCAACACCGCAAATTGTAGAAAAAACATCAACTGCAGAAATCGTTGCAAAAACAGTGGCGGTGGTGTTAGGCGTTGAAGCGGTGGGCTTAATAGTATTTTTAATCGGTAAAAAGAAAAAAGAAAATAAATAATAAAAAAGAGCAGGTAAAAACCTGCTCTTTAATTTTGTCATAATCAGTCTAAATTAAAATATTTTTTCGCGTTATTAAATGAGATATCTTCAACAACATGTGAAAGGAATTCAATATCGTCTGGGTACTTGCCCTCTTCAACTAAATCGCCGATAATCTCACAAAGAATTCTTCTGAAATATTCGTGTCTTGGGTATGAAAGAAAACTACGCGAGTCTGTAACCATGCCAACGAATTTGCCAAGTACACCAAGGTTAGAAAGAGTTTTCATTTGTTCTCGCATACCATCATAGTTGTCATTAAACCACCATGCAGAGCCGAACTGAATTTTTGACTGTGCCTCACTGCTCTGGAAGTTGCCAAGCATTGTGCCAAGTACATAATTGTCTTTAGGATTAAGTGTGAAGAGAATAGTTTTTGGTAACTTGCCTTTAACATCAAGTGAGTCAAGGTAGCGTGAAAGTCCGTAAGCTAACTGATGGTCGTGAATTGAGTCGAATCCTGTGTCAGCACCAATCTGATTAAACATTCTTGCGTTGTTGTTTCTCATAGCGCCAAAGTGTAGTTCCATTGCCCAACCCAGTTCTGCATACTTTTCGCCGAAGAATTGTAAAAGTGCAGTTCTATACTGGTCAAGTTCTTTTTGTGTAAATGTGCCACCTGCAAGTGCCTTCTCAAAGATTGCCTCGAGTTCTTCTTCACTTGCAAGTTCAAATGGACAATATTCAAGAGCATGGTCAGATGCGCGACAACCCATTTCATCAAAGAATTCAATTCTCTTTGTGAGTGCTACAAGCAAATCTTTATATGATTTAATTTCCATTTCAGCCGCTTTTTCCATAGCAACAATCCATTCGCGGAATGCAGGAGTGTCAATAAGGAATGACTTGTCAGGGCGGAATGCAGGAAGCACCTTGCATTTGAATGTTTTATCTTCTTTAAGTAGTTTGTGGTATTCAAGTGTATCTGCCGCGTCGTCAGTAGTGCATACACAATACACATTTGACTTTTCAATAAGTGAGCGTGGTGTAAATCCACCCGCCTTGATTTGTCTGTTACATTCTTCCCATATTGCATCTGCAGTTTTTGCGCTCAATGGCTCATAAATACCGAAATATCTCTGCAATTCAAGGTGAGTCCAATGGTAAAGAGGGTTGCCGATACAATATGGCAAGCTTTCTGCCCATTTCATAAACTTTTCGTAGTCAGAAGCATCACCTGTGATGTATTTTTCGTCTACACCGCAACCGCGCATACCGCGCCATTTGTAGTGGTCACCGCCGAGCCAAACTTGTGTTATATTCTCAAATGGCTTGTCCTCGTAAATTTCTTTAGGAGAAAGATGACAATGCCAGTCGAAAATAGGTGTGTTTCGAGCACCTTTGTCAAAGATTTTCTGTGCAGTTTCTGTGCTTAAAAGAAAATCGTCGCCCATAAATTTTCTCATATTTATCACCTAAAAAATAAATTTTTATATTTGCAAAATAAGTATAGCATAAATAGGCAAAATAATAAACACTTTTTTAAGTTTTTAGTGTTGATAACTGTTGAAAAATCAAGCACAATGTGATACAATAAACTGATTTATTATAATATTTTAATATCGAGAGGTATGTTTTTATGTCAGGACATTCAAAATGGAGTACAATTAAAAGAAAAAAGGAAAAGACTGATAACGCCAGAGCAAAGGTGTTTACTAAAATCGGTCGTGAAATTGCAGTTGCAGTAAAAGCAGGCGGACCAGACCCTGCAGGCAACTCAAAACTTAAAGACGTAATCGCAAAAGCAAAAGCTGCAAATATGCCAAATGATAACATCGAAAGAGTTATCAAAAAGGCAGCAGGCGAAGGCAGTGGCGAAAATTACGACGAAATCGTATATGAAGGTTACGGCCCATCAGGTATCGCAATCATCGTTGAAACACTTACAGATAACAGAAACAGAACTGCAGCCGACGTTCGTCACTATTTCGATAAATTCGGTGGCAATATGGGTCAAAGCGGTTGTGTTTCATTTATGTTCAACCGTCAGGGCGTAATCATTTTCGAAAAAGAAGGCATTGACGAAGACCAACTTATGGAAGATGCACTTGAAGCAGGTGCTATCGACTTTATTGCAGAAGACGAAATCTATGATGTTCGTACAGAAGCAAACGATATGGGTGCAGTTCGTGACGACCTTGAAGCAAAGGGCTACAAATTCGTTTCAGCAGAAGTTGAATATGTTCCAAGCACATACACAGCACTCACAAACCCAGACGACATCAAAAACATGGGCAGAATGCTTGAAATGTTTGAAGAAAACGACGATGTTCAAAATGTCTACCACAACTGGGAAAACGAGGATGATTATGAATAATTGCAGTAATTTGGCGTATTTTCACTTTTGCGTCGTCGACTTACACTCGTAAGCCATCCTCCTTAAAAGCGAAAATTCATCCAAATTCCAAGCAATTCTTCGTGGTGTAAAGTAGTTGAGTTGTTACTTGAACAATTTACCAGCAATTCTCAAATTATAATTTTATTTTGCACTTACAACAGGTGTTTTATGAAAAAGTATGACTATTTAATCGTGGGTGCGGGGCTTTTTGGTGCCGTGTTTGCTCACGAAGCAACAAAACAAGGCAAGCGTTGTCTTGTGCTTGAAAAAAGAAATCATACGGGTGGTAATATCTACTGTGAAACTATTGAAGATATTACAGTCAACAAATATGGTGCGCATATTTTTCATACAAGCAGTCAGCGTGTATGGGATTATGTGACTTCGTTTTGTGAATTTAACAACTTTATAAATACACCATTGGCAAATTATGAGGGCAAACTTTACAATCTGCCATTTAACATGAATACTTTTTCACAGATTTTTGGTGTTACTACTCCCGAAGAGGCAAAAGCCATAATCGAAGAACAACGCTCTGAAATTAAAGGCGAGCCACAAAATCTTGAAGAACAAGCAATCAGTTTAGTAGGTCGTGAAATTTACACAAAACTTGTAAAGGGCTACACCGAAAAACAGTGGGGTCGCGATTGCAAAGATTTGCCTGCATTTATTATCAAGCGACTTCCTGTCCGTTATACTTACGATAACAACTATTTTAACGACACTTATCAGGGAATCCCTGTAAATAGTTATAACGAGTTAATTGACAAACTTTTAGATGGTGTTGAAGTTCGTTTGAACACCGACTTTCTCCAAGATAAAGAGTATTATTTATCTCTTGCAGAAAAGTGTGTATATACAGGCACAATTGACGCGTATTTTGACTATGCTCTCGGTAATCTTGATTATCGCAGTTTGAGATTTGAAACTGAAACATTAGATATGCAAGAATTTCAGCCAGTTGCGGTTGTGAATTACAACGAGCGTCAGATTCTATATACACGAATTATTGAGCATAAGCATTTTGAATTCGGCAAACAAGAGAAAACTGTAATTACTCGCGAATACCCTGCCAACTGGGAAATAGGCGACGAGCCATATTACCCTGTAAACGATGAACGTAACAATGTGCTTTATGAACAGTATAAAGCCCTTGCCGAAAATGAAAAAAATGTAATTTTCGGTGGTCGTTTAGGTCAGTATAAATATTTTGATATGGACAAGTGTATTGAATCTGCACTTGCACTTTGTGATAAGGAGTTAAGTAATGAGTAACATTAAAATCACCGCAATTATGCCGGTTTATAATGTTGAAAATTACATAGGAAAGTGTATTGAGAGTTTACAGGCACAAACGCTTACAGAATGGGAACTTATAGCCGTTGATGACGGTAGTCCCGATAACAGTGGTGCAATCTGTGATGCATATGCACTTTTAGATAATCGCATTACCGTAATCCACAAAGAAAACGGTGGTGCTCCAAGCGCTCGTAATACTGCAATTCCGCAGGCAAAAGGTGAGTATCTTTATTTTGTAGATTCTGACGACTGGGCAGAGCCCACAATGTTTGAAGATATGTATAAGGTAGCAAAAGAAAATGATGCTCAACTTGTTGTGGCGGGTTATTATATTGATACTTATTATTCTGATACTGAGTACTACACACAAGAGCAAGCGTTATCATCAAAAGTTTTTGCAAGTCAACGTGAATTTCGCGAATACGCTCACAAAATGTTTGATAAAAATCTTCTTTATACACCTTGGAACAAATTATTTTCAAGAGAATATATAATGAAGAACGACATACGCTTCAAAAACACTTTCTGGGACGATTTTCCTTTCAACCTTGATGTTGTTCGTGATGTTGAGCGTGTAGTTTTAATGGAAGAAAAATACTACCATTTTATGCGTGCACGTGCAGATAGCGAAACGGCAAAATATCGTAGTGATATGTTAGACAAGCGTGAAGAAGAGCACGGTTGGATGCTTGACTTATATAAATATTGGAATGTCAACTCCGACGAAAGCCGTGAAATGATTAACCGCAGATACATTGAGCGTGTAGTGGGTTGCATTGAAAATGTAACAAACTCTGCTTGTACTCTTACTACAAAAGAGAAAAAAGAGCAAATAAAAAATATGATTACAAGTGAAAATGTGCGAATTGCCTTAAAATATGCAAAACCCAATTCCCTTGTAATGAAAATAATGCTTATACCAATTAAGCTTAAATGGACTTGGCTTACTTACCTTGAAGGTGCTTTTATTTCAAAAGTAAAATCAGGTAATGTAAAACTTTTCGCAAAACTCAAAGCAAACAGATAGAAGGATTTTTAGAATGTCATTAAAGAACAAAAAACTTTTCTTACTTGATATGGACGGAACAATTTATGAGGGCGCTCGTCTTTTCGAATGTGTTAATGAGTTTTTAGCACATATTGAAAGCGTTGGTGGTCAGTATGTGTTTATCACAAACAACTCCTCACGCTCCGTTAAAGATTATGTTATTAAACTTTCAAATATGGGAATTAAAGTGACAGAAGATAACTTTTTCACATCTTCACAGGCAACTGCACTTTATCTCAACAAGCATTTCCCTAATAAAAAGATTTATTGTATGGGCACTGCATCTATGATTGCCGAAATGGAAAAATACGGTGTTAATATCACAACCGAAGCAGATGAAGATACTGATTGTATCTGTGTTGGTTATGATACTGAGCTTACATATAAAAAGTTGTGGGATGTTTCATATCTTCTTCAGACAAAGAAAAATATTCCATATATCGCAACAAATCCTGACCGTGGTTGTCCTACTGAATTTGGCCTTGTGCCTGACTGCTTCGCAATGTGTGAAGCAATCAATTATGCAACAAACCGCAGACCGCTTTATATCGGCAAGCCAGACGGATTTATGATTGATTTCTCAGTTGAGCGCTCACCTTTCACAAAAGAAGAAACAGTTGTAATCGGCGACCGACTTTATACAGATATTGCATCAGGTGTGAATGCGGGAGTGGACACAATCTGTGTGTTAAGTGGTGAAAGCACAATGGAAGATATCGAAAACAGTGAAATCAAACCCACTTATGTTCGTGAAGATATTAAAGAAATACTTAAAGAATTGCAGGTGTAAATTATGGAATATGATGCTTTTGATGCGGGAATTGAATTAGGCGGACTTCGTAGCCGTGACGATATACGACTTCTTATTTGCTATCTTCTTAAAAGCGTTGATGCACCAATGACAAGACAAATGCTTAATGACGCTATGCAAGAAGATGGACTTGCAAATTTCTTTGAAGTGGGTCAGGCAATTGAAGAACTTTTAAAAACAGGTAACATTACCGCCGATATTTTAGATGGCGAAGAGGTAATTACAGTTACTGAACGAGGCAGAGAAGCTGCGGAACTTTTACAGACAAGTTTGCCAAGAACTGTCCGTGAA
Source organism: Clostridia bacterium (assembly GCA_017631955.1). Lineage (GTDB taxonomy): Bacteria > Bacillota > Clostridia > Oscillospirales > Acutalibacteraceae > Fimenecus. Next base: position 12,444 of record JAGBSJ010000018.1, read on the forward strand.
AAAGCGGTCAATTCCGCAATTAAATTTGTAACACGCGCTAAAGTTGAGCGTGAAAATAAAATCGAAGTCAAGAAAGAGGACGATGGTGGTTACACAATCACATTCACACTTTTTGACCGCGGTACTGAACTTATGAAACTTTCAATTTATGTAGTTGATGGTTTGCAGTTAGAAACAGTAAAACAGAATTTCATAAACGACCCTGTTAAGGTGTATTCAAGTATTATTACATCATTAACAGTATAAAGGAGAATATATATGTCCAAGGAACTTGAAAAACAGTATAATCCGAAAAATGTTGAAGACAGAATATATAAAGACTGGCTCAGCAAAAAATATTTCCACGCTAAGCGTGAAGAGGGGAAAAAGACTTACACTATTGTAATTCCACCACCAAACATTACAGGTCAACTTCATATGGGTCACGCCCTTGATAACACATTACAAGATATTCTTATTCGTTATCACAGAATGGCTGGTTATGATACACTCTGGTTACCTGGTACAGACCATGCGTCTATTGCAACTGAGGCAAAAATCGTTGAAACAATGAGAAAAGAAGGTATCTCTAAGGACGATTTAGGAAGAGATGGCTTCTTAGAGCGTGCTTGGGACTGGAAAAAACAATACGGTGGCAGAATTATTGAACAGTTAAAGAAACTCGGCTCATCTTGCGACTGGGACAGAGAGCGTTTTACTCTTGACGAAGGTTGCAGTAAAGCAGTTAATGAAGTTTTCTGCCGTCTTTATGAAAAAGATTTGATTTACCGCGGTAACCGTATGGTTAACTGGTGTCCTTATTGTAACACATCAATTTCTGATGCAGAAGTTGAATATGAAGAGCAGGACGGTAGTTTCTGGCATCTTCTTTACACAGTTAAAGAAACAGGCGAGCAACTTGAACTTGCTACAACTCGTCCTGAAACAATGCTTGGCGATACTGCAGTTGCTATTAATGTGGCTGACGAAAGATATAAGCACCTTCACGGTTGTCACGTAATTTTACCACTTCTTAATAAAGAAATTCCGATTGTATGTGACGAACACGCTGATATGACAAAGGGTACAGGTGTTGTTAAAATTACTCCTGCTCACGACCCTAACGACTTTGAAGTTGGTCAGCGTAACAATCTTCCAATCGTTCGTACATTCACTTATGATGGTCATTTAACAGGTGCAGAGGACAAGAGAATTGCCGACGAGCTTATTGCAAGTGGTCGTGCTACTGAAAACGAGCCAGAAGTACTTGATTGTGGTAAATATGCAGGTATGACTACAATGGAAGCAAGAAAAGCAATCCTCCACGACCTTAAAGCAGGTGGTTCTCTTAAAGAGGTTGAACCACGTAAACACGAGGTTGGTACTTGCTACCGTTGTCATAATAACATTGAGCCAATGGTTTCAAAACAGTGGTTTGTTCGTATGGTTCCTCTTGCAAAACCTGCAATTGATGCAGTAGAAAAAGGTGAAACAAAGTTCATTCCTGAACGCTTTACAAAGAACTACCTTAACTGGATGAACGGTACTCGCGACTGGTGTATTTCTCGTCAGTTATGGTGGGGTCATAGAATTCCTGCTTGGTACTGCGACGACTGTGGCGAAACAATTGTTTCAAAGACACCTGTTACAACTTGTCCAAAGTGTGGTGGTGCACATCTTCGTCAGGATGAAGATACACTTGACACTTGGTTCTCATCTGCATTATGGCCATTCTCAACACTCGGTTGGCCTGAACAGACAGAAGACCTTAAACACTACTACCCAACAAATACTCTTGTAACTGGTTACGACATTATCGGTTTCTGGGTATCTCGTATGATTTTCTCTGCCCTTGAATATACAGGACAAGTTCCGTTTGATACAGTTCTTATTCACGGTCTTGTTCGTGACGCTCAGGGTAGAAAGATGTCAAAATCACTTGGTAACGGTATTGACCCGCTTGAGATTATCGACCAGTACGGTGCAGATGCATTAAGATTTACTCTTGCAACAGGTAACAGCCCTGGTAACGATATGCGTTTCTCTGACGAAAAGGTTGAGGCAAGTAGAAACTTTGCAAATAAGATTTGGAATGCTGCTCGTTTTATCTTAATGAATCTTGACGAGAACGAATATGCACCTTATGTTCCAAAGAACCTTGCTATTGAAGATAAATGGATTTTAAGTAAGTACAACGACCTTGTAAAAGATGTTACAGACTCACTTGAAAAGTTTGAGCTTGGTATGGCAGTACAGAAACTTTACGACTTTATCTGGGACGTATTCTGTGACTGGTATATTGAAATTGCAAAAATCCGTCTTAACGGTGAATGTGCTACTGCAAAAGCAACAGTTAAAGCAGTACTCGTTTATGTAATGTCAAATACATTGAAATTACTTCATCCATTTATGCCATTCATTACAGAAGAAATCTGGCAGACTCTCCCACACGATGGTGACTCAATTATGGTGTCCGATTGGCCTGTATTTAGCGAAGAACTCTCATTCAAAGCAGACGAAACAGAAATGGAAAGAGTTATGACTGCAATTAAAGCGGTTCGTAACCGCCGTGCAGAAATGAATGTTCCACCATCAAAGAAAGCAAAGATTTTCATTGAAACATCTTATGAAAATACATTCTCAGAGGGTGCAAACTTCTTCGTACGCCTCGCGTCAGCAAGTGAAGTTGAAATCGTTAAGGGCTACGAAGAAGACGGCGCGGTTGCGATTATCACAGAAGACGCTCGTCTTTTCATTCCACTTGATGAACTCGTTGACTTCAAGGCAGAGTTAGAACGCCTTGAAAAAGAAAAAGCAGGCGTGCTTAAAGAAATCGCATTTGTTTCAGGCAAACTTAACAATGCAAACTTCGTTGCAAAAGCACCTGAAGCACTCGTTAACGAGCAACGCGAAAAACTCGCAAAATACAATGAAAAACTTGCAATGCTTGAAGAAAGTATCGCAAAGATTAGCAATAAATAAAAAACTAATCAACACAATAAAAAAGGAACTCTCAATTGAGAGTTCCTTAATTTTTATGTAATATTCGATTATTCCTTAATCATCAATGACTTAACGATAGCTGTCATTTCTTCTTCGCCGTAGATTACAGGAACAGGGTAGAGTGGGTTACCTTCTTTAAGAGCGCGCTCTACGATAATTGGAATATCTTTTTCCTGAATCTGTGCAAAGCCCTTTGGAATGTTCATTCTTTCATTCATAGCATAGATTTCTGCAATAAATGCTTTTGCCTTTGCTTCTTCGCTATCGCCTTTGATACCAACAAGGTCAGCAAGACGAGAAAGTGAGCCGTAAACGGCGTCTCCATAGCTTTCAAGCATTACAGGAAGAATAACTGCATTTGCAAGACCGTGAGGAATACCATACTGACCACCAAGGTTGTGTGCAACTGCATGAACATAACCAACATAAGCACGAGTAAATGCCATACCTGCATAGTAAGATGCGAGAAGCATATTGTTTCTAGCTTCAATGTTTTTACCGTCTGTGTATGCAGTTTCAAGGTTTTCGAAAATCATTTTTGTTGCTTTTTCTGCATAGTTAGTTGTTGATTTAACATTTGAATGACCAATATATGCTTCAACAGCGTGTGTAAGAGCGTCCATACCTGTTGTTGATGTGATATGTGGTGGAAGACCTACTGTAAGTTCAGGGTCAAACACTGCAAATCTTGGACGAAGGAATGGGTCGTTACAAGCATTCTTTTCGTGTGTTTTTGAGTTAGAAACAACCGCTGCAAGTGTACATTCTGAGCCAGTACCTGCAGTTGTTGGAACTGCAAAGAATGGTGGAAGTGGACGAAGAATTTTCATAAGTCCGCGCATTTTTTCAACTGGCTGATTTGGTTTAACAACTCTTGCTGCTGCAATTTTTGCACAGTCCATTGGTGAACCACCACCAAATGCGATAATACCCTGACAACCGTTAGCATTGTACATATCTTTTGCTTCTTCAATGTTTTCGATTGTTGGATTTGGCTGAGTACCATCATAAACTACATACTCAACGCCTGCATTTTCCATTTCTTCATAAAGAGAATTAAGAAGACCAAGTGAAGTAAGACCTTTATCAGTTACGATAAGTACTTTCTTAAGTCCCTTTTCTTTAATAAGGTTTGGAAGTTTGCGAATACTACCAGGACCTGTAAGCATAAATGGCTCGCCCCATGGCATAAAGCATTCTGCAATAAACATAACCTTCTGGAAAACTCTGCAATACGCTTTGTAAAATTTTGTCATAAAAAATCTCCCTTTCTAAGGTAACCACTTCTTAAACCTTGGTCGCAATTCTCAACGGCCACTTTTCCGCCATAGCTCGTCAAAAATACTCGTTAATACACAAAGTATTGCCTGCGTTTTTTAACGGCTCTGACGAAAAACTATCTCGTTGATAATTACAACCCGCTTTATTCAGCGGTTACAATTTGATTTTATTTATTTTTATTTCTTGCTGTGAAGATTTCAACAGCTAATTTACTGTCTTTGTCAATCTGTTCTTTCAAATCTTCTTTAGACTCAAATTTCTTTTCGCCACGAATGAATGAAAGAAGCTCAACTTTAATTCTTCTGTTATAAAGGTTGCCGTCAAAACCAAGAATGCAAGTTTCACTGAGCACCTTGTCGCCACCGATTGTAGGATGACAACCAAAATTTGTAACTGATGGGTAAATAACATCATCAACAGTTGATTGTGATGCATAAACACCGTGTTTTAGATTGATAAAATCAACAGGGAAGTGTTGATTGATAGTAGGGAATCCAAAATATTTCTTGCCGATTTTATTACCCTCAACAACAAGAAAATCGTAAGAAAATTTTCTGCCCAACATATTGTTTGCTTCTTCAATGTTTCCGTTTTCAAGGGCAGAGCGAATACGAGTTGAACTGATTAACTCGCCCTCATAAGAAACATTTTCTGCTTTTTTGTAAAGTAATCCGTACTTTTCACAAAGTTCTTTTAAGACCTCACTTGTGCCTTTTCCGTTTTTGCCGAAGTGGAAGTTATCTCCGCTTACAACCGCACCCGCGTTAAGTTTGCCTATAAGAATATCTTTTACAAACTCTTCAGGGGTAAGGTCTTTGATTTCGTTGAAACTGATAGGTACAGGGAGTAACCCCATATTTTTAATGTTTGCTTCTTTGTCTTCTTTAGTAATGAGCATTGGTGGAGCAAAGCCCTTGACTGCAACTAACGGATGACAGTCAAAAAGAAGTACAGATGGCACAAAACCATCAAAAGCAAATTTTTTAGTTGTTTCAAGCACGTTAAGATGACCTTTGTGCAAACCATCAAAGGTGCCAAGAGCCAACGCTAATTTATTCATCAGATACAAGCACCCTCCTTACTGTAAGGTCGCCTTCATTTTCTAAAATTTCTCCTAAGCCCAAAAGGACTTTTTCGGGGGAGTAGACACGATAAATGCCCATAGGGTATTCGCCGTGTAATCGTTTGTAATCAAGAGCCCCACCGTTATGAAAACGGCGTGCCTGTGGCTCTGAAACCGAAATTTCAGGGTAACTCATAAGTGCAGTTTCAACTGATGTGATTGTGTTTTCAGTTTTGCTTTCACTTACAAGTTGTTCTAATTTTTCTAATGTTACTGCATTTTCGATGCTAAATCCGTTTGCCTCAGTTCTGCGAAGTTCAGTCATAACTGCACCGCAACCAAGGGTATTACCTATGTCGTCGCAAAGTGAACGAATATATGTACCAGCCGAGCAAGTAACATCCATTGAAAACTCTATGCCGTCAAAATCATAGATTTCTAACTTTTCGATTGTGATTTTTCGGCTTTCACGCTCGATTTCAATTCCCTTGCGGGCTAAATCATAAAGACGCTCACCGTCTTTTTTTAGAGCCGAATACATAGGCGGAGTCTGTAAAATTTCGCCTTTGAAATTTTCTGCAACACTTAATAATTGTTCGAGTGTAACATTAACTTCACTTTCACTTAAAACTGTGCCTGTAATATCAAGTGTATCAGTAGTGATGCCGAGTTTTACTCTTGCAGAATATGATTTTTTGTGTTCAGGCAACAACTCTATAAAGCGTGTAGCGTGGCCAAGCATAATAACAAGTACACCGGTAGCCATAGGGTCCAGTGTGCCTGTATGTCCCGCTTTTTTAACACCAAGAAGACGAGATGCTTTTTTTACCGCCATAAATGATGTCATATCGCGGGGCTTGTCAAGACAAATTATGCCTGTCATTAAAATTCCGCCTTTATAGTTTCAAGTAAAGTTGCTTTAACTTCGTCGAGTGGGCAGTTGAATTCACAACCAGCCGCCGCATGATGTCCGCCACCGCCGAGTTTACCACACATTTTTGCCGCATCAAATGGCTCAACAGTGCGCATTGACACTTTGTAACTGCCGTCGTGACGCTCGCGGATTGTAACACCCACTTTTACACCCTCAATTTTACGGGGGAGTGCGGCAATACCATCACATTCTGTTGAACTTGAGCCACTTTCACGGAACATTTCGCGTGTGATTGTCATAATTGCGCATTTACCATCAAAATGGCTTTCAATAGATGAAACTGCCATCTGTTCAAGTTTAAGATAAGAAAGTGATTTTGTTTCAAACATAAGACGGTTTATATTTACATAATCTGCGCCTTTTTCCATAACATCTGCCGCAATTCTGTGAACAGTTGGTGTAGTATTTGAAAACATAAAGCAACCTGTGTCAGTTGCAAGACCTGTGTAAACACAACTTGCAATTTCTGGTGTAATTTCAACACCCAATTCACAAATTACTTCATAAATCACAACTGCTGCCGCCGCTCTGTCCTCTAAAAGAAGATGCTGGGCATACTCTTTGTTAGTCATGTGGTGGTCAATGCATAAGAATATGTTGTCACCATATAATTCTTCAAAAGAGTCACCTAAAAGTTTTGTGTCGGCAACATCAACTGCAATTATTTTGTCGTACTGTATCTCTGTGTTGTCAATGCCATCCCAAAGATATGAATATTTGTGGTGCATAGGGTCAACACAGCGTACATAAGATTTTTTACCCATCAAATCCAGTGTACGCTTTAATGCAAATGCACTACCAAGGGTATCACCGTCAGGGTTGCGATGTGAAAGAATAAGATAGTTATCGAATTCTTTTAAGAGAGTTGCACACTCTTTTACATCAATTCTTTTCATATATTAGTCCTCATCAGTAATAACTGTACTTTCAATCTTTTTAAAGATTTCCATACCATGTTCAACTGAATCATCAGCAATAAATTTAAGTTCGGGAGTTTTGCGAAGATGAAGTTTGTTGCCAACTTCACGACGAATAAGACCTGTTGCAGATGTAAGTCCTTTAACTGCTTCTTTTGCATCTTCAATACCACTCATAGAGCTTACATAAATTTTTGCAAAAGAAAGGTCAGAACTTACATCAACACGAACAACTGTAAGAATTTTATCTCTTACTCTTGGGTCTTTTAATTCGCGGATAATAGCCACAATTTCACGTTTAATATCTTCTGAAACTCTGCCTGTTCTGTATCCTGCCATAAATTCACCTTAATCTCTGTATTCTTCCATAATGAAGGCCTCAAAAATGTCGCCTTCCTTAACGTCGTTGAATTTGTTAAGACCAATACCGCACTCGTAACCAGAAGCTACTTCCTTAACGTCATCCTTAAATCTCTTAAGTGATGAAATTGAATCTTCAGCAATAACAATACCGTCTCGAACAACGCGGATTTGTGCATTTCTTGTAACTTTACCGTTTTGAACATAAGAACCAGCAATAGTACCTGCAGAAGAAAGTTTGAATACGTTACGAACTTCAATACGACCAAGTAATACTTCACGGAATTTAGGTGCAAGCATACCCTTCATAGCGTCTTCAATTTCTTCGATACAGTCATAGATGATTCTGTACATTCTCATATCAACGCCGTCACGTTCTGCAATTTCAGTTGCAACTGGGTCAGGACGAACATTGAAGCCAACGATAATAGCATTTGATGCATTTGCAAGCATAATATCTGATTCGCTTACAGCACCTACGCCGCCGTGGATAACCTTAACTGCAACTTCTTCGTTAGAGAGTTTTTCAAGATTCTGTTTAACTGCTTCAACTGAACCCTGAACGTCTGCTTTAACGATAATGTTAAGAGTTTTGATTTTACCTGCATTGATTGATGAGAACAAGTTATCAAGTGTAACCTTCTGGTATTGATTGAACTGTTCTTCTTTCTTTTCTTGCTTTCTCTTTTCAACGAGTTCACGAGCAAGACGTTCATCAGAAACGGCATTGAATACGTCACCTGACTGTGGAACTTCGTCAAGACCCATAATTTCAACAGGAACTGATGGACCTGCTTCTTTAATTGAACGATGTTTGTCGTCAACCATAACACGAACACGACCAACAGCAGTACCTGCAACAACAATGTCGCCTGAATGAAGTGTACCATTCTGAACAAGAAGTGTAGCAACAGGGCCTTTACCTTTATCAAGACGTGCTTCAATAACAATACCTTTAGCCGCTCTGTTAGGATTTGCTTTAAGTTCACGCATTTCTGCAGTAAGAAGAACATTTTCAAGAAGTTTGTCAATGTTCATATGTGTTTTTGCAGAAACAGGAACACAGATAATGTCACCGCCCCATTCTTCAGGAACAAGACCATGCTCTGTAAGTTGTTGCATAATCTTATCAACAGTTGTGCCTGGTTTATCCATTTTGTTAATTGCAACAATAATGTCAACTTCAGCAGCTTTAGCGTGGTTAATTGCCTCAATTGTCTGTGGCATAATACCGTCGTCTGCCGCAACAACAAGAATTGCAACGTCAGTAGCTTTAGCACCACGAGCACGCATAGATGTGAAAGCTGCGTGACCAGGTGTGTCAAGGAATGTGATATACTGACCGTTAAGGTTTACTCTGTAAGCACCGATGTGCTGTGTAATACCACCTGCTTCAGTTGCAGTAACATTTGTATTCTTAATAGCGTCAAGAAGTGATGTCTTACCATGGTCAACGTGACCCATAACAACTACAACAGGGTCGCGAGTAACAAGGTTTTCTTCATCGTCTTCTGAGTCGTCAATAATTCTTTCTTCGATTGTTACCACAACTTCACGGCTAACCTTTGCACCAAGTTCAGTTGCAACGATTTCTGCTGTGTCGTAGTCAATAACTTCATTAACAGTAGCCATCATACCGAGTGCGAAAAGCTTTTTGATAACTTCTGCAGCAGTCATTTTAAGACGAGATGCAAGTTCACCAACTGTGATTTCGTCACCAACTGTGATTACAGGTGGTTTCTTAGCACGTTCTGCTGCAATTCTCTTAAGACGCTCTGCTTCAGTTTCTTTCTTGCCACTTCTCATACCTTGTTTGCGGTATTGTTGGCTCTTTTGTTTAAGCTTCTGCTTTTTCACCATGTTGTCACTGTTGTGAGTGTTTGCAGGAGCAATATTTTCATATTTTTCGTTGTATTTTTCTGCATCGAAAGAGTTTGCTCTTGTGTCAATGTGGCGCATTTCACCTTTTGTACGTGCCTGCATTGGTTTATTCTGGTCTTTCTCTTTCTTTTTCTGTTGTGGCTGAGCAGGTTGCTGTGCAGGAGCACTCTTTTCTGCCTTTTTATTTTCAACAGGTTTTGACTCTTTCTTTTCTTCTTTCTTTTCTGCCTTCTTTGGCTTTTCTTGTGGAACAGCCGCAAAGTATTCGTCAAAACTCTTTACAGAATTTTCTTTTGTGATTAAATCAAAAATAAAATCAAGTTCTTTTTCATCAAGAGCAGTCTGAGATTTTTTCTCGCCCTCGAAATATTTTGAAAGATTTTCTATAACAAACTTGCTCTGAATATTAAAATCTTTTGCAAGTTCGTGAATCTTATATTTTTTAATCGCCATATTCATAACCTCCCGTTACAATACTGTATAACTTGTTTGCAAAGCCCTCATCGTCAATTGAAATAACGCCTGCTTTTTTGCCGATTGCAAGACCTAATTCGCTCATTGTGAATGGCGCATCAACATATTTTATGTTTCGGTTGTTGAAACTGCATTCATCTGCGATTTCTTTTTTTAATCGGTCAGATGCATCCTGACAGGTGAGTGCAAGAAAAGATTTGCCTTGTTTTATTGATGTGATTGCCGCATCGTGACCAATGGCAATTTTGTTAGCACGACGGCAAAGACCTAAAAGACCGTTAAGATTGTTGTTTATCATCTTTACCGATTTGCGCCTCCATCTGTTCATAAATCTCGTCAGGAATTGTCATTTCAAAAGTTCTGTCAATTCTTCTGGATTTGCGGGCTTTTTTTAAGCATTCGGCATTGTTACAGATATAAGCCCCTCTACCTGATGCTTTACCAGTAAGGTCAAGTAAGATTTCACTTTCAGGAGTTTTAACAACTCTTACAAGTTCTTTTTTCGGTTTTTGTTCACCGCAACCTGTGCATTTTCGCATAGGGATTTTTTTCTGTTTCACGCCGTACGCCCCTTTCTGTTAAAAAGTTAAATATTAGCCCTCATAAAAACCGCTTTCAGGTTTAATGTCAATGTTCCAGCCAGTAAGCTTTGCAGCAAGTTTAGCATTAAGACCTTTGTTGCCGATTGCAAGAGATAACTGATGGTCAGGAACTGTTGCCTGACATTTTTTCTCATCTGCATTGAGAATCTCAACACTAAGTACATTAGCAGGAGCAAGTGATGCAGCAACAAATTCTGCAGGGTCATCACTGTATTTTACAATGTCAATCTTTTCGCCACCAAGAACTTCAACAATGTTGTTCACACGAGCACCGCGCTGACCGATACAAGCGCCGATTGGGTCAACATTTTCGTCAGAACTGCTAACAGCCATCTTTGTTCTAACACCTGCTTCACGTGAAATTGAGTGGATTGTAACAATACCATCATAAATTTCAGGAACTTCCTGTTCAAAAAGACGTTTAACAAGACCTTTGTGAGTTCTTGAAATCATAACTCTTGGTCCGCGTTCTGTGTCTTTTACTTCGCTGATGTAAACTTTAACAAGTTCACCCTCTGTGAATGTTTCGCCAGGTACTTGTTCGCCCTTTGGAAGAACTGCAGTACCTTTACCGATTTCAAGAGTAACATTACCTGTAATAGGGTCGATTCTGCTTACTTTTGCAGAAACAAGGTCCTGAGTTTTTGACTGGAAGTCACGGATTACCTGACCACGTTCTGCATCTTTAATACCCTGACGAATAACATGCTTTGCAGTTTGAGCAGCAATACGACCAAATTTCATTGTGTCAAGGTCGATTTCAAGTGTTTCGCCTGCTTTTGCATCTGCACGATATTCCTGAGCATCAATAACAAGAATATCTGTGTCCCAGTCTGTGATTTCATCAACAATGTTAAGGTGAATATAAACTCTCATTGTCTGTGCTTCTGGGTCAATATCACAAGCAACTACATCTTTGTTGTTGTAATCTCTTCTTACTGCTTTAACAATTGCTTCGCTGATTTTGTCATAAAGGTAATCTGCCTGAATACCTTTTTCTTTTTCCATTAAAGCAACTGCTTCAAAAAATTCCTTATTCATTTTCTATAAAACCTCCTAGTTTTTGGATTAATCAATGTTTCCGATTCCATCGAAATCATCTGCTTTAATCCAAGATGCTTCTTTCTTTAATATATTCATTTCAGTTTCTTCATCAATAGCGATTGTAACACTATCATTATCATAGTCAATAAGAATACCTTTGTATTCTCGCTTGCCTTCAAAAGCTTTGATAAGTCGAACCTGAATTTTTTCACCTAAGTAACAATCGAAGTGAAAATCCCTGCAAAGCTCACGCTCAATACCGGGGGACTGCACCTGAAGATTATATGCTTGTTCAATTGGGTCTGCTTCATCTAACGGACCGTCAATAGCGTGGTGCATATTAACACAGTCGTCAATTCCTACACCGTCTTCTTTGTCAATTGTAATGCGAAGATACCAACGAGCACCTTCTTTAACGAATTTAACGTCCCAAAGAATAAGACCTAATTCGTCTGCTATTGGCTTGGCAATATCCCAAACCACTGAGGCAGTGTTCTTTTTCATGAAAACCTCCTAATAAACTCAAGAGAGCGGGTCGCCCCACTCTCTGTCAATACGGATATTCTTACCATAACGAATAATACCATATTATTTTTCAAAAATCAATACTTTTTGCAAAATTTATATACTATATTAATATAAGATGTTTCACAAATCATCTGCATCCTGCACGGGCACATCAAATCCGTCAGGGTTGCCTGTGTAACTTCCGTTGGTGTCGAATTGACCGTCAGGGTTGTACGGTCCCCATATTTCCGAGATTTCTTCACTTAATTTTTCAATTTTTTTGCGTGTTTTTGCCATTTTTTCATCCTTGTTTTTTCTGAAAAACATTTTTTGCACCTCCTTTGAGTTATTTTTCCCCGATATCTTCATAAAATAAAAAGAAAAGAAAAATATTAAAGAAAAATGTTGACTTTTCATTTGGATTTGGTTATAATGAACAAGAATAGAGGTGTAATACCCGAATTTTCACGCGAAAGGATAATGATTATTATGAAAAAGACTATTTCAATAATTGTTGCATTAGCAATGGTATTCGTTATGAGTTTCTCAGCTTTTGCAACAACTGGTGATGACGCTGATGTTATAGTGCCAATCCCAGGTGGCGTTGATGAGAATGGAAAACCACTTGACCCAGTAGAACTTGGTAAGTATTATGCTGAAAAGTTTGATGCAAATGGTCCAACACAAGAATTTGCTACTGAAATTATGGAAGATTATCTTGAAAGTCGTATGGCAGACCCAGAGGCAACATTTAATTCATTTGTAGAAAATTCAAATAACCCTATGGCAGCATATGCATTCTTAACAACTATAGAGGAACTTTTCAAGCAAGTTGACCCTAATATTGATATTCCAGTTAATCCCCCATCAACCGAATTGCCTGAAACACCGGAATTGCCTGAAACACCGGAATTACCTGAGTTGCCTGGTGACGGTGCAACAGATGGAGTTGGCGACTTCCTTAACACAATTCTTGGCATTCTCGGTTCAATCGGTGATATGATTTTCGGCGGCGGTAGTGACACTCCATCAGACGACCCAGCAGGCGACAACAATGGCGACGATGCATGGGGCGACGAAGACGCTGAAGGTGGCGACGATGACGGTTTAGTTCCTGACACAGGCGATACAACTGTTCTCTCAGTTGCAGCAGTAGCACTTGTAGCAGGTGCAGCACTTGTTCTTACAAGAAAAAAGAGCGAAGACGCTGAATAAGTCTTTTACATAATTTCATAATTGATATTTAGACGGGAATCTTAAAGGTTTCCGTCTTTTTTATTTTCTTCTTGACAAATCTAAAATATGTTGCTACAATAATAATTGCACCGAACAAATGTTCGGTAAAAAGAACGCGTTGAAAGTCAATAGCGTTCTTTTATTTTTCATGAAAGGGGAGTTTGATTTGTTACAAGATGTAAAAATAACTGAAATGTCAAAAGAAGAATATTTTTATTTAACTGAAAATCTTGAACTTGTTAATGAAGAAACAATTCAAAAAGGAGTAAGTTATCTTATTTACAATAAGAAGAAAAAGTTGCTTGATGTAGTGGTGAAAGTTATGCAGAATGAGTTGACGAAAGAAGAACGACAATTAGCAACAGATTATTGGTGCGGTGCATATTCATTAGGGGAGATTTCTGCACGAAATAATATGACTCGTTCAGTTGTTTACAGACGGCTTGAAAACATAAAGAAAAAACTTGAAATCTCGCTTAAATATGTGCTCATGTATGATTCAAGCGTTCTGCCACATTCAACAAGCGAACTTATATCATTTGTTAAGGAGAATCAAGTTGAGCAGAGAAATGTCCATTAAAGAACTTGGGAACGAATACGAAAAACACGCTTCATTGCAACAATATTTCATTGACAAATGTAAAGAACAAATCAAAGAAGCAAAACAGTCGGGGGATATGGATGCAGTTCGCGAACTTCAATCTGATTTATACAAATTCCGTGAAATCAGAAAAGAGTTACTTGAAACGGCATCTCAATTAAAAAACTATTATAAATATAAAGGAGAAAATTAATGGAAACAAAAATTATTTCTATTGATATATCACCCGAAACAAAACCAATAGAAACTGAGAATGCAGGTGTAATGTGGGAGCATAATGCAACGCAACTTGTTTTTAATATTGACAATGCTTATATAGGTGATTACAAGTATTACCTTGAATATAGGTCGCTCATCGGTACAAAAGTGAGAACAGAATATCTTACTCTTAACACAGAAACAAATACCATTACATATGATATACCAGTAACAATGAGTTCTCTTAAAGGCGTTGAATGTTATTTCAATATTATTATGATTGATGGTGATGGTAATACAATTCAAGTAATTAAACCACACAAATTCTGTTTGCAGTTTGATTATTCACCTGATACTGACAATTCCATTGCTAAAGTCAATGATTTTTCCATAAACGCTTTGCTTGAAGCAATTCGCCTTGGTACATTCAAGGGCGATAAAGGTGACAAAGGTGATATGGGTGCAAAAGGTGATAAGGGAGACAAAGGTGATACAGGTGAAATTTCGGAATCTTTTGCAACAGGCAATTTTGCCAACACTATTAAGAATGTGGCAAGTGGTAATCCGATAGTTGTCAACGATGTGTCACCAGTTACACACGCGGTTGATGTGAAAAGTTATGGAAATGTTGATTATCTTACCGCAAAGCTTACGGCGTGTGGCAAAAATATTATTCCTACACCATATTATTTTTCAAATCAAATTGGGAGCAACAGTATTTTTACCGTGTTAGATGATGGCGGTATTTTAATTAATGGTACAACAACTGACACTAAAACATTCCATATGATAAGATTTGACACATTCAAATTGCCAAAAGGCAAGTATAAACTTTCTCTTAAAAATGGCGTTAAGGGTAGTGTTTATCTGGTAAGCGGTGGTGGTAGTGACGGACTTTTACCTATGCAATATGGTGTAAACCGAAATATCGATATGACTGAGGATTTTAGTATCGGTTATATTTCGGTGCAAGTCGCAGCCAACACAACCGTTGAAAATCTTGTTGTGTATCCGCAACTTGAAATCGGTGAAATTGAAACCGATTATGAGCAATACAAAGGTAAAACTTATAACTTTAATGCTGATGGTACATGCAAGGTAGAGTCAATATCACCTGATATGACAATTTTCACCAATGCAGAAACTTTGCTTGAGTGTGAATATAATGTAGATACAGCCGTTGCTATTGAAAAGGCGAAGGAATATGCAAAACAAGAAGCTGATTCGGTAAAGGAAAGCATTGAAGCCCTCGGCTATCGTTTGTTAGGTTCACTAACCCTTGAATCAGATATTCAAAGGATTACTGTTTCAGAAGATGCTAATGGAAACTTGCTTAAAAATATGAATCTTAAGAAATTCTTTGTTTTATTTATAGGCAGTTTTGTGAATACGGCATCAACAACTCTGTTCTGTAATATTAACGGTGGCAATATATATCAGATGTATAATTCTTTTAACCCTACTGCCGACAGAAAGTACGGTTTCTGGCTTGAAAGCGAAAACATTATTACTCTTAGTGACAAGGTAGTATTCAAAAGCACATATCCATCGGCTTTGCTTACCAATTTTACTGAAACAGGTTCAGGTCAGGGCTTAGGTGGTAATAATGTGGCACTTAATTCTGATTTAAGTGTTGTTGCTAATATCAACAATATTCAAAATATTAGTTTCGGTAGTTTTAATTCAAATAATCTTATGAAGGCAGGTAGTACACTTTACCTGTTCGGCATATAAATAGAAGGAGTGATATTATGGCAGTTTATAAAGGTATAGATGTTTCAAAGTGGCAAGGTGAAATTCAATGGAGTCGTGTTAAGAATGCGGGAATTCAGTTTGTAATGATGCGTTCGAGTTTTGGTTGGGGAAAAGGTCAGAAAGACAAATTCTTTGAAACTAACTATGCAGGAGCTAAAAAAGTAGGAATTCCTGTTGGTGCTTACCACTACTCTTACGCCACAACGGTTGAAGATGCAAGAAAAGAAGCGGACCTTTGCTATTCGGTTATCAAGGGCAAAAAGTTTGAATACCCAATTGCCTATGATATGGAGGAAAACAGAGTTTCTGCATTAGGCAAAGAAAAGGTTTCTGAAATTGCAAAAGCATTCTGTGAAAGAATGGAAAGTTATGGTTATTATGTTTGTATTTATGCAAACAAGCATTGGCTTGACAACTATTTTACCGATGAAATTTTCAAAAAGTATGACATCTGGCTTGCTCAATGGGCAGAAAAACCAACATTCCAGCGTACTTATGGTATGTGGCAAAAGACCTCAAAAGGCAGGGTGGACGGAATCGAAACAAATGTAGATTTGGATGAATCATACAAAAATTACCCATCAATTATGAAATACAACGGACTTAACGGTTACGGCGCAGAAATCGAAGCAGAGCCACCAAAACGCGGATTTGTGGCGGGACAAAAAGTAATTCTTAAAAATGCAAAGCTTTACTCATCTGCATGGAGTGATGTGGTGGCAAATCACTTGAGCGGAACATATTACATTTACGACGGAATTTATTTTGAAGGCAGATACAGAGTTACAAATTCTCTTGCAAATGTAGAGCGTAAACCAATCGGCAAATATGTTACGGGATTTGTTCACCGTGATGATATGAGGAAAGACAATGCTTGAAAATGAAATGTTGAATCATCGTATTGACAAGGTTGAGTCTGACATACAGATTTTATATAAAAAGGTCAATGATGTAACCCTTACACAAGTACAGAGCGTAACAAAACTTGACAGTATGCTTGTAACTCTTGGGGAGTTAAAAGAAAGCATAGAGGCACTAAAAAAACGCCCCGGTTGGTTGTGGGACAAAACGATAGTCGCCATTATCGGTGCTATCTGTGGTGTAGTTATAAGTATGCTATTTTAAGGAGGAAAAATGGTAGAATATATTGTAGAAAATGCACTTGTGCTTATTCCTGTGCTTAATGTTATTGGTATGATAATCAAGAATACAGAAAAAATCCCCGATAAATATATACCGTTGATTTTGTTGGGTTTCGGTATTTTGGGTACTGTGGCAATTTTGGGGCTTAGCCCTCACAGCGTAGTACAAGGTGTGCTTGTAACAGGCGCAGCGGTTTACGGCAACCAGGTTGTTAAGCAACTGAAAAAAGAATAGTAATTTATGAAAAAACGAGTTCTCTGTGAGAACTCGTTTTTTTGCTAAAAGGAGAATGAAAATGAAAGGGGACAAGGTTGGGATTAATTCCTTAACCTTGATTAAAGAATACCATACAAATATGTAATAAAAATATACAAATCTTTAATTTTCTGTGAACTTTAATTTATTTGTTGTTCTTTAATGCTCTTATAATTTCATTGAATTTTGGTGGTTTGCCATACATAAGAATACCGATTCTGTAAATTGTCACAGCAAGACGACCTAAAAAGAAAATTGAAATAATCAATATTATAATTGATATAAGTGCTTCAAAATGGCTTGCAGTACCCATACAGATTCTTGCAAACATTGCCATTGGTGAAGTGAATGGCACATAAGATAAAATTTTAATGATAATGTTATCAATTTTATCTGCACTCATAAAGGAAATTGTAATTACAAATCCGATAATAAATGTAAACATTACAGGCATTGTAAGAGTGCCCACATCTTCAAGTTTTGATGCCATAGAGCCCATGGCACCGTTAAGAAATGCATAAAGCCCAAATCCCAAAACAAAAAATACTATTGTGTAAATTACAAGAGAAGGCGAAATGTTTGTAAACATTGATAAAACTTCGTTGCCCATAAGATAATCTTTATTTATGACAACACAAATAACGCCCCAGATAAGTAAAACTGCAATTTGTGCAAGTCCTGCAACACCCGTACCAATAACTTTACCGAAAATAAGATTTTTAGGGTCGGCAGATGTTATAAGCAATTCCATAGCGCGTGAACTTTTTTCCGTTGCAACACTTTGTGCTACGAGCTGACCATAAACTAATACTGCAACATAAAGTACCATCATAAGAAGATATGCATGGAAGAAACTCTGTGTCTGGTCCTGACCCACAATTACAGATTCGCCCGTTACGAATGCATTTGTAAATTTGTTGATTTCTTCAGCAGAAAGTCCCGCGTTTGCAAGATAATTTGCTTTATATGAAGAAAGCATAACTTCGTTGATTATGTAGGATGTAGTGTCATAAAGCCCTAAATTATCAACTATGTATTTATATTCAAGAGGAGAGTCAATAACAATGGCAATTTTGTAATCACCATTTGCAACTGATTCTTTTGCATTTTCAAAACTTTGTTGATTATCAACTGTGATTTCAAAATCTGCAAGAGTAGATTTAATTGCATCTGTAAGACTTTCATCCGTCTTGTTGATAATGAGTAACGATTTTACCGTTTCTTCACCAAGGTTGATTGAAATATCTTTGCCACCTGTAAATCGAGGGAAGAATGTTACAAGGGTAATAACAAGGGCTACGGCAATTGTAAGACCTACAAATATTTTATTTTTCAAAAAATTCTTGAATTCAAATTTAAATACTGTAAAAAATTGTTTCATATTTGCCCCTCCGTGAAAGATACAAAAATTTCATTAAGAGTCGGCTCTTTTACAGAAAATCCGTCAATTAGGTTGCCAAATTGTGATATTGTTTCCATTAACTTATCTTTATAACTGTCATCAATAAGAGTAATTGTAATTTTTTCGTTGTCGCAAGTTATACGCTTGATAAAATCAAAATTACCGTTATTAAGAAAATCTGTAATAGTTTTAATGTCATCCGTTTTAATCTCAATTATATTTCTTGCGTAACCGCGTTTTATTTCTTTTATGCCACCACTTAAAACGATTTTTCCACCATTAAGAATAAGAATTTCGTCACAGAACTCTTCAATGTAGTTCATCTGATGACTTGAGAAAAGAACAAGTTTACCATTCCTAATCAAATCCTTAACCAAATCTTTAAGAAGTGAAGCGTTTACAGGGTCAAGTCCTGAAAACGGCTCGTCAAGAATGATTATATCAGGATTTGCAATTAAAGTTGCAACAAGTTGAACTTTTTGTTGATTACCTTTTGAAAGAGTATCAAGACGACGATTTTTATATTCTTCAATATCAAGACGGCGAAGAAGTGTTTCTGCATTCTGCATAGCAACTTTCTTGTCAACATTCTGCAACTCTGCAAAATAAACAAGTTGTTCCATAATCTTTTTCTTTGGGTAAAGCCCGCGTTCTTCAGGCAGATATCCAATTCGCACATTCTTTGTGTTTATAGGGTTGCCATCAAGGGTAACACTACCGCTATCTGCGCCAAAAACATTCATAATAATGCGGATTAGTGTAGTTTTTCCCGCACCGTTACGACCAAGAACACCTACCGCTTTTCCGCTTTCGGCAGAAAAAGATATTCCTTTTAATACAGATTTGTCACCAAAGTTTTTTGTTACATTGTTTATGGTTAAAATCATACATTCATCACCTGTCATAATTGTAGCATATATAAAGGGGAAAATAAATAAAATTTCTGTAAGATTTTTGTAATAATTATTAAGGATTTGTAACTTGTATTGAAAAAAGTTGATTTTATTATATAATTATAATGATAAATTATGGGAGTAAGTATAATGGAATCTGTTTTTAAGTCACAAAAAGCACAAAACAGAATACAAGAATTAAGGGCCTTCCTTATCAGTGACAGATGGATGGCTGTATTGTTCTGCCTTGCAGGTGTAATTACAACTGCAGGGGCATATCTCCCAGAAGAACGACTTGAAATTCCAGGTACAGTTATTTTCGCATATATTGTTGGATTTACATTGGTAATCAGTAACGATTTAATGGCGGCATTAATCCCTGTAATGTTCACTTATCTGATTGCTATAAGGTGTTACGATTCCTTTGACGAATTTATGCAGTACAAGTGGTTTATAATACCGCTTGTGTTTATGATTTTGTTCCATTTGATAGCATACCGCAAGCCACTTACAACAAAGGGCTCACAATTCAAACCAATGGTGTTTGTTTCTGCGTCAATTCTTCTTGGTGGTATAGGGTTTATTTCCCCTGAAGAGTATTTTGCACCTACTTCTCTATATCATATGTTGGGACTTGGCTTTGGTATGGTGCTTGTGTATTCATACCTTTGTGCTCATATAGGTGTTAGAAAAGACTATTCACTTCTTAATATGCTTACAAAAATAATGGTGCTTACAGGTTGTTTTGCATCATTTATGGTAATTTCATATTACCTTATAAATATCAACGAAGTGCTTGATGTTAAAGGTATTCTTTATATGCAGTGGCGCAATAATTGCTCAACAATTCTTATGATTACAATGCCTTTTGCATTTCTTATGGCGAATAAAAAATCTTATGCAACCATTTTTGGATTTATCTTTTTCTTTGCAATTCTTCTTACCGGCTCACGCGGAGGAATGGTTTTCGGCTCTGTTGAAATTGTAATGTGTATTGTTATGTATATGCTTTATGATAATCGTCGCCGTCTTGCTTATGTTATTATCTGTCTTTGCCTTGCATTCGGATTTTTAGCATTCGCACCACAGATTACAGAGTTTTTAGGTCATACTCTTGACCGACTCTTCAAAGCAGTTAATGATTTCTTGATGGGCGAGAAAAACGAGGTAAGAGCAATCCATTATGCCCGTGGTATAAACGATTTCCTTACACAACCAATATTTGGTACAGGGCTCGGTTACATGGGTAACCGCGATGTGCATGCTTCAAAAGAATTTGCACTTTGTTGGTACCATTGTGAGCCGATTCAGATTGCTGCAAGTTTTGGTCTGGTGGGTATTGTAGCATTCGTTTATCAGTTTATTCGCAGGAATATGCTTATCTGGAAAAAAGCAACACTTTTTAATATGACTATTTTCTTATCTTATATCAGTCTTGAAATGATGTCACTTGTAAATCCTGGTATTCTTTGTCCGTTGCCTTATTTATTCCTTATAACATTGTTTATGGTAGTGGTTGAAAAGTGTGATGACGGCGAGTATCAAGAGAAAATTTATATTCGTAAAAAACGCGAATTACCCAAACTTTATAAAATAAAAGAATTCAAAGAAAGGGCTTGACAATCAGTCCTTTTTTTGATACAATTCATATTTGCTATGGGTTAATATTTCAAAACCTATATCCTTCCTCCCAAGGAGAGTTTGGGGGGCAAAGTCCATAAGGAGGTGTAAAAGAATGTCAAAGTATGAGACTATTATGGTTTTCTCACTCGCAAAGGGTGAAGAAGCTGCAAAAGAGCTTATGGAAAAATTTAAAGCTCTTATGGAATCAAACGGCACTCTTGAAAGCGTTGATGAGTGGGGCAAGAGAAGACTCGCTTACCTTATCAATGACGAAGCTGAAGGTTACTATGTTCTCTATAATTATGAGGCAAAACCTGAATTCCCAGCTGAGCTTGAAAGAATTGCAAAAATCACTGACGGTGTTCTTAGAACATTAGTTGTTAAGAAGTAATCGGAGGAAAAGTTTATGTTAAACAGCGTAATTATCATGGGCAGACTTACTGCTGACCCAGAACTTCGCACAACAACAAACGGCTTGTCTGTTACTTCATTTACTGTGGCGGTTGACCGTAACTACAAATCCGGTGATGAAAGACAAACAGATTTTATCAGCGTTGTAGCATGGCGCGGAACAGCAGATTTCGTTACAAGATTCTTCAAAAAGGGTCAAATGATTGCTGTTCAGGGTTCACTTCAGGTTCGTAACTATGAAGATAAAAACGGTAACAAGCGCACAGCTTATGACGTTGTTGCTGATAACGTTTCTTTCTGCGGTAGCAAAGCAGAAGGCGGCAACAATTTCGGCGCACAAAGAATGGACACAGCACCTGCTGTTTCATACCAGAGTGCAGATGCAGGCAGCTTTTCAGTTTTACCCGATGATAACCAAGGGTTCTTCGGTGCAGATGATGACGAAGGACTCCCATTCTAAGATTTAATCTTAATCTTTAATAGGAGGAGACTATAATGGCATACGATAAGAATGCAAGACCAAACAGAAAAGGTCGTAAAAAAGTTTGCGCATTTTGTGTAGAAAAAGTTGAAAAAATCGACTATAAAGATACAGCAAAGCTCCGCCGTTACACATCAGAAAGAGCAAAGATTCTTCCTCGCCGTGTAACAGGTACTTGTGCATATCACCAGAGAGAGCTTACAACAGCTATCAAGAGAGCACGTCAGATTGCTCTTATGCCTTACACAAATGACTAATTAACAGTCAAAGCCGTCCAAATGGACGGCTTTATTTTTTTGTTTTTTCTTTGGCAAAATATTATATCATCAATCGTTCACACAATTTATCTGCTCTTTCAATTACCTCATCACTATTTTCATACCCACGGCATAAATTGTTATACTTAAATCTGTAATCTCTGCCCTCGTAAATGTGTAAGACGCAATTTTCCAAAAGCTGATTTTCAATAGAGCATAGTGCATCAACTTTTTTTGAAGAAAGAATGCTGTCGCTTGTTAAAAATCGTTGAATTGTGACTTTCTCTTGTGGCTCAAAGGGTAAAATGTGATTTTCGTCACATATCGTTATGGCAATACTGTGGTTGGGAAAGATTATTGTCTGTGGAATATCATTAGCAAAATATGACGGGTTTATAAAGAATGGAATTTTTTCAGAAATAGCATAATCTTTTATAATTCCAAGAATTATTGAGCCCACAAAAGAAGAATTATCATAAATGCCAATAACATTTTCACAAGTATCAAAAATCGTGTCATAATGAGTGTGAATACCGAGCGGGGTGGGGGTGCTTAATAATCTTATTGTACCAACACCTTTACCATTTATGTTTTTAAATGTGCGACTACAAAATCTTCGCACATAATTTATGATTTTATCGTCATTGAGAAAAGGCGAAAACTCGGTGTGAATTTTCTCTTTAATATGAGATGCACTTTTTAGCACATTACAAGCATTTTTATAACAATTGTTTTCTTTCGCTTTAAGTATAAGTATTTCGCGGCGCAAATCAAGAGGGTAGTCTTTATCTTTTGTAGCAGGGTAGTATTTCTCCCATATTCCTGAAAGGATTGGAGAAATTCGCGAGTACCCACTGTCGCTTATTATGTATGTATTAAGATTTTCTATGTAAATTCCGTCGGGGGACTCATCATAAAAGGGATTAAATACAGAAAGATTATAACCTTTGAAGTTTTTTAGCAGTTGCTCAAAGAAAATTGCTCTTTCAAAATCACTACCGCCATATATTATAAAAACTCTTGAATTAGTGTCTTTTTTATAGATTGTATTGTATGCACTTGTGTAACCACGACTACAAATTACGCTTGAAAAATACTTTTTCATAATACCACCTCTTTTTATACTATTCAGTGGTGTTTATTTTGTTAATTTGTTGACAAAAATGTGTATGTGTACTATAATAATTGCGGAAAAAATTAAAGGAGTGTATAAACATATGCCATTAGTAAATGCAAAAGAAATGCTTACAAAAGCAAAAGCAGGCCACTATGCAGTTGGTCAGTTCAATATCAATAACCTTGAGTGGACTAAAGCAATCCTTCTCACAGCACAAGAGATGAATTCTCCTGTTATTCTTGGTGTATTTGAGGGTGCAGGTAAATATATGTGTGGCTACAACACAGTTGTAGGTATGGTTGAGGGTATGCTTGAAACACTTAACATTACAGTTCCTGTTGCTCTTCACCTTGACCACGGTTCATATGAAGGCGCAAAAGCATGTATCGAAGCAGGTTTCAGCTCAATCATGTTCGACGGTTCACATTACCCAATCGACGAAAATATTGCAAAGACAAAAGAATTAGTTGCAATTTGTGAAGAAAAAGGCCTTTCAATTGAAGCAGAAGTTGGTTCAATCGGTGGCGAAGAAGACGGCGTTGTTGGTGCTGGTGAATGTGCAGACCCAGACGAATGCAAAATGATTGCAGACCTTGGCGTTACAATGCTCGCAGCAGGTATCGGTAACATTCACGGTAAATACCCAGAAAACTGGGCAGGTCTTTCATTTGAAACACTTGCAGCAGTTCAGGAAAAAACAGGTACAATGCCACTCGTTCTTCACGGCGGTACAGGCATTCCTGCTGATATGATTAAGAAAGCAATCTCTCTTGGCGTTTCAAAAATCAATGTTAACACAGAATGCCAGCTTGCATTCCAGGAAGCAACAAGAAAGTACATTGAAGCAGGCAAAGACCTTGAAGGCAAGGGCTTTGACCCAAGAAAGCTTTTAGCTCCAGGCGTAGAAGCTATCAAGGCAACTGTTAAAGAAAAAATCGAACTCTTCGGCTCAGCTAACAAAGCTTAATTTTCCGTAATACTTCGTCGCGTTCACCTCGCTGTATCTATATACAGTTTCGGTTCCGCGACATTGTCTAACGAAAAATTTATATTTTGGTTTTAATACCGCGTGTCTTTTGACTCGCGGTATTTTTTATTAAATTTTTCGTTGACCATATAGAAATTACATTATATAATTATATAAAAGATAAAATGCAACCATTGGTTGCGGTATTTCAAACCTTGCTTTATAGATTAGCGACTGTGAAAATGTTAAGATAATGAAGAAAGGGGAATGATTTTATGAAATTACATGAAAAAATTACTGTTTATCGTAAAAAGTGCGGATTATCACAAGAAACTCTGGCAGAGAAAATTGGAGTTTCGCGTCAGGCAGTCAGCAAGTGGGAAACAGGCGACGCCTTGCCTGAAATAACAAAACTCAAATCCCTTGCGGATTGCTTTGGTGTAACTGTTGATTTCCTTTTAGACGAAAACACAGACGAATATCAACCTCAAAACAATGTAAAAACAACTGTGTTTGACCGCTTGGTTAATTGGATTAGTGCAAATTTTAAAACATATAGTTGGATGGTGGGATTAGCTCTTATACTAATTGGTGTTTATATAACAGGTATAGGAATTATAGAGTTTTTGGTAGTTATAGGGATGCGGTTCTTACCAATTCAGATTTTGGCGGTTATTCTGTCTCTTGTTATTATTGCGTTTGGTGTATTGCTGATAGTTGGCGGTGTAATCATAATAAAAAAGACAAAGAAAAAACAATAATATTTATGAGGTGTTATTATGCACACAATTAAATTATACGAAAATGATTCATATATAAAAGAGTTTTCTGCATCTGTTGTTTCTTGCACTGAAACTAATGGTGGATTTCTTGTGGTTTTAGATAAAACTGCATTCTTTCCAGAGGGTGGCGGACAAGATGCCGACAAGGGTGTAATTAACGGTATAGAAGTCCTTGATGTGCAGATTAAAGACGATGTTATTTATCACAAGCTTGAAAATCCACTTGAAATTGGTGCAACAGTAGATTGTAAAATCGATTGGAACACTCGTTTTTCTCGTATGCAAAATCACACAGGCGAGCATATTGTTTCAGGTGTAATTCACAGAACTTTCGGCTACAATAATGTGGGCTTTCATATGAATGACAACCTTGTTACTTTTGATATTGACGGACCGCTTAATGACGAACAAATCCGCCAAGTTGAACTTAAAGCAAATCAAGCGATTTATGCTAACAATAGCATTAAAGCAATCTACCCAACACCTGAAGAGTTACCCGATTATGATTATCGTAGCAAACTTGATATTACTGAGGGTGTTCGTCTTATTGAAATTGAAAATACTGACCTTTGTGCTTGTTGTGCACCCCATGTAGCGCGCACTGGCGAAGTTGGAATTATAAAAATTATAAGCTATATTCCATATAAAAAAGGTACTCGAATTGAACTGCTTTGTGGCACATTGGCACTTAACGATTATATGAATGTTCATAATGCAAATAAGCAAATTATGAATATGCTTTCTGCAAAACGATTTGAAACTCCTGTGGCGGTTGAAAGAATACAAACTGAGCTCTCTAACGCTCGCGCCGAAAACAAGAAACTTTCAGGCGAACTTGCAATGCTTAAAATGGAAAAGCACATTAAAGATAATAAAGTTTGTGTATTCATTGACGGTGCATCTTATGATGAACTTCGCAATTGTTCAAACACTTTAATTGAAGAACACGAATTTTGCTACCTTTTCTCAAATACAGACGAAAACAACTACATTTATGTTGTTTCAAGTAAAGAAAATAGCGTTCGTGAATTGGTGCAAGAGCTTAACAAAAACTTTGATGGTAAAGGTGGCGGGCGCGACACCTACGCTCAAGGCAAAATTGCTGCAACAAAAGAAGATATATTGAAATACTTGGCATAATAAAAACCCTCGGTATTACTACCGAGGGTTTGTTTGTGTTATTCGTCTTTATATTTTTCTGCCTGCAAATTAAACATATAAGCATAAGTGCCGCCGAGTTCCATAAGTTCTGTGTGGCTACCGCTTTCAATAATTCTACCGTTTTCCATAACGTAAATTCTATCTGCATTAACAGTGGTTGAAAGTCGATGAGAAATAAAGATAACGGTTTTTTGTTGTGCCGCTTCAATCATCGCCTGATTAAGATTGTATTCTGCAACAGGGTCAAGGTTTGCACTTGGCTCGTCAAGAATTACATAAGGGCAATCCTTGTAGAATGCACGAGCAATAGCAGTTTTCTGTGCCTCACCACCTGAAAGCATTACACCATCGTCGTCAAATTCGCGTAAAAGTTCAGAATTAATACCTTTTTCAAGTTTTTTATTAAATCCACTATGTTTAAGTGCATCCCATACTCTTTCTTCGTCGGGATTAGTGTCAAGCGCAACATTTTCACCTAAACTACAAGAGAAAATCTGAAAATCTTGGAAAACTGCCGCAAATCTGTCACGATGTGATTCCGCAGTAACATCTTTTATGTTTTCGCCATCAATAAGGATTTCACCTGTGGTAGCATCATAAAGTCGCAACAATAAATTGGTAAGTGTGGTCTTGCCTGCACCATTGTAGCCAACCAAAGCGATTTTCTCGTATGGTTTTATTGTAAGATTAATATCTTCAAGGGTTGGTTTGTCGTTGTTAGGGTAGGTGAATGACAAATTCTTGATTGTGATTTCTTTCGGCTCAGTTTTCTTGGCAGCTTTTCCACCATTTTTGATTTTGAAATCGGCTTTAAGGAATTCACGATATTTGTCAATCATTTTGCCTTGTTCCGAGAAACGAGCCAATGCCCATACGGTTAAGAATTGGAATGACATAGCAACCGCGTGAGCACCGTTGAATGTTGCAACAAAATCGCCGGGAGTGAGTGTCTCTTTAACAAGTACACAGTATCCCAGATACAAGGGGAGTATGAACAAAAATCCAAGACCCTGCACGCCTACTGTCTGTAAACAGTTGAGAAAAGAAATTTTATTCCAGTATTTTTTCTGATTATTAATAACATCATCTGCTGCGTCGTTGTAGCGGTCCATAAGTAAAGGCGAAATGTTGTTCATTCGCACTTCTTTTGCATAGTCCTGCAAATAGAAAACGCGTTGAAAATAGTCAGAACGACGGTGGAATTTAGCGTTGTCAATTCTACGTTCCATCATAAGCTCACCAACTCGTTTACTGATTGGCAAAAATACGCAGATTACAACAAGAATAATTACAAGACACCAAGGGTCAATAGTGAATAATACCGATGCCACCGCAATAAGTGAAATAATGTGACCCACATACATTCTTACAAGACCTAAAAGATTTTGAATACTTGTAGATGATGACTCAATAGTAAGAATGAAATTGTTGTAAAATTCAGGGTTGTCGTAAGATTCAAGGTCTAGTGAACGTGCCTTGTCATAAAGTTTTTTGTTAAGTCCAAAATAAACTTTTTCACGTTCAATATTCCAGAAAAATTCACGGAATAACCACGAAATTGATGTAGAAACAATTAAAACTACCGCAATAACTGCAACTGCACCGAAAATTCTTTTAAGGTCTTTGCCTTCAGTTACTACATCAATAATGTATTTTACACCGATAACTTTAATAAGGTTGTTAGGCAAAATCATCAAAAGTCCCCATAAAAATTCGCCAAAAACTAAAAGGGGAGATACACTGAAAAGAAGTTTTACAAAGAAGAAAATATTTGAAGGCATTGAGTGAAGTGTCTTTTCTTTTTCTTTTCTCTTAAACATTTTCACTCACCTCACTTTCGCCTTTGTAACTTGAGGCCTGTAAAGTGAACATTTTACTGTATTCTCCGCCTTGTGCCATAAGTTCTGAGTGGCTGCCTGACTCAAGAATTGTGCCATTACCAAGCACATAAATTCTGTCAGAAAGCACAGCGCTTGAAAGACGGTGAGAAATATAAATAACAGTTTTGTCCTTTGTAACATCTATAAGATTTTCATACATTTTGTATTCTGCAATAGGGTCAAGTGCAGAGCTTGGCTCGTCAAGAATTGCGATTTCAAATTCTCTTGCAAAAAGTCGTGCCGCAGAAACTTTTTGATTTTCGCCACCTGAAAGACCTGCACCATCAATCTCAAATTCGCGGGTGAGTACTGTGTCGGCACCTTTTGGTAATGATGCGATTTTGTCCCATACACCGCTTTGTTTCAGCGCTTTTTCTGCAATTTTCTTTTCTTCATCACTACATTCGTGACACATAATATTTTCATTTACAGATACCGCAAAGTTTTTGTAATCCTGAAAAACTGTTGCAAAAGCATTACGAAGTGATGCAACATTGTATTCTTTAACATTTATACCGTTGTAAAGAATTTCACCTTCGTTTGCATCATAAAAACGAAGTAATAACTTAACGAGTGTCGATTTGCCTGCGCCGTTAACACCAACAATAGCAATAGTCTCGCTCTTGGTAATCTTGAATGAAACATTTTTAAGAATTTCTTTTGTTGTGTCAGGGTAAGTAAATGACACATTCTTAAATTCAATGCTCTGGAATTCTTCTGCATCTTTTCCACCGTCTGTGATTTTTGGTTCATAGTCAAAAAAGTCACGAAGATTCTGGAAGAAAAGTGCCATCTGTGTCATTTCGTCAAAGCCCTCGGCAATACTGAGTGTTGAATCACGGACAGAGTTGATTGATGCAAGCACAACAGAGAATCCCGAAATTGAAAGCGCTTGTGTAAATATGAATTGATACCCTGCGAAAGCATAAGTACCTATAATCGGAATAAAATCACTAAAAAGTGAACTTAACATACTGTAAAGGAACAGTTTTACACCATAGTTTTTAAGAATTAAAATGTTAGCATCAATTGCCGCTTTGAATCTTTTAGTAAGAACTGCAAAAATGTTTGATGTTCGCATATCTTTTGAAAATTCTTTCAAGAACATTGTTCGTTGAATATACGCTTTAATTCTGTTGTTTTTTGTCATCTCAAGGTCGCGCTTATAAACGGCTTTACTTTTCGCCAATTCAATAGCAAATACAAGTGTAACAGGCAACAAGAATAACAAATACATTGGGTTAATAGCAGTAACTGTACCAATAACACAGATAAGTGCAACTATTCCACCCACAACTGCCGCTACGTCCCAACAAATCAAGTCATAATAACTTGAAGAAAGAACAAGTGTTGCACGTTGATATTTATCATAAAAATCGGGATTTTCATAACAACTCACATCTAACTGAGTAGCTTTTTCGAAAATCTTGTTGTTCACTCTTTTAAGTACGACTTTTGTAGAAATAAGTCTTGTTCTTTCAGCATAAGCAGAAATAACTTTTACAGATAAAAATACCACGAAGAAAAGTAACAGATAAACAAAGTATGTTTTAAAATCGGCATCACCGTCAATGATGCTCAACAGTACTTTCAAGAATAAAATGTTTTGAACATACATTGATAAAACTTTGTTAGAGATTTCTGTAACAAAATAGCCAATTAAAAGGCGCTTGTCTGCTTCCCAGACAAGTTTCAAAGCAAATATTACATTTTTAAGTACAGGAACCTTAACCGGCTCGTGAAGTTTAATCCACCTCATAAACTTCTCCTTTCAATAGTAGTAAGGTTGAACGATTAGTAACTTTTCAATTATAATACTATTAAAAAGTGATTTCAATAATTTGGCATAAAAAAATCGCCACTAGTGGCGAAAGAATGAAAAAAGGGCAAAAAGAAATAACCCTCAAAGCCGATGTTTCTTTACACATCTTTTAACTGGCTTGGAGGGTTATTTCTGTTCACTCTTGATATCTAACTTCATTTTGTGTACCTCTCTTTCTTCATGTTCCGACCTTTTGACAACTCTTACATTCCATACCACCGAAACACTTTCCTTCAAATTTATATGAAATCTCGTAAGTGAGATAGACTTTTTTGTGTAGGAATATTCATTTTTCAAAAAGTCGTTTGAAAGTTCAATCTTATTACTCGGGTAGTCTGTTATTCGACCTTTAACCTATTTCTGTAAGATTGAATTAAGGAATTCAATTGTACATTGGAACCACCTTTGTCCTTTTTTGCTTAACCTTTTGGCCTTGCTTTGTTTTGGCTTTTACCTGTACATTGGAATCACCTTTTCCTTTCTGTGTCTATAATATAACATGAAAAAATTATAAAATCAATATGTAATTTTGTATAAAGTTGATAGTTTTCAATTGTTTATTAAGTAGATTTTGTGCATAATGCTACCGAAAATATGAAGAATCTATTGACTTTTGCTTTTTATTTTGATATTATTAATATGTTGGGTGTCTGAAAAGACACCCTTTTTTGTCGAAAAAAGGGAACAGAGTTTTTCTGTTCCCTTAATTAATTGTATCTGTTTGTTTTTCTAATTATAAATTATAAAATACGCTATTGTTTGTGCAACAAATGTAATACCCCACGAGATTGTGTAAGAATGATACAACCACTCTGGAGTATGAAACTGTGGCAACTGGAAAATGGTGTAAATCCAACCGATTCTGAATCCGCAAACACCAATAAATGAGTTTACGGTAGTTCTGCCGGAATGTCCGAGACCGCGGAGATATCCTATGTACATATCCATAATACCGCTTAAGAAATATGGTGCCCC
>JAGBSJ010000019.1 GCA_017631955.1 Clostridia bacterium
AGGTAACCTTGCAATTCATACAATTTTCCAGTGCCCTAACGAGATGGGTAAAGGTATTCTTGTAACTCCTACAGTTGACGGTAACTTACTTATCGGACCAACAGCTATTAATCAAGATAGTAAAGAAGATATTGACACAACTCCAGAGGGACTTAAAGAGATTGTTGAAAAAGCACTTAAATCAGTTCCTATTGTTTCAACAAGAAATGCAATCACATC
Source organism: Clostridia bacterium (assembly GCA_017631955.1). Taxonomy (GTDB): domain Bacteria; phylum Bacillota; class Clostridia; order Oscillospirales; family Acutalibacteraceae; genus Fimenecus. Next base: position 220 of record JAGBSJ010000019.1, read on the forward strand.
TTTTGCGGGTGTTCGTGCTCATCCTGTTAATGACGATTTCATCATTGGTTGGTGCGATAAGAGTGCAAACTTCTTGAATGTTGCGGGTGTTGAATCTCCAGGACTTTCATCTGCTCCTGCAATCGCTCTTTATGTTCGTGAAATCTTAAGTGAAAAACTCGAACTTATAGAGAAAGAAAATTATACAGATGTAAGAGAAGAACCTGTTCGTTTCCGTCATATGAGTGATGAAGAAAGAGCAGAACTTATAAAGAAGAATCCTGCTTACGGTAGAATCGTTTGTCGTTGCGAAACAATCACAGAGGGTGAGATTATCGACGCTATCAAAGCTCCTGCAGGGGCAAGAGATGTTGACGGTGTTAAACGACGTACTCGAGCAGGTATGGGACGTTGTCAGGGTGGTTTCTGTGGCAGTAAAGTTGTAGAAATCCTTGCTCGCGAGTTAGGTGTTCCAATGAGTGACATCACAAAATTCGGCGGCGACTCAAAGATTATTTATGAAAGAACAAAGTGAGGTGAATCGGTATGTTGAATTATGACCTTGTTGTAGTTGGTGGCGGTCCTGCTGGTATGGCAGCTGCCCTTAAAGCAAAAGAAAATGGTATTGATAGCATTATCGTTCTTGAACGTGCCGAAACACTTGGCGGTATTCTTGAACAGTGCATTCACACTGGTTTTGGTCTTCACTATTTTGGTGAAGAACTTTCAGGTCCTGAGTATGCAGGCAGATTTATGAAAATGCTTGAAGGTACTGACATTGATGTTAAGGTTGATACAATGGTACTTGATGTTGCTGATGGTAATGTTGTTACCGCAGTTAACAAGAAGGACGGTCTTCTTAAATTTCAGGCAAAAGCAGTAGTTCTTGCTATGGGTTGCCGTGAAAGACCACGTGGTGCATTAAGTATCGCAGGTAGTCGTTGTTCAGGTATTATGACTGCAGGTACTGCACAGAAATATGTTAACATTGACGGCTATATGCCTGGTCACGAAGTTGTTATTCTTGGCTCTGGTGACATCGGTCTTATTATGGCTCGTCGTATGACTCTTGAAGGCGCAAAGGTTAAAATGGTTTGCGAACTTATGCCATATTCAGGCGGTTTGACAAGAAATATCGTTCAGTGTCTTGATGACTTTGGCATTCCACTTAAACTTTCAACTACAGTTATTGCAACTCATGGTAAAGACCGTCTTGAAGGTGTAACAATCGCAAAAGTTGACGATAAACTTCAACCAATCGAGGGTACAGAAGAATATGTTCCTTGTGATACATTGATGCTTTCAGTTGGTCTTATTCCTGAAAACGAACTTTCAAAGAATTCAGGACTCGACCTTGATAGAATCACAAATGGTCCACAAGTTGACGAATATCGTGAAACAGAACACGCAGGTGTGTTTGCTTGCGGTAACGTTCTTCAGGTTCATGACCTTGTTGACTATGTTACAGAAGAAAGCCAGATTGCTGGTCTTGGTGCTGCAAAGTTCATCAAGGGTGAAAAGGTAACAGGTGAGTGTGTTTATACTCAAGGTATCAACGGTGTTCGTTACATAGTACCACAGAGAATTAATCGTGAAACAGATACTGATGTTAAACTTTATTTCCGTGTTGGTGCAGTTTTCAATAATGCAAGAATTATTGTTGAGTGCGACGGTAAAGAAATCCTTTCAAAGAAAAAGGTTAAACTTTGCCCAGGCGAAATGGAATATGTTACTCTCAAACAGTCAGTAATTTCTGAACTTCCTGCAGATGCAGTTATTAATGTAAGAGTGGAGGCGTAATAAAATGGAAAATAGAGAACTTGTTTGTGTTGCTTGTCCTTTAGGATGCCCAATTACTGTTACATTTGATGCAGATGGTAACGTAGCTACTGTTACAGGTAATACTTGTAAACGTGGTGACGCTTATGCTCGTACAGAGGTTACAAATCCAACAAGAATGATTACAACAACTGTTAGAGTTGAAGGTGGCAGTGCTTATGTTGTGCCTGTAAAATCAGCAAATCCAATTCCAAAGGGTATGATGATGGAATGTATGGCAGAAATCAATAAAGCATCTATTAAAGCTCCTGTTAATATCGGTGATGTAGTTATTGAAAACATCCTCGGTACAGGTGTAGATATTGTTGCAACAAATTATGCAGAATAAGAAAAGTTATGAGTTGGCGGCGGAAGTAATTCCGTCGCCTCGTCAATTAGAGTGGCAAAAATTAGAAATGTACGCTTTCTGTCATTTCGGTACAAATACGTTTACAGGTCGTGAGTGGGGCGATGGTACTGCACCGGCATCTATTTTTAATCCCCAAAAGCTTGATGCTCGTCAATGGGCAAAAGAGATTAAAAATGCAGGTCTTAAAGCTATTATCCTTACTTGTAAGCACCATGATGGTTTTTGTCTTTGGCCAAGCGAATATACAGATTACTGTATGAAAAATAGTCCTTATAAAGACGGTAAAGGTGACGTAGCAAAAGAGGTCAGTGATGCTTGCCGTGAATATGGACTTAAATTCGGAGTCTATCTTTCTCCCTGGGATAGACACGAAGCCACTTATGGTACAGGCGAAGAATACAATACATATTTTAAAAATCAACTTACAGAACTTGCTACAAAATATGGCGATGTTTTCTGCTTTTGGTTTGACGGTGCTTGCGGCGAGGGTAAAAACGGTAAAAAACAAGTGTATGATTGGAATTCATATTTTGAAATCATCCGTGAATTGCAACCAAATGCAGTAATCAATATATGCGGACCAGATGTCCGTTGGTGTGGTAATGAGGCGGGCAAATCGCGTGAATCTGAATGGAGTGTTGTGCCTTATTATGTAAGCAATCAGGATTATGTTGCAGAGCATTCTCAACAAGAAGACGACCCTGACTTTGCTAAAAGGGTAGAGGCGACTACGCAAGATTTAGGCAGCCGTAAAGCTATTGAAGGTTGTAAGCATTTTATCTGGTATCCTGCAGAAGTTGATGTTTCTATTCGTCCGGGTTGGTTTTATCATAAAAGAGAAGACTTTAAAGTTAAATCATTGAAGAAGCTTATGCAGATTTATTGGGGTAGTGTGGGTGGCAATTCATCATTATTGCTTAACATTCCACCCGATAAAAACGGACTTATTGCAAAAGCCGATGTTCGTGCGTTGCGTAAATTCGGTGACGAGTTGCGAAAAGAATTTCCCGAAAATCTTGCAACCGATTGCGCTGTAACTGCATCTTCTCAATTAAGTGATGACTATAATGCTAACAATTTGATAACCGAAAACGGCTATTGGCAATGTGACGAAAATGATGAGAAACCCGAAATCAAAATCACTTTTAAAAATAGCATAGTTGCTGATAAAATAGTCCTTAAAGAAAATATTGCAACTGGACAACAGATTGAAAGTTTTGATGTTTTCGCAGATATCGGCAATGGCTATGAAAAAATTTGCTCATCCACAATAATTGGAGCAAAGCGAATCTGCCGTTTCAAGAAACAAAAAATTAACCGACTTAAAATTGTAATCACATCATATCGTGTGAAAGCAACTCTCAACAAAGTTGAACTTTATTGCAAAAAATAATTATTAAAACAAAACCCCAACTCATTTGAGTTGGGGTAAATTTATTATGTATAGTGATTGGTTTATTCAGTTTCAATTGTAACATTTTCTGCCTCATTATTTATTTTTTCAAGTCTTTCACGACGTCTTACTTCAAGGTCTGCAAGCATCTGTTCTTTAACTTTACCGTCAACATTAAAGAACAAAAGGGTTATACCATAAAGGAAACGAGCAATTGCAGGTAATAAACAGAAAACAGCCCAGAAACCAAGAAGTGTATTGTAGTTTGATTCAGCAACAATGTTGCCAAATTCATCTTTTCTTGCAACATAACCAACTAATGAAATAACAACACCTGAAAGAAGGTTTGTGATTGAGTTAGCGGCCTTACCGAAGTAGTTTTGAACAGTCTGAACAAGAGCTTCGTTTCTCATACCTGTTTTCCATTCGCTGTAGTCATAAACGTCGCCCTGAAGAACAGCACCCGCAACATTCAAAAGCTGGTTAGGAAGTCCGCAAACTGTAAGACAGAATGTAAGAATTGCAAGGTTAATTACGGCATTATGACCTTCCCAGTCAACAAGGAAGCCCTTGCCGTTGTTACCGAAAATACCAATAAGGAATGTACCTGCATAAGCGAAACCTGCAAAGATACCTGATGCAACAGCAACTTTTTTAGCACCAAATCTACGGATAAGTTTAGGTGCAAGTGGTACCATTATATAGTTAGGAATACCTGTGAAAATACCTGCGATTGAACCGTGAGCAACATTCTTTGAGTTGTGCATCCAATAGAAACTTTCACTTGCAACACCAACTGACTTGAAGCCGGCGAAGAAACCTGAGAGAACAAGAACAAACATTGGTCTGTTTTTGAAAACGTTCTTGAATGATTCAACAACACCAACTTCTTTCATCTGTTCACGAGAAGCAAGCGGAACTCTTTCTCTCATAGCAGAGAAACCATAGAATGCAGTAAATGCAGCGATTACAGTAATTATAACTGCAAACCCTGTATAGATATCTTGCATACCAACTGCATTTTTTGTAGCTTTTGGAAGAATACCAACTGCGAATGATGCAATAGATGGAAGGAATACACCAAAAAGGTCAGCAAACTTTGATGTGGCAATAAGGTTATCACGCTCATTGTTGTTTGGAGTGATATTATAAAGCATAATAGTCCAAGCACCAAAGTATGACATGCCAAGGTTGTAAACAAAAATTGCAACAACAGTCCAAATTATTTTCTGCCACTCATGAACAAGAAAAGCAGGAGTGGTAAAGAGCATTATCATTGCTATTGCCCAGAATGGTGTAGGAATAACAAGCCATGGACGAAGACGACCCCAACGAGTTCTTGTACGGTCAATAATAAGACCTGAAATTGAGTCGTCAACAGCATCGTAAATTGATTCGATGAACATAATTACGCCGTATGTACTACCTGACATTCCAAGGAAACTGATAGCAAAGAACTGACGGAATGCGTTAACATACTGGCTTAAGTTTTTCTGCCCGAATGAAGTTAAAAGGAAACCAGCGATTTCTTTTGGTCGCAAATATCGTCTGTCTTGAGCAGATGCTTCTTGAACATTAGTTTCAACAGTACCTGCATCAACTTCATTGACAACTGTGGTTGTAGTTGTGTTTTCCACTATTCAATCACGCCTTTTTTAGAAATTCCATATATTTTCCATATACTAATTAAATATAACATAAAAGCCGACAATAATCAACCTAAAAATTGAAAATCATCGGCTAATATTTAACGGAATTTTTGAGAGAATTCAACTGCAAGTTTGTCACAACGCTCATTTTCAGGATGTCCCGCGTGTCCTTTTACCCATTCGAATTCATATTCGTGCTCGGCGAGTAAATCAAGAAGTCGTTCCCAAAGGTCTGGATTTAATGCGGGCTTCTTATCTGATTTACGCCAATTGTTAGCACGCCAGCCCTCTGCCCATCCCTTTGTAATACCATTTACAACATAAGATGAGTCAGAATAAATTTTAACTTTGCATTTCCTGTTAAGTGCTTCAAGTCCGTTGATTACAGCCAAAAGTTCCATTCTGTTGTTTGTAGTTTCGGCTTCACCACCAGATAATTCTTTTTCAGTACCGTTACAACGGAGAATTGTACCCCAACCACCAGGGCCAGGATTCCCTGAACAAGCACCGTCTGTAAATATTTCAACAAAAGTCAAGTTTTTCATATAAACTCCTGAATAAATTGATTTAAAATTAACTAAACTAATTTTATCACGGATTTTAATATTTAACAATATAAACTACACAAAAAAACGGACAAAAACCAAAATTGTAAAATGCACTTTACCTTGACAATAAACTCTAAAAATAGTATTATATAATGACAATATAGTGAGTTAGTATGGGATTTTGTGCATATATTTATATAAAACTCAATGTTGCTATGTCCTGAGTAGTAATATTACATATACAAAAATATAATTAAGGAGGTAATTATGGCAAAACAAAAAACAGAAAATATTTCATCTAAAACAGAAAAACGTTCTGCAAAAGGTATGTCTTCTAATCGTTCAAAAAAGCAGAATACAACAAAAAAGAATCCCTTTAAGAAAAATAACAGTAAAAAATCTGTTTCAAATAAATCAAGAAAAGGAAATGCTAAGAATAATATGACAAAAAGAACACCAAAACGTGAAGAGAAGGGTGTTAAAATTGCATTTTTAGGCGGACTCAACGAAGTTGGTAAAAATATGACTTTGTATGAGTATGAAAACGAAATGATGCTTGTTGACTGTGGTTTAGCTTTCCCTGAACCAGACATGTTAGGCGTCGACTTGGTTATTCCTGATTTCACTTATGTTGAAGAAAATGCAGATAAAGTAAAAGGCATTTTCATTACTCATGGTCACGAAGACCATATAGGCGGTCTTGCATATCTTTTAAGACGAGTAAATATTCCTGTTTATGGTACAAAACTTACAATCGGTCTTATTGAAGGCAAACTTCGTGAACATAAAATTCTTGATATGGTTGATTTGAATGTAATTCAGCCGAAAGATAAAGTTAAACTCGGTAATTTTGAAGTTGAGGCAATTCATGTTAATCATTCAATTCCTGATGCTATTGCTCTTGCAATCAGTACACCTGCAGGTCTTATTTTGCAGACAGGTGACTTTAAGATTGATACAACACCAATTGATGGTGATGTAATCGACTTGGCACGAATTGCAAAACTCGGTGAAAAAGGTGTGCTCGCACTTCTTTCAGACTCAACAAATGCACAAAGACCTGGCTATACTTCAAGTGAGCGTACAGTAGGCGAGTCATTCGAGCGCCTTTTTCAGAAAGCCGATGGTAAACGACTTATTGTCGCAACCTTTGCATCAAATATTCACAGAGTACAACAGATTATTGATGTTGCCGCATCTGTAGGCAGAAAAGTTGCACTTTCAGGTCGCAGTCTTGAAAATGTTGTTGAAACTGCGTCAAAACTCGGCTATCTTAATGTGCCTGAAGGCATTTTGGTGAGTATTGATATGGTGTCACGTTATCCTCACGACAAACTTGTTATTATTACAACAGGTAGTCAGGGCGAGCCCATGTCAGCTCTTTACAGAATGGCATTTTCAGAGCACAGACGTGTCGAAATTGGTACAGGTGACTATGTTATAATCTCTGCAACACCAATCCCAGGTAATGAGAAAACTGTGGGTAAGGTTGTTGATGAATTGTTAAAGCGTGGAGCAGAAGTTGTATATGAAAAAATGTATGATGTCCACGTTTCAGGTCATGCTTGTCAGGAGGAATTGCGACTCATAATGAGTTTGGCGAAACCAAAATTCTTTATTCCTGTACACGGCGAGCAGAAACATTTAAGAAAACACGCTCAACTTGCAGAAAGTATGGGAATTCAACCGGGCAATATTTTTATTGCTGATAACGGAAGAAAGATTGAACTTACCAAACGCAAAATGTCTGTACTTGAAAATGTGCCTGCAGGCAAAGTTTTTGTTGATGGTTACGGCGTTGGTGATGTTGGTAGTGCAGTTATTCGTGAGCGTAAGCGTCTTGCGGAAGACGGTCTTATGATAATCAATGTTGTAATTGAAAAAGATACAGGAATGTTAGTTGCAGGTCCGGACGTAGTGTCTCGTGGATTTGTTTATGTCCGTGACTCTGAAGAACTGATTTCAGAAGTAAAACTTGTTGCACAAATCGTAGTTGATGAGTGCATTCATGATGGCAATATAGAATGGGGTACAATAAGAAACAGAATCCGTGATGATATTTCTCGTCTTCTTTATGACAGAACAAAGCGTAGTCCTATGGTGCTACCTATAATCAGTGCGGTGTAACCATTTATATTAAAAAGGTGTTATTATGAAAAAACCACAAAACATTAATGCTATGAATCGCATTAAAAAGATTGCAGAAGTTTATCCAATAACAATTCCTTCAATTGTTGTTTGTTTACTTCTTTGCATTGTTATGCTTTTTTATAATGTATATTTTGCTTTTGCAGGTTTTCTTTTGATAATAATATTTGGTATCGTTGGTGTTTTAATCAATAATATCAGTGCAAAAAAACTTGAGTTTTCAATTTCTGAACTGAACAAGAAACTTTCGGCAGATGAAAAATATGGTGAACTTCAGTTTTTTCCACTACCTGTCGTGATTTTCGATAATACCGATAAAATACTTTGGTATAATCAGTTGTTCAGTAATGCATTTATCGGTGTCAATGAATTTGAGAATGTAGATGTGAAACAGTTTACATCAGGACAAGGTATTACAACCATTCGAGAAAATCATAATATTGAATGTGAATTTGCTGATAAAAAGTATACGGCATTTTCATCTGTGATTGATTACAAAGACGAAACTGCATATATTTTGTATTTTGTTGAAGATACCAATCTCAAAAATATTAAGGTGAAATATGAAAATACCCGCCCTGTGTTTATGCTTATAAATATTGATAGTGTTGAGGATGCATTGGGCGATTTGCGAGAAAGCCAACAATCCGATATTTTAAGTGAAGTTGAACAGTTAGTAGAAAATTGGCTTGAAAATTATAGTTGTATCTATCGTAAGGTAAATAATAGTCGATTTATAGTTATTTCAGATAATGAAAATCTTATGAAAATGAAAGAAGATAAGTTTTCTCTTCTTTCAATGGTGCGTTCTTATACATATAATGAAAAAGTATCAGGACTTACCGTGTCAATGGGCGTAGGTACAGGCGAAACACTCCCCGAATGTGAGAAGATTGCCCGTCAATCACTTGATATGGCAATGGGCAGGGGCGGTGACCAGGTTGCAATTAAAACCGATAAGAATGATTACGAATTCTTCGGCGGTGTCGCAAAAGGTATTGAAAAACGTACAAAAGTAAGAACACGAATGGTGGCTTCTGCTATAAGTGATAGTATCTCATCTTGTAGTAATGTTCTTGTTATGGGGCATCGTTTTGCAGACCTTGATGCCTTGGGCTCATCAGTTGGCGTGGCAATGATAAGTAAAGCCCTCCATAAAGATGCAAAAATTGTAATGAATACAAAAACAACTCTTGCAATGCCTCTTGCGAAACACTTATCTTCTAACGGAATGGAAAATCTTATTATCGAGCCGGAAGAAGTTGAATCGTATCTTAATGCAGATACTTTGCTGGTGATTGTAGATACACACAGAAAGAGTTTCCTTGAATATCCTGAATTGTTTGATTTGGTGCAGAAAGTAATAGTAATTGACCATCACAGAAAAACGGTGGACCATATAAATAAAGCGGTTATTTTCTATCACGAGCCATATGCTTCTTCTGCATCAGAAATGGTAACAGAACTTATACAGTATGTGCCGTTTGATGTGAAAATACCTCAGGTATGTGCCGAGGCGCTTATGTCAGGTATTACGCTTGATACTAAAAACTTTGTAATGAAAACAGGTGTCAGAACATTTGAGGCGGCGGCTTATCTTCGCTCTTTGGGAGCAGATACCGTGGCGGTTAAACAACTGTTTGCTAACAGTATGCAAACACAAAAAGCAAAAAGTGAAGTTGTTAAATCTGCGGCTATTTATAATGAATGTGCAATTGGCGTAGTTGACTTTCAGGTTGACGATGTGCGTATCGTTGCAAGTCAGGCGGCAGACGAACTTCTCAATATTGATGGTGTAAGAGCATCTTTTGTGTTGTTCAGAACAGAAAATGTTATAAACATTTCTGCCCGTTCTTACGGAGAAATAAATGTGCAGATTATAATGGAAAAATTAGGTGGTGGCGGTCATCATACTATGGCGGCGGCTCAACTTACAGATGAAACATTTGATAATGCACTTACATTACTAAAAAATGCAATTAACGGTGAAAATTAAGCGAAAAGAGGTTATATATAATGGATGTTATTTTGAAAGCAGATGTTAAAGGATTAGGTAAAAAAGGCGAAAAAGTAAAGGCGTCAGACGGTTATGCACGTAATTTCCTTTTCCCAAAAGGACTTGCATTAGAAGCAAATGCACAAAGTTTAACAGAACTTCGTAACCGTGAACAGTCAAATCAACATAAAATTGATGTTGAAATTGCTGCTGCAAATGAGTCGAAAGCAAAACTTCAGGGTAAAGTTTTGAAAATTACTGCAAAAGCAGGTAATAACGGCAAACTTTTCGGTTCAGTAACTTCAAAAGAAGTTGCCGCAGAAATAACAAAACAGTATGGCGTTAAAGTAGATAAAAGAAAAATTACAATGGATGATATTAAAAACTTCGGCTCATACAAAATTGAAGTTAAACTCTATACAAATATCACAGCCGAAATGACAGTTATGGTAGGGGAATAAGGTAATGGAAAGTAACTATTCAGTAATTGATGGTGTGAATTTACCACATAGTATTGATGCTGAACAAGCGGTATTGGGTGCAATTCTTAAAGACCCTGAATGTCTTCATATTGTTGCAGATATGCTCAAAATTGACCATATCTATCTGCCACAACATAAGGCGATTTATACTGCAATTCTTAATATCGATACAATGGGTAACCGCATTGACCCTTTGGTTGTTTTAGAACAATTAAAGAAAGATGGAGTTTATGACGATATCGGCGGTAAAGCGTATCTTATGAAACTTGCCGAAGCAGTTCCATCAACCAAAAATGTGGAATCATACATAAAAATTATCGTTGAGAAATATTATCTTCGAACATTAATATTGACTGCCCGCGATATTCTTGAAAAGACTAACGACGAGTCAGAGTCTCCTGATAAACTTCTCGATATGGCGGAACAGAAAATTTACGAAATCCGTCGTGGTAAGAATGTTTCAGGACCTTCAAAGGTTAGCGATATTATCGTTTCAGATGTTTTTGAACGTCTTAAGAAACTTGCAAGTGCCGACCCGCAACAAAAAGAACAGTATATGGGTATTCCAACTGGATTTTCATATCTCGATAAGGTTCTTGGTGGCGGATTCCATCGCTCTGACTTTATTGTTATCGGTGCACGTCCTGCTATGGGTAAAACAAGTTTTGCTTTGAATGTTGCAAGAAATATTGCAATGAAAGGTAAAAAAGTTCTGTTCTTCTCACTCGAAATGTCAAAAGAGCAGTTGGCTCAGCGTATTATTTCAACTGAAGCAAGAATTATAAGCAATAAACTCAGAACAGGTGAAGTAAATCAAGCGGACTGGGAGCGTTTAGGACTTGCTCTTCAGAATCTTGCTAATTGTGAACTTTATTTTGATGATACAGCAAATATCAATGTTCCTGAAATGAAAGCTCGTGCAATGCGAATGAAAGATGTTGATTGTATTGTAATTGACTATCTTCAGCTTATGTCAGGAACAAAGCGCAGTGACAATCGTGTTCAAGAAGTTGCAGAAATTACTCGTGGACTTAAAATGATGGCTAAAGACCTTAATATTCCTGTTGTTACTTGTTCACAGTTGTCCCGTGGTGTTGCAAAGAATTCAAATGACCATCGTCCACAAATGACAGACCTTCGTGAATCAGGTACTATTGAACAGGATGCGGATATTGTTCTTATGCTTCATCGTGAAGATTATTATAAGCACGATACTGATGAGGGTGACGATACAGTAAGCGAAACAGCAAATATTGCCGAAGTTATTGTAGGTAAAAACAGACACGGTTCAACAGAAACTGTAAAAGTTGCATGGAATCCTGAATTCACAATGTTCTCAACACTTGAAAGGATTAAATATGACGAGTAAAGTTATTAAAACAATAACAGAACATTGTATGATTTCAAAAGGCGATACTGTGGGAGTAGGTCTTTCAGGCGGTGCGGATTCGGTAGCACTTTTACACATTCTTGTAAGCAATAAAGATACACTTAGAATCTCTAAAATCAAGGGTATACATATTCATCACGGAATCCGCGGTGATGAAGCAGACCGAGATTTGAATTTTTCAAAGAATTTGTGTGAAAAACTCGGTGTTGAGTTTGTGTGCTATTATGCTGATATTCCTGCAGAAGCCAAAAAAACAGGCGAGAGTATTGAGTTATGCGCAAGAAGAATAAGATATGATTTCTTCTCGCAATCTGACTGCACTAAAATCGCAACTGCCCATAATCTTAATGATAATATGGAAACTGTGATTTTTAATATGACGCGTGGTACATCAATTCACGGATTATGTGGAATTCCATATAATCGGGAAATTTTTATCAGACCACTTCTTGATTGTACAAGAAATGAAATTGAAGAATACTTGAAAAGTAATTCTCTTGATTTCGTAACAGATAGTACAAATCTTTGTGATGATTATACACGAAACAAAATCCGTCATAATATAATTCCACAGTTGTTCTCGCTCAATTCGTCTTTTGATAAAGCGTTTTCAAATTGTATTGATTCAGTAAAACTTGCTAATGATTTTATTATGCAAAGTGCATCTGAAATTCTTGAGAAGGCAAGAAATATGGGGGGAAACCAATACGATTGCAAACAAATCAAAGGGTGCCACAAAGCCGTGGAAAATCAGGTGATTTCTATGATTCTCAAAGAACAGGGAGTCCCTGATATTACAAAAAAGTATATTGATGCATTATCACACATTATCGAAAACGGCGGTAAAGCGAATATAGGCGGTGATATTACCGCAAACTCAGACCGTGTGCGTTTGTGTTTTGGTGAAATCGAAAATGTTGAGCATTTTGAAATACAATTGAAGAATAACGAGGAAAAAGTTAAAACTCCTGTAGGCGTGTTAACAATAAAAAACTTGTTCAAAGAAGATTTACAAAATCTTAATAAAATTGAAATGCAAGATGTTATTGATTGTGATAAAATATGTGGTAATCTGACAATTCGTAACAGAGTTGACGGAGATGCTTATATGCCCGCAAATAGGGTAAACAAAAAACTGAAAAAACTTTTTAATGAAAGTGAAATTTCAGTATATGAGCGTTCAAAAATGCTTATTATTTCAGATGATAACGGAATAATCTGGACGCAGTATTTCGGCGTTGCAGACCGTTGTAAAATTAATATCAATACTAATAAAGGTATTATGATTTATGAGTTGGGGGAATAATAAAATGTTAAACGATATCGAAAAAGTACTCTTATCAGAAGAAGAACTTCAAAACATCGTAACTCGTCTTGGTAATCAAATCAGCGAAGATTATAAAGACAAAAAATTAGTTCTTGTAAGTGTGCTCAAGGGCTCAGTAATTTTTATGGCAGATTTAATGAGAGCCATTAAAGTTCCTTGTGTAATTGACTTTATGTCAGTTTCAAGTTATGGTGCTGGTACAAAAACATCAGGCGTTGTTAAAATCATAAAAGACCTTGATACTGATGTGGTTGAAGGTTCAGATTTACTTATTGTTGAAGATATTCTTGATAGTGGTGTAACCCTTGATTATCTTATGAAGGTTCTCTCTGCAAGAAATCCTAACAGTATTAAAATATGTACATTACTTGATAAGCCCGAAAGAAGAAAAGCTCCAATTAAAGCGGACTATGCAGGTGCACAAATTCCTGACGCTTTTGTTGTTGGCTACGGACTTGATTATGATGAAAAATACAGAAATTTACCGTTTGTAGGTGCATTAAAACCTGCAGTTTACGAAAAGTAATAATATAAATCACAGGAGAGTAAAAACATTGAAAAAATTCAACTGGAAAGTTATAATTCCATATATTTTGATTCCCGCTATGTTTGTCGGTGTAATCTATATGTATATGGGAAAAGAACAACAAAAAGATTTACAATATTATGAGGTGCTTCAGTTCTTTGATGAACAACAGGTTGTTGAAGCCGATTTGAATATGAATAGCGGCGCTATGACATTCAAACTTAAAGGCGAAGATAAGGTGTATAAATACACAGTTCCTAATGTTAATCTTTTTGTTAACGATGTTCACGAAAGTTTAAGAGAATATAATAAAAATAATCCCGACAAACCAATTGAGTTTGACTATAAAGCTGGAACATCCGGCTCGTGGTTCGTAACTATGTTACCATCAATCTTGCTTACTGTAGGACTCGTAGTTGTAATGGTTGTTATGTTCAGAAAAATGAACAGTTCGCTTACAAGTGAAAATAACCGAGCAATGAACTTTGGTAAAGCAAGAGTAAAGCGTGCCGAAGACGAAACAATGAAAGTAACATTTAAAGATGTTGCAGGTGCAGACGAAGAAAAAGAAGAACTTACAGAAATCGTTGAATTCTTAAAGAATCCTAATGAATTCTCTAACCTTGGTGCAAGAATTCCTAAAGGCGTACTTCTTGTAGGACCTCCGGGAACAGGTAAAACACTTCTTGCTCGTGCAGTTGCTGGTGAGGCAAATGCACCATTCTTCTCAATTTCCGGTTCTGACTTCGTTGAAATGTATGTTGGTGTGGGTGCTTCTCGTGTACGCGACTTATTTAAAGAAGCAAAGAAAAGTCAGCCATCAATTATCTTTATTGACGAAATTGACGCAGTAGGTCGTCATCGTGGTGCTGGTATGGGTGGCGGACACGACGAACGTGAACAAACACTTAACCAGTTGCTTGTTGAAATGGATGGCTTCGGTGCAAATGAAGGCGTAATTGTTATTGCCGCAACTAACAGACCTGACATACTTGACCCTGCACTTCTTCGTCCTGGTCGTTTTGACCGTCAGGTTACAGTTGGATATCCTGATGTTAAGGGTAGAGAAGAAATTTTACAAGTTCACGCTAAAAATAAACCGTTGGCACCTGATGTTGACTTGCATCAGATTGCTGCAACAACTGTTGGCTTTACAGGTGCAGACCTTGAAAATCTTCTTAATGAAGCTGCACTTCTTGCTGCAAAGCGTAAGAAACTCGCAATTACAATGGAAGAAATTGAAGAAGCAACAATGAAAGTTGTTGTGGGTTCTGAAAAGAAATCACGTAAGATTTCAGAAAAAGATAAGAAAATTACTGCATATCACGAAGCAGGTCATGCAATTTCTTCATATTATCTTGAAAGCCAAGACCCAGTTACACATATTTCTATTGTTCCTCGCGGAATGGCAGCAGGTTTCACACTCTATACACCAGAACAAGATAAAACTCATCTTCTTAAATCAAGAATGCTTGATGATATCGTGTCACTTCTTGGTGGTCGTGTAGCAGAACAGATTATCTTTAACGATATCTCAACAGGTGCATCAAATGATATTCAGCGTGCAACTGAAACTGCAAGAAATATGATTACAAAATATGGTATGAGTGAAAAACTCGGTCCTATTGCATTCGGTTCAGGCAATGATGAAGTGTTCCTTGGTAAAGATTACAACCATATGAGAAACTATTCAGAAAATATTGCCGCTGTTATTGATGAAGAAGTTGAAACAATTATCAGAGACGCATATAATAGAACTGAAAAAATCCTTACAGAGCATATTGACCAACTTCATATTGTTTCTGAAGCACTTATCAAACTTGAAAAGATTGATAAAGAACAGTTTGAGTCACTTATGACAACAGGTGAATTACCTCAGGAAAAAGTCCTAGAAAAAACAGAAGAAATCCTCCCTGAAACAGAAGTAATCGAAGAAACCGTTGAAGAAATCAACGAAAATACAGAAAATAGCGACAATGCATAAATCAAAAGAGCAACAGAGTCACAAATCTGTTGCTTTTTTTGTGGTTTTTAGATTGATTTTTTCTATTAAATGGTATAGAATATATGATAAGTATTTTCGCAGCATAGCGTTAATAATCAGCAAATGCATGGAGTGAATGAAAGATGAAACTCAACGGTTCAGAAATTTTAACTGAAGTTTTAATTGAGCAAGGTGTAGATACTGTCTTTGGTTATCCGGGCGGTGCAGTCCTTAACATTTATGATGCTCTCTATAAATACAGTGATAAGATTAAACATATTTTGTCAGCCCACGAACAAGGTGCATCTCACGCAGCAGACGGTTATGCAAGGGCTACCGGTAAAACAGGCGTTTGTATTGCAACAAGCGGCCCAGGGGCTACAAACCTTGTAACAGGTATTGCAACTGCTTATATGGATAGCGTTCCAATGGTTGTAATCACAGGTAACGTTGGTAAAGGTCTTATCGGTCGTGATGCTTTCCAAGAAGTTTATATTACAGGTATCACAATGCCTATTACAAAGCACAACTTTATGGTGCAGGATGTTGAGGAATTAGCCGATACAATCCGTGAGGCATTCCGTATTGCAAATACAGGCAGAAAAGGTCCTGTTCTTATTGATATTACAAAAGATGTTACTGCCGCAGTTACTGAATTTGAGAAGAAAGAAAAAGTACAGATTAAAGACGATACAGTTATTAATGTTGATGAACTTAAAAAAGTAGCAGATGTTATCAATAAAGCAAAGAAGCCAGTTGTAATGTTTGGTGGCGGTGTAGTTTCATCAAATGCATCTGAATTAGCACTTGAACTCGTTGAAAAAGCAAATATTCCATCTTGCCACACTCTTATGGCGGCTGGCGTAATTGGTTATAATAATCCACTTAACCTTGGACTTTTAGGTATGCATGGTGGTTATACAACAAATAAAGCGGTTGATGATGCAGATGTGCTTATTGCAATAGGTACTCGTTTTTCTGACCGTGTTGCGCTTGATACAAACGACTTTGCAAAGAAAGCAACAATTATTCAGATTGATATCGACCTTAGTGAAATCAATAAAAACGTTGCAGTTGACCACTATGTAATTGGTGATGTTAAAAAAGTTCTCGAAAATCTTATTCCAATGATTAAGAAAAGCGACAGAAGTGATTGGATTAAAGTTCTTGATGGTTATAAAGCTGTTGACTATAAACCACAAGATGACGACTCACAGATTTTGCCACATCAGTTAATTGGTGCAATCTGCGATATGGCAGGGGAAGATACTGTTGTTGTAACTGACGTTGGCCAACATCAAATGTGGGCAGCACAGTATGTTCATCATATAAATCCACGCGGTTTCTTAACAAGTGGTGGCTTGGGTACAATGGGTTACGGCTATGGTGCTGCAATTGGTGCAAAAGCAGCTTTGGGTGACAGTAAAAAGGTTATTCACATTACTGGTGACGGCTCATTCCATATGAATCTTAACGAGGCATGTACTGCAGTAAGCTATGAACTCCCTGTTATTACAGTTATTATGAACAACACAGTTTTAGGTATGGTGCGCCAGTGGCAACGTTGCTTCTATGGTAAGCGTTTTTCACAGACAGACCCACACCGTAAAACAGATTTTGTAAAACTTGCAGAGGGCTTTGGTGCAAAGGGCTATCATGCCGAAACAATTGCAGAATTCAAAGAAACATTCGCAGAAGCACTTAAAGCAAATGGACCTGTTTGGATTGAATGTGCAATCGATAAAGATGAACGCGTGTTGCCAATGATTCCTGCAGGCAAAACAGTTAACGACATTATGATGGGTGACTGCAAAACTTGCCCACTTCAATGCGAAAACAAAAAATAAAAGCAATAAAAAACTCCCTTGAAATCTCAAGGGAGTTAATTTTATGTATTTAAGATTAGTTGTTAATAAACTTATCTTCTTCGTTGTTCCAGCTGTAAAGCTTTCTAACTTCTTCACCAACTTGTTCTGCTGGATGCTCAGCAGCAAGTTTTCTCATTGCCTTGAAGTGAACCTGACGACCTGCTGTTGACATATCAAGCAAGAATTCTTTTGCAAATGAACCATCCTGAATGTCTGAAAGAACTTTCTTCATTGCTTTCTTTGTTTCATCAGTAATGATTTTTGGACCTGTGATGTAGTCACCGTATTCAGCAGTGTTAGAAATTGAGTATCTCATACCTGCGAAACCACTCTGGTAAATAAGGTCAACAATAAGTTTCATTTCGTGAATACATTCAAAGTAAGCGTTTCTTGGGTCGTAACCTGCTTCACAAAGTGTTTCAAAACCAGCTTGCATAAGTGCGCAAACACCACCGCAAAGAACTGCCTGTTCACCGAAAAGGTCTGTTTCTGTTTCTGTTCTGAAATCTGTTTCAAGAACACCTGCACGAGCACCACCAATAGCAAGAGCATAAGCAAGAGCTTTGTCAAGTGCCTTACCTGTAGCGTCCTGATGAACTGCAACAAGACAAGGAACACCTTTACCTGCCTGATATTCTGAACGAACTGTATGACCAGGTCCTTTTGGTGCAATCATAGTAACGTCAACGAATGATGGGGGAGTAATGCAACCGAAATGAACATTGAAACCATGAGCAAACATAAGCATATCGCCATCTTTAAGGTTTGGTTCAATATCTTTCTTATACATATCTGCCTGTAATTCGTCGTTAATAAGAATCATAATGATGTCAGCTTTTTTTGCAGCTTCAGCAGCTGTGAAAACTTCAAAACCCTGTTTTTCTGCTTTAGCCCATGATTTACTGCCTTCATAAAGACCGATAATAACATTACAACCTGACTCTTTAGCATTAAGAGCGTGAGCGTGACCTTGGCTACCGTAACCGATAACTGCAATGGTCTTGCCATCTAATAAACCTAAATTACAATCTTCCTGATAAAACATTCTCTGTTGTGACATAAAAAATCTCCTATAAATAAAAATAATATGTTGTTTGACATCTTGTTTGCGTTGTCATACAACACATTATATATGATAAAATTAATTTGTCAATACCTTTTTTCAAAAAAATGAAAAATTAGTCAAAAGATATTTTTTCATTTAGTACAGCGTGGTGCAGGTGAATTGTAATAGCACTTTTAACGCCAACTGAATCTCTGCTCTTAAGAAAGTTCATAATCATAATGTGGTCTTTATATGCTTCTTCAGCAATAACATCAAGATTATAATTAAGTTCAATGGTTTTTCTGATTGTGTTTGTAAGAATAGGTAAGAAATGACCTAAAAACTCATTGTGAGATGCCTTAAGAATAGCACCATGAAATGCACTTTCAGATTCAATACGTTTTGTACCACGAGGGTCTTTCTTAAGCTCTGTCTGACAAATCTCGCCGAGCCGTAAAATCTCTTGGATTTCTTCATCAGTAGCACGCTTACAAGCAAGGGACGCAGCTTCTGGCTCAAAAATAAGACGAGTTTCATATAAATCACGAAGTGTAACCTTTTTGTTGAGGAAATCATTTACATCAACATCTTGTGCGTACTGGTCAATTTTTTCTGCAACAAAAGTGCCCTTACCGCGCTTAACAACAAGTACACCATTAGAAATAAGTGTCTTGATAGCTTCACGAAGTGTAGAACGGCTTACACCTAACTCTTGAGATAACTCATTTTCATTAGGCAATTTTTCGCCGTAGTTATATTTATGTTCTTCAACAATCATTTTTCTGAGTGTTTCAGCAGTTCTTTGTGATAAATTTTCCATAAAACATTCCCCAATCAAGAAAACATTAAAATCTACTATACACCATATTTTCAAAAAAAGCAAATATAATGTTTTTTATATTCCCCCTTGCAAAATTTGTTCTATGAGTATAAAATATAAATTAATGTATAGTGGGGAAGTAGTTATTCCCATAAACAAACGGAGGCAAAACTTATGAATTTAAGAAGTGAAAATGTATTAAAAGGTATTGAAAGAGCACCAAACAGAAGTCTTTTCTATGCAATGGGCTATACAAAAGAAGAACTTGAAAGACCTTTGATTGCAGTTGTATCTGCACACAGTGAAATTGTTCCGGGTCACGCTCATCTTGATAAAATTACAGAAGCAGTTAAAGCGGGTGTCCGTATGGCAGGTGGTACTCCTGTAATGGTGCCTGCAATCGGTGTTTGCGACGGTATTGCTATGGGACATATCGGTATGAAATATTCACTTGCATCTCGTGAACTTATTGCAGATAGTGTTGAAACAATGATTATGGCTCACGGCTTTGATGGTGCTGTGCTTGTTCCTAACTGTGATAAAATTGTTCCCGGTATGATTATGGCTGCAGTTCGCCTTAACATTCCTGCAGTTGTTTGTTCAGGTGGACCTATGATGTCAGGTCTTATTGACGGAGTTGAAACTTCACTTTCAAAAATGTTTGAAGCAGTAGGTGCTAGAAAAGCAGGTATTATTGACGATTGCAAACTCTGCGAATTTGAAGAAAATGTTTGCCCAGGTTGTGGCTCTTGTTCAGGTATGTACACAGCAAACTCAATGAACTGTCTTGCAGAAGCAGTTGGTATTGCTCTTCCAGGTAACGGCACAATTCCTGCAGTACATAGCGGTCGTATTCAACTTGCAAAGCATGCAGGTATGGCAATTATGAATCTTGTTGAAAAAGATATTAAAGCTCGTGACATTATCAATGAAAAATCACTTCGTAATGCTCTTGCTTGTGATATGGCTCTTGGTTGTTCATCTAACAGCGTTCTTCATCTTCTTGCGATTGCTAATGAAGCAGAAGTTCCTGTTGACCTCCAGATGTTCAATGAAATCAGTGCAAAAGTTCCTAACCTTTGCCATTTGGCACCTGCAGGTGGAACTCACATGCACGACCTTAATAATGCGGGTGGTATTCCTGCGGTTCAGGCAGAACTTGCAAAGAAAAACCTTCTTGATTTGTCACTTATTACTGCAACAGGTAAAACAGTTGGCGAAAATATTGAAGGTGCATATATTAAGAATACAGATGCAATCCGTCCAATTGACAATCCATATAGCGAAACAGGTGGTATCGCAATTCTCTGGGGTAATATTGCAAAAGATGGTTGTGTAGTAAAACGTTCAGCAGTTGCACCTGAAATGCTTTGCCATTCAGGCCCTGCAAGAGTATTTAACTCAGAAGACGAAGCTATTGATGCTATCTACAACGGCAAAATCACTCATGGTGATGTTGTTGTTATTCGTTATGAAGGTCCAATGGGTGGTCCTGGTATGAGAGAAATGCTTAACCCAACATCTGCACTTGCAGGTATGAAACTTGATAAAACAGTTGCTCTTATTACTGATGGTCGTTTCAGTGGTGCATCTCGTGGTGCATCTATCGGGCACGTTTCACCAGAAGCAGCTGCAGGCGGAGAAATCGGTCTTATTTATGAAGGCGATATTATTGAAATCGATATTCCTGCAAGCAAAATCAATGTAAAAGTTTCTGACAAAGAATTAGCAGAAAGAAGAAAATCTTATGTTAAGCCAGAGCCAAATGTAAAATCAGGTTGGCTTGCTCGTTATTCAACTCTCGTTTCATCTGCAAATACTGGTGCAGTTATGAAGAAGGTGTTCTGATAAATGGCAAAATTAGTTCGTATAAAATCTGAACTTAAAACCAATAAAAATAAAGCATTCTGGCATATGGTGTTTGCATTGTTCTTTACTTTGACTTTTACAGGTGTCGGGGTAGGTATGATTTTTGCCATATTGCTAGGAAAATCAGATTTAAATATTGCATTTCCAAGTATGTTTTTGGGTATTGCTTTTATATTATTTGCGTTATTTTTAATTGCGAAACATAACTATGGAATTCTTAATGCAGGTGTTAAAGGGGAACAACAAACTTACGAAATCCTTAAACAGTTGCCAAAGGATTTCACGGTAATTACAAACCCTGTAATTCATAATCGTGGTTCAGTAAACGAACTTGACTTTGTTGTAATCGGTACAAACGGTGTTTTTGTAATCGAAAGCAAAAATTACCGCGGAATTATTAAAGGCAACACTTCTGTACAGAGTTGGAAACAAATTAAACACGGTAAAAATAAAACTTATGAAAAAGAAGTCAAAAACCCTGCAAAACAAGTATATCGTCAGGGTAGAAGAATGAATAAGATGTTCATAGATTTCGGTATTTCTGCCGATGTTTTCCCAATTCTTTACTTTGTCGATGACCGCTCCGAACTTAAAATTGCAGATGATGCTCAACTTGACATTGCAATTATCAATAATCAAGAAGATTTGCTTGATTTTATTATGAATTCAAAAGGCAAACGTATTGTTGATAGTGGGGAACGTGCAGAAATCATAAGATTTTTCAAAAAATAATAAATACATATTGTCCATAGTGTTGCCATATAATTAATTGGTGATATTATGGACAATAATTTTTATAACGAAAGACGAGAGCGTCATAATGTGAAAGAAGAAAAGGGCTTTATGACAAAGGTTATAGTTACTCAACTGGTTTTGTCATTACTTATTACGGGCTTTTTGTTTCTTGTTTGCAGAACTGATAGTAATCTTTCGCAGAACATCAAATCTTTTTATAGTAGAATTTGTAAAACTGATATTGCAGTTTCAGAAATTTTTGACAGTTTCAAAAATGTTGTGCAAGAAACATTTTCATGGGGTGTATCTGAATCCACAGGTGAAACGGAATCCACAACAGGAGAAAAGGCAGACTTTTCTCCTGTTTTTTTGACTGTGAATTTTGAAAGCCCTATCAAAAAGGGGAATATAACATCAAAATTCGGTTATCGTATAAGTCCTATTACCAATAAATACTCATTACATACAGGGCTTGATGTAGCCGCACCTCAAAACACCAAAATCTATGCAGTGTATGATGGTGTAGTGATTAAAGCCCAGTATCACGAAATCAACGGAAATTATATTGTGATTAAGCATAGCGATAACCTTAAAACTACATATAATCATTGTAATAAATTGCTTGTAAATGAGGGTGAAAAAATAAAAAAAGGTGAGGTTATAGCCCTTGTAGGCGAAACCGGTTATGCTACGGGTAATCATTTGCATTTTGAAGTGCTGTTGAATGGTAAATATATAAATCCGTTGTATGTGTTGAATTATGATTTTTAATGTATTCCACGTAAAAGTTGAAATAACATTTTGGTTTGTGGCATTCATCACATTTATAATTTCATTGAAGGCACCATCAAATGTGCTTGTTACCGTGTTTTCTTCATTACTTCACGAATTTGGTCATCTTTTAATAATGACAAGTGTAGGTAATAAACCGAAAATGGTAAGATTTGAAATAACTGGTATGAACATAATTCGTCAACCCGATTTAAAAATCAGTACAAAAAATGAGATTTTAATTGCCCTTGGCGGACCACTTGTGAACTTTATCAACTTTTTGATTTCTGTCATAATACTTTGCTTTTATGAAAATGAAAATATACTCACCTTTGGTTGTATAAATCTTATACTTATGATTTTTAATCTTTTGCCCATTAAACGGTTCGATGGGGGATTGGCGTTATATTATATTTTGTCGCAAAAATACGAAAATCTTACTTGCTCAAAAATATTGAAAATCACATCAGTATTTTTTATTGCACTTATTTATATATGGGGAATTTATGCGTTTTTATCAAGTAGATATAATATTTCTCTTATAATTATTGCAATTTTTCTCACTCTTTCAATGTTAGGTAATAATGATTATTGAAATCGGTCGCAATTTGTAGTAAAATAATACGAATATATTTTTGTGAGGTTTCACTATGGTAAAAAAAGAAGTTGAAAAACTGCTCAAAAAGGTTCAAAAACCTGCTCGTTATACAGGTGGCGAACTTAATAGCGTTGTTAAAAATAAAGAAGATGTAAAATTAAGATATGCATTCTGTTTTCCCGATAACTATGAAATAGGTATGTCTCATCTCGGCATGAAAATCCTTTATAGCGTTGTAAATGAGCGTCAGGATGCTTGGTGTGAACGTGTCTTTGCTCCTTGGGATGATATGGAAGCACTTATGCGCGAAAATAATGTTAAACTCTATGCACTTGAAAGTGGCGATTCACTTGATGAGTTTGACTTAATCGGCTTTTCATTACAGTATGAGTTGAGCTATACAAATGTACTTAATATGCTTGATTTGGGCGGAGTGCCTGTACTTAAAAAGGATAGAAACTCCCTTACACCAATCGTTATTGCCGGTGGACCTTGTGCTTGTAATGCGGAGCCAATGTCGGATTTCATTGACATTTTTTTGCCGGGTGAAGGCGAAGAAGTTACAAATGACCTTGTTGATTTGCTTATTAAACATAAAGAAATGGGCTCAACAAAACTTGAGTTTTTACGCGAAGCTGCACAAATTCAAGGTGTTTATGTACCTGAATTTTATAATGTGGAATACAACGAAGATGGCACTATAAAATCAATTGAAAATACAGAAAATGCTCCTGCACAGGTGAAAAAAAGAATTGTGTCTGACCTTGATAACGCTCACTACCCAAAAGATTTTATTGTTCCTTTTATTGATGTTGTTCAAGACAGAATTGTTGGTGAAGTGTTCAGAGGGTGCACTCGTGGTTGCCGTTTTTGTCAGGCGTGTTTTATTACAAGACCAATTCGTGAAAAATCTCCTGAAGTAATCAACGAACAGTGCAGAAGTATCAGTGATGCAACTGGCTATGATGAAATTTCACTTTGTTCATTGTCAACCAGTGATTACACTAAAATTGAAGAACTTATTCCAATGCTTTTTGATTGGGCGTTAAAAGAAAATATCAATGTTTCACTTACATCACTTCGTGTTGATAATTTCTCTGACGAACTTATGGAAGAACTCAAAAAAGTTCGTCGTAGTGGTCTTACTTTTGCCCCTGAGGCAGGTACACAACGTCTTCGTGATGCAATCAATAAAAATGTTACTGAAGAAGAAGTGCTCCGCACAGCACTTAAAGCGTTTGATGGCGGTTGGACAAGCGTTAAACTCTATTTTATGATGGGGCTTCCTACTGAAACTCTTGATGATATCAAAGGTATTGCCGACCTTGCACAGAAAGTGGTTGATACATTCTATCGCAATCCAAACAGAGAAAAGGGTAAGGGCGTTCAGGTTAGTGTCAGCTGTGCATCATTCGTGCCAAAGCCATTTACACCATTCCAATGGGAGCCACAAGATACTCCTGAAAGTTTAACTGAAAAGCAAAAGCATTTGCTTAGCAGTACAACAAGTCGTAAAATCACAATCAGTTACCATCAGTCAGAAACTTCAGTTCTTGAAGGTGTTTTTGCTCGCGGTGACCGTCGTCTTGGTAAGGTTATCTATAAAGCATGGCAAAAGGGTTGTAAGTTTGACGCTTGGGATGAATTCTTTGATTTTTCAAAATGGTCAGAAGCATTCCAAGAATGTGGACTTACAACAGAGTTTTATGCTAATCGCCGTCGTGAATACGACGAAATTCTTCCTTGGGATGTTATGGATTACGGTATTCGTAAAGAATTCCTTATTGAAGAAAATAAAAAAGCGCACCAGAGTGTAACAACTCCACAGTGCAGAATTAAATGTGCCGCTTGTGGTGCAAATAAATTGAATGGGGGTAAGTGTGATGCCAGAAGTTAAAAAATGGGCTATGGATGTACGAATGTCCTTTCAAAAAACAGGTATGGCAAAGTTTATCTCACACCTTGATACAGTTCGCCTAATTACCCGTTCAATGAAAAGAGCATGTGTGCCAATCTGGTTTACCGAAGGGTTTAATCCTCATGCGTTCTTAACTTTTGCAATGCCACTTTCATTGGGATTTGAAAGTTATTGTGAAACTGTTGATTTTCGTCTTATGGAAGAAGTGGATTTAGAAGAACTCAAAGTAAGACTTAACAACGCCTTACCTGTTGATATTACAGTTAAAGAAATTTATGTTCCAACTATGTCTCCAAACGACATCCGTTGGGCAGAGTATAAAATAATCTTCAATAACCCTGATAATGTACTTCTCAATACTGCAGAAACTAAACTTTCATCTGACGAAATTATCGTAGAGAAAAAAGCAAAACAAGGCAGAAAAAAGGTTAATAAAGAAGTTAATATCAAAGAGCATATTAAATCATTCCAATTGAGTGAAGAAAATGGTAAACTCATTCTCAATACAGTTCTTTCATCAGGTACAAGTATAAATATCAACCCAATGCTTTTGATTGGTGCGCTTACTAAAGGTACAGAAACCGACGAGCAAGATGTTGATATAATCAAAATCCAATCTTATACAGAAAGTATGGAAGTATTTAGATAATGGCAACTTTATTGGTAATTATTATTTTTGCAACTTATGTAGGACTTGGAATACCTGACTCTCTTTTCGGTACAGCGTGGCCTGCAATCTATACTGAGTTTGATTTGCCTATTTCCTGTTCGAATTTCGTTACAGGAATAATGTATCTAGGCACAATCGTATCAAGTCTTTTAAGCGCACGGCTCACAAAAAGATTTGGTACACCATTGGTTGTAGCTTTGAGTACGGCATCAACTGCGGTTGCAATTCTGGGATTCTCATACTCACAAAATATTTTTATGCTGTGCCTTTTCTCCATTCCTTTAGGACTTGGAGCAGGGAGCATAGACAATGTTCTTAATACTTATGTTGCATTGAATTATAAAGCAACTTATGTGAATTTTTTGCATTGTTCTTATGGTGTGGGGGTTGCATTAAGTCCGTTCTTAATGTCATTAGCACTTAAAAATAGCAACAACTGGCAAGGCGGATACAGAACAATGTTCTTTTTTCAGTTGGCACTTACCATTATGTGCTTTCTGTCAATCCCTATATGGAAAAAGGTTAAAGAACAAAAAGCAATAGTTGACGAAACACGAGTAGTGTCAATCCCTGAATTACTTAAAATTCCTATTGCTCGCGCAAGTCTTGTGGTGTATTACGGCTCTTGTGCTATCGAGTCTGTATGTCTTGCATGGGGTAGTACTTTCTTAGTAAATTCAAAAGGACTTACTCCCGATAAAGCCGCGCAAATGATTACTTTCTATTTTATAGGAATGACATTGGGCAGATTTTTGTCAGGTGTGCTTGTGAATAAAATTCCACCTAAAAAGATTATTGTAATAGGTGAGTCGATTACTTTAGTTGCAATTTTACTCACTTTTGCGGGTAGTCCCAATATAGCAGGAGTAGGTTTGTTCCTTATAGGTCTTGGTAATGGGCCAGTATTTCCCAATATGACTCATTTAACACCAATACATATGGGACGTGATGTTTCACAATCCTTTATAGGACTTCAGGGTGCAGTGGCGTATGCAAGTATATTGTTATCACCAATTACATTCGGTCTGCTTGCCGAAAAACTTTCAACAGATATTTTCAGTATTTTTCAGATAATCGCTTTTGTAATAACATCAGTATCAACTTTAGTAATGATGAAAGAATCGAAAAAATTAAAATAGTAAAAATTTCAAAAAACTATTGCATTTTCTATTGACTTGTGATATTATATCTAGGCATTTGTGGGAAACTGCAAAAAAATAACTATTATCTCGGGTGGTCCTCTACTGACATTCGGTATGAACACTTGAAAAATTTTTATCGGAGGTTAGTTATGGACGCATTAAAAGTAATCGCAGAAGGTATGATTAAAGAATCAAACCCAGCAATCAGAGTCGGTGACGTTGTTAAAGTACACGTTAAGATTCGTGAAGGCGAAAGAGAAAGAATTCAGGTATTCGAAGGAACAATCATTGCTCGCAAGGGTGCTGGCGTTTCTGAAACATTCACAGTTCGTCGTGTATCATACGGCGTTGGTGTTGAAAGAGTATTCCCTGTAAATTCTCCTAACGTTGCAAAGGTAGAAACAGTTAGACGCGGTAAAGTTCGCAGAAGTAAACTCTACTATCTTCGTGACAGAGTTGGTAAAGCTGCTAAAGTAAAAGAGCAGATATAACCCAAAAACAGAGCAGAGGTTTTCCCTCTGCTTTTTGTTTATCAAAAGAAAAGAGGTACGTTTATGGATTGGACCGAAATCAAAATTGAGATAGATGCTGAAAATATTGATAAAGCTGCCGATATTGCAAGTATGGCAGTTCCTTATGGAATTTATATTGAAGATTATAGAACCCTTGAACAAGAGGCGTGGGAAATTGCAAATATTGACTTGATTGATGAAGAATTGCTCGCTAAAGACCGTACAAAAGGTTGCGTTCATATCTACATTTCTCCTGAAGAAAACTATAAAGAGGCAATTTCATTCTTGACTGAAAGATATGAAAGCGAAAAAATCCCTCATTCCATCGAGTACAAGCCATGCAGAAATGAAGATTGGGAAAATAACTGGAAAGAGTATTTTAAACCAATGAAAATTGGCGAAAAATTGCTTATCAGACCACTTTGGATTGACGATTATGATGCAGAAGGTCGTGCCGTTTTAAGCATCGAGCCGGGTCTTGCATTTGGTAGTGGCGGACACAACACAACCCGTCTTTGTCTTGAAACACTTGAAAAGCATGTTAAATCAGGTGATAGTGTTCTTGATTGTGGTTGCGGTAGTGGTATTTTGTCAGTTGCATCACTTCTAATGGGTGCCGACAATGCAACAGGTGTTGATATTGATAAACTCGCTGTTAAAACTGCAATTGAAAACGGAAAAGTTAACGGATTTGAAGCACCAAAATACAATATTCTTAATGGTAATCTTGTTGATAAAGTTACAGGCAAGTTTGATGTTGTGGTTGCAAATATTGTAGCCGATATTATTATTCTTTTCTCAAGTCAGGTAGGGAACTTCCTTAAAGACGATGGCGTGTTTATTACATCAGGCATTATTGAGCCACGCGAAGAAGAAGTAACTAAAGCATTCCACGACAATAACTTCAAAATCGTTGAAAGATATGAAGACGGCGGTTGGCTTTGCTTTGTTTGTAAGAAAAATAAATAATTGAATGGCGGGGCTTTGGCTCCGCCAAATTTTTGTTACCATTTTTTTACTGAAAAATCTTGACAAAAATGAGTTAATAGTATATACTCATATAAGGTTAGCGACGGCTAACTTTATATATTTATAAAAATGTTAGCAACTGCTAACAATAAACTAACAAACATAATTAAAAATGCTTGGTCGTATAAAATATTAGAAGGAGAGTATGCTATGAAAACTTTAAGAGATGTGAAAATCGGTTTTACTGCAAAAGTGGTAAAAGTTCATGGCGAAGGTGCAATAAGACGACGCATAATGGATATGGGCATTACTAAAGGCGTTGAGTTGTATGTAAGAAAAGTAGCACCATTAGGTGACCCCCTTGAAATATATGTAAGGGGCTATGAACTCTCTTTAAGAAAAGCAGATGCGGAAATGATTGAGGTAGAAGATATAAAATGAGTATTAAAATTGCACTTGCGGGTAATCCCAACTGTGGTAAAACAACACTTTTCAACGCACTTACAGGGTCTAATCAGTTCGTAGGCAACTGGCCGGGTGTTACCGTTGAGAAAAAAGAAGGTAAACTTAAAAATCGTGATGATGTTATAATTGTTGACTTGCCGGGTATTTACTCTTTATCGCCGTATACACTTGAAGAAGTAGTTGCAAGAAAGTTCCTTGTTAATGAGCGCCCTGACGCTATAATCAACCTTGTTGATGGTACAAATCTTGAACGAAATCTTTACCTTACAACACAACTTACTGAACTTGGAATCCCCGTTGTAATTGCTATCAATATGATGGATGTTGTTGAAAAACGTGGCGACAAAATCAATATTGATATTCTTTCTAAAAAACTTGGTTGTAATGTAGTTCAAATTTCTGCATTAAAGGGCACAGGCATTGACGAAGCGGTAAATTTCGCAATTCAGGCAGCAAAAACACAACACAGAGCACCAATACATAGATATAGTGGTGCTGTTGAACACGCTCTTGCTCATATTGAAGAAGCAACAATTCATAATATGAATACACCGCAACAGCGTTGGTATGCAGTTAAAATCTTTGAACGTGATGAACAGGTGTTGTCAACACTTAATATTGATGAAAAAACTCTTGGTCATATTGAAATGGACATCAAAATGACAGAAGCCGAACTTGATGATGATGCCGAAAGCATTATTATCAATGAAAGATATCTCTTTATCGAGTCAGTTGTAAAAGAGTGTTTCAAAAGAAAAAGAAGAAATAAAATTACAACATCAGACAAGATTGATAGGGTTGTTACAAACAGATTTTTAGCGTTACCGATTTTTGCAGTCGTAATGTTTTTGGTGTATTACATATCTGTTTCAACTGTTGGCACTTGGGCAACAGATTGGGCAAATGATGGCGTATTCGGTGAGGGTTGGTCACTTTTTGGATTGTTCATCCCAAGTGTACCACAACTTGTTGAATCGTTACTTAATACACTTAATTGTGCCGATTGGTTACAGAGTTTAATACTTGATGGTATCGTTTCAGGCGTTGGCGCAGTTTTGGGCTTTGTGCCACAAATGATAGTTCTTTTCATATTCCTTGCATTCCTTGAGGCATGCGGTTATATGTCAAGAGTTGCCTTTATGATGGATAAACTTTTTAGAAAATTCGGACTTTCAGGTAAATCTTTCATTCCAATGCTTATCGGTTCTGGTTGTGGTGTGCCGGGTATTATGGCATCGCGTACAATTGAAAACGAGCGTGACCGTCGAATGACAATTATTACAACAACGTTTATTCCTTGTAGTGCAAAAATCCCGATTATAGCACTTATTGCAGGTAATCTTTTCCACGATGCGTGGTGGGTAGCACCAAGTGCATATTTTATTGGAGTTGCCGCAGTTGTAGTGTCGGGCATAATGCTCAAAAAGACAAAACTTTTTGCAGGCGATGTTGCTCCTTTTGTACTCGAATTGCCAATTTACCACATGCCAACATTCTCAAATATTATGAGAAGTATGTGGGAAAGAGCTAGTTCATTTATCAAAAAAGCAGGTACGGTTATTCTTGTTTCTTCAATTATAATCTGGCTCGGCTCATCTTTTGGTGTAATGAATGGTAAATTCGTTTTTTCACTTGAAATGCCCCTTTCTGACAGTGTAATTGGTATGATTGGCAACGCTCTTAAATTCCTTTTTGTTCCGTTGGGATTTGGTAATGCCGAAACTGCAGTTGCAACAATTATGGGACTTATTGCAAAAGAAGAAATTGTTTCAGTACTCGAAATTCTTGAGTTTAATGGATTAAGTCAACTTGCAGGTTATTCATTCCTTGTATTTAATCTTCTCTGCGCACCTTGTTTTGCAGCTATGGGTGCAATACGCCGTGAAATGAATTCAGGTAAATGGACTTTCTTTGCAATCGCTTATCAATGCACATTCGCTTATGCAGTATCACTTATGATTTACCAATTCGGTAATCTCTTTATGGCTACACCAAACTTATTTGGTGTTGCTTGTGCATTTGTTGTATTAGGCGTAATTGTTTTTATGCTTGCAAAACCATTTAAGGAATACAAAAAATATAAAGGTTGATATTTATGCTTGAATTTTTAAGTGCAAATTTAGGTACAATTATTGTTTTAGTTGTGCTAGCAATAATTGTAGGTGCAATAATTTGCAAAATGTATCGCGACAAGAAAAAAGGCAAATCATCTTGTGGGTGTAATTGCGCATCTTGTCCAATGGCGAATGAATGTCATAAATAATTTTAAGGGCTACTATTTAGTAGTCCTTTTTTATTGAAAAAATTATCAAGTTGCAATATAATAAATAAAAAGGGGAGATTTTATGAAAAAACTTGTTTCACTTTTGCTTGTTTTAACAATGATTTTAACTTTGTTCGGTTGCACAAAATCCGAAATCAAAACATTAGAACAATATAATAATTCTAATCCAAAAGAAATGAGTATGCTAACTGTAAAAGATGGCTACATAGTTAATGAAAATGGTGAAAGTATCATTCTTAAAGGCGTGAATTTAGGCAACTGGCTGTTGTGGGAAACTTGGATGGGATTTGTTCCTGAATACACTGAAGATTGGGCGTATTACGATACACTTGAAGTTCTTCTTGACCGTTTTGGCGAAGAAAAAACAGCTGAATTCGTTAAATTATTCGAAGATAATTTCATAACTGAAAAAGATATAGCACAAATCGAAAAACTTGGATTTAACTGTGTCCGTGTCCCTTTCTGGTATCGTAATTTTATGACAGAAGACCTTGAGTGGTTTACAGAAAACCACAACGATAACAAGGGATTTCAAAAACTTGATTGGCTTATTGAAACTTGTGAAAAATATGGTGTTTATGTAATGCTTGATTTGCATGGTGCCCCCGGTGGCCAAAGCAAAAATCATTGTACTGGTAAAGCTGGTAGAAATGAACTTTACGAAAATGAAGATATGATGAACGCAACAGTTGAACTCTGGTGTGCTATTGCACAGCGCTATAAAGATAATAAAACTGTATGTGCTTATGACCTTTTAAACGAGCCACAAAATAACGGTGGTTATGAGGGCGATTATAATTGGGCGGCAGAAAGTGAGGATGCAGTTTCTCGCACAAATAAAGCATATGACACACTCTATAAGGCAATCCGTGAAATCGATAGAAATCATATAATTTCATTTGAGGGTGTTTGGTCAACTACCGTATTACCAAATCCAAATGAAGTGGGTTATGAAAATATGCTTTATCAGTTGCATCTTTACGATAGCGAAAAAG
This sequence comes from Clostridia bacterium, assembly GCA_017631955.1. Classification (GTDB taxonomy): domain Bacteria; phylum Bacillota; class Clostridia; order Oscillospirales; family Acutalibacteraceae; genus Fimenecus. The sequence continues at coordinate 32,491 of JAGBSJ010000019.1, forward strand.
GTATGATTCGTTATCGTGTTGACGAACTTAAAACTGCTCGCAAGGATTGGGGTGTTGCGGTTGTAGTAGGCGAATACAATAACCACGAATTTGAAGAATATGCCCAGAAAAAATATGAGAAAAACGATATAAGCCGAATTAAATGGACTTACAAAACATATAACGCGGGTAATAGTTGGGGTATCTTCAATAAAAATGTGGAGCGTATCAATATTAAAACCGCGTCTTACGAAGAAATTCTTACGTTTATAAAAGAAAATACAAAAACAGAAACCTTTAATTTTAATGCTGAAGAAATGGCAATTCTCAGATAGTTTTGTGTTGATTATTGATTCTTTTAATGATATAATTTATAAGATATATACTCGCATAAGGAGTTGGAAAATTTGAATATTCAGGCAATTAAAAATACAGTCGAAACTGGTAATGCCATTCTCGGTATTGAAATGGGTTCAACACGAATCAAAGCCGTTTTGATTGACGAAAATCATAAGCCGATTGCAAGTGGTTCTCACGGTTGGGAAAACCGATTTGAAAATGGTGTGTGGACTTATCATTTAGATGACGTCTGGGCAGGGCTTCAGGATGCTTATAAAAATCTTAAAGCAGATGTAGAAGAAAAGTATGGTGTTAAACTTACTAAACTTAAAGCTATGGGTTTTTCAGCTATGATGCACGGCTATCTTCCATTTGATAAAGATGGAAAACAGCTCGCAGAATTCAGAACATGGAGAAATACAATCACAGAACAGTCTGCAACTGAACTTACAGAGCTTTTTAAATTCAATATTCCACAGCGTTGGAGTATTGCACACCTTTATCAAGCTATGCTTAACAAGGAAGAACATCTTCCAAATATTGATTTTTTAACAACTCTTGAGGGCTATGTTCATTGGATGCTCACTGGTGAAAAAGTAATCGGTATCGGTGAAGCCGCTGGTATGTTCCCAATTGATAGCACAAAGAATTGCTATGATGAAAAAATGGTTGAGCAGTTTGATGCTTTAGTAACAGAAAAAGGATATTCATTCAAACTTCTCGACATTCTTCCAAAAATCCTTGTAGCAGGCGACAATGCAGGTGCACTTACAAAAGAAGGTGCATTACTTCTTGACCCAACAGGCGAGTTAGAATGTGGATGCCCACTTTGCCCACCTGAAGGTGACGCAGGTACAGGTATGGTTGCGACAAACAGCATTGCGGCAAAAACAGGTAACATTTCAGCGGGCACATCAATTTTTGGTATGATTGTTCTTGATAAAGCACTTTCAAATGTCTATACAGAAATTGATATGGTAACAACACCAACAGGTAAGCCCGTTGCTATGGTGCATTGTAATACTTGTACATCAGACCTTGATGCTTATATAAAACTTTTTGCAGAAGTACTTGCAAATAGTGGTGTAGAAGTTAATAAACCTGCTCTTTATGATATGCTTTATGCAGAGGCACTTAAAGGTGATGCAGATTGTAACGGAATTATCAGTTTTAACTATTATTCAGGTGAGCCGGTAACTGATACTGCAGAAGGCAGACCTTTACTTGTTAGAATGCCTGATACAAAATTCACTCTTGCAAACTTTATGAGAGCACAACTCTATGGTACAATGGCAACACTCCGACTTGGCATGAATATTCTTTTTGACAATGAAAATGTACAAATTGAAAAATTGCTTGGTCACGGTGGTCTTTTCAAGACTCCTGTTGTTGGTCAAAAACTTATGGCAGGAGCCCTCAATACTCCTGTTGCAGTTATGGAAACTGCAGGCGAGGGTGGTGCTTGGGGTATAGCGCTCCTTGCAGCATATATGGTAAATAAGGTAAACGAATCACTTGAAGATTATCTTGAAAACAAAGTGTTCGCCGAATATAAAGCAAGTGTAATTGAACCTGATAAAGCAGATGTTGATGGTTTTAATGAATATATTAAGCGATACGAGTCAGCGGTTGCAGTTGAAAAGTCTGCAATTGATGTTCTTAAATAAAAGGAGAAAAATATTATGAGCTTAAAAAATTATGAATTTTGGTTTGTAGTTGGTAGTCAGTTCCTTTATGGTCCTGAGGTTTTAGAAACAGTTGCAGCGCGTGCGCAGGAAATGGTTGATGAACTCAATGCATCAGGCACTCTTCCTTGCAAGGTTGTTTACAAAGTTACTGCAAAAACTAATAAAGAAATCACAGATGTTGTAAGAGAAGCAAACTATGACAAAAAGTGTGCTGGTATCATCACTTGGTGCCATACTTTCAGCCCATCAAAAATGTGGATTAACGGTTTTGTAGATTTACAGAAACCATATTGCCATCTTGCAACACAGTATAATACAGAAATTCCAAATGACGAAATTGATATGGACTTTATGAACCTTAATCAGGCGGCTCATGGCGACCGTGAACACGGATTTATCGCAGCTCGTCTTCGTATGCCTCGTAAGGTTATTGCAGGACATTGGACAAAAGATTCCGTTCGCGCTCGTCTTGGTGATTGGATGCGTTCTGCAGTAGGCGTTGCAGTAAGTAAAGAACTTAAAGTTATGCGTTTTGGCGATAATATGCGCGAAGTAGCAGTTACTGAAGGCGACAAAGTTGAAGTTCAGGCAAAACTCGGCTGGCAGGTTAACACTTGGGCAGTTGGCGACCTTGTAAAAATTATGAATGCAGTAACAGATGCAGAAATTGATGCTCTTATGGATGTTTATAAAGCAGAATACGATTTCGCAACAGATAATATCGAAGCAATTCGTTATCAGGCACGCGAAGAAATCGCTATGAAGAAAATGCTTGATGCAGAAGGTTGTATGGCATTCTCAAATACATTCCAAGATTTGTATGGTATGGAACAACTTCCTGGTCTTGCAAGTCAGCATTTGATGTCTCAGGGCTATGGTTACGGCGGTGAAGGTGACTGGAAAGTTGCCGCTATGACTGCAATTATGAAAGCGATGGCAGAAGGCAAAAATGGTGGTACTGGCTTTATGGAAGACTATACATACCATCTTGTAGAAGGCGAAGAATACAGTCTTGGCGCTCATATGCTTGAAGTTTGCCCAACAATGGCAGCAGAAAGACCAAGAATCGAAACACACCATCTTGGAATCGGTATGAACGAAAAAGACCCTGCTCGTCTTGTATTTGAGGGTAAAGCAGGGAATGCTATTGTTGTAAGTTTAGTTGATATGGGCGGTCGCCTTCGTCTTATCTGTCAAGATATTGAGTGTGTAAAACCTATTATGGAAATGCCAAATCTTCCTGTTGCTCGTGTAATGTGGAGAGCAATGCCAGATTTAGAAACAGGTATTGAGTGTTGGATTACAGCAGGTGGTGCTCACCATACAGTACTTAGTTATGATGTTACTGCAGAGCAGATGAAAGACTGGGCAAATATGATGGACATTGAATTTGTTCATATCAATAAAGACACAACAGTTGCAGGACTCGAAAAAGATTTATTTCTTGCAGACCTTGCTTGGAAGTTGAAATAAGGAGCAAAATTTATGCTTGAACAGTTAAAAAAGGAAGTGTTTGAGGCAAATATGCTTTTGCCTAAATACGGACTTATTACATTCACTTGGGGTAATGTTTCAGGTGTTGACAGAGAAAAAGGTCTTATGGTAATTAAACCATCAGGTGTTGAGTATGACACAATGACCGCTGAAGATATGGTAGTGGTTGACCTTAAAACTGGTAAAAAAGTTGAGGGCGACTTAAATCCCTCATCAGATACTGATACTCATGTAGCACTTTATAATGCTTTCCCTGACATTAAAGGTGTTGTTCATACACATTCTCGTTGGGCAACAACTTTTGCACAATCAGGTATGGGAATTCCGGCACTTGGCACAACTCATGCGGATTACTTTTATGGCGAAATTCCTTGCACTCGCAAAATGACACCAGAAGAAATTGGCGGTAAATATGAACTCCAGACAGGTAATGTAATTATTGAAACTTTTAATGATAAAGAACCAAACGACATTCCTGCAGTTCTTGTTCATAGCCACGGACCATTCACTTGGGGTACTGACCCGCACAATGCAGTTCATAATGCAGTTGTGCTTGAAGAACTCGCGTTTATGGCTTGGCATAATATTATGATGAATCCGGAAATTAAGCCAATGCAACAGGAACTTCTCGACAAGCATTATCTACGTAAACATGGGGCAAATGCTTATTACGGACAAAAGAAATAAAATTAACGGGTACTCAACTGAGTACCCGTTTTCTCTTGTTATTTAATTATCAACCACAATCCTAAATTCAATACCAAAAACACAATATTCACAACTGTAAAAGTTAGTATATATTTAACTATATTTACTTTTTCTTTTGCCACAAACTTAAATGAAATCAAACTCGCCATAGATGCAATCAAAGTGCCAAGTCCACCAAGATTAACGCCAATAAGTAAATCTTTTGCATTTTCGGTAAATTTTGAAAGCAGAATTGTAGCAGGAACATTTGAAAATACCTGACTTGAAATAATGCCAACAATGACTTCGTTGCCACTTACAATGCTTTTCAAGAAATCACTAATTGATTTAATTTCTCCAAGATTTCCAATAAAAATAAATAGGAAAATAAAGGTTAAAAGCAAACTGTAATCAACTTTCAGAATTAATTTTCTGTCAAATAAAACAATAACAATTAATGTAATTAAAAGTGTTATTATGTAAGGAATTACACGAAAAACCGTAAGTAGAGCAATGAAAAATAATACAGAGTATATTATAATGTGAATTTTTGAAAAAGTTATGTTTGATTCTGATTTTTCTGTATCAACGACACCGTTATCTGTAATAAGACAAGAAATAATAACAAGAATAAGTGAAAGTAAGGCATAGGGGAGAATAGTGAAGATAAACTCTTCTATACTCATATTAAAAGCGGAAAATAAATATAAATTCTGTGGATTGCCGATAGGTGTCAGCATACTGCCAAGGTTTGCAGCAACCGTTTCAATGGTTACAATCCATATAAGTTTGTTCATTTTACCTGATAACTTCAATGCGGTAATTGTAAAAGGTACAAAAGTAATAAGTGCAACATCGTTTGTAATTACCATTGAAGAAAAGAAGCAGAGTAATCCTAATATCAGCGAAAGTCCTGAAATGGTTTTTACCTTTGTAAGCATTTTTTCTGCAATAAATTTGAATATACCAAGTTTATTAAATCCCGCCATAACAATCATAAGGCAGAAAAGCAACCCTAATGTGCGAAAATCAATATATTCAAAGTATTCCTTGTTCGGAGTAATAAAAAACGCCGAAATAACTGCCAAAATAAAAGAAATTATCAGCACAATTTCATTTTTTATAAATGCTTTAACTTTAACCATACATATCACTCGCTTTTGAAATATTATAACATTAAAAAACATAAAATCAATAGTATTGGTGATTTCAAATTTTGTTGACAAAGAAATATGCAAATGATAAAATAAATGAGTTCAAATATGGAGATGTACCCAAGTGGTTGAAGGGTCCGCACTCGAAATGCGGTAGGTCGTGAATAGCGGCGCAAGAGTTCAAATCTCTTCATCTCCGCCAAGAAAAAAGCAGTAGGTTTTCCTACTGCTTTTTTGCTGTATAATTCTGCATTCTGCACTTTGCATTCAGCATTTTATATGTGGTCTTTATATCTTTCTGCTGTGATAATTCCGTCTTCAACATGCAACTTGCAGATTCTTGCGTTTCTTGCATCAAAAGCACTTGCATTAAGTTCGTCATCATAGTCACGAGCGTGATAAATCGCATACCATTGACCGTCTTCCTTAATCGTCGAATGGTGTCCTGTACCTTCTTCAAATTCATTTGCTTTAAGCACAGGAT
>JAGBSJ010000020.1 GCA_017631955.1 Clostridia bacterium
AGGTGCAGTGCATTATTTCAGAAATATGCCTGATACATGGCGTGATATTTTCAAGAAACTCCGCCCAATTGGTTGCAACTGTGTTGAAACTTATTGTGCTTGGAATATGCATGAAAAGAAACCTGACGAATATGATTTTACTAACAATCTTGATATCGCAAAATTTCTTCGAATTGCACAAGAAGAAGGTCTTATGGCTATTGTAAGACCTGGTCCATATATTTGTTCAGAATGGGAGTTTGGCGGACTTCCTTGGTGGATTCAAGCGGATGAGAATATGGAAATCCGTTGCTCAAATAAAGCGTATATAGAGCGTTTTAATAAATATCTCGATAAACTCTTTGAAGAGGTACGTCCACTTCTTTGCACCAATGGTGGAAATGTTATTATGATGCAGTGTGAGAATGAATATGGTTATTACGGTGATGATAAAAAATATCTCGCCTCTCTTCGTGACGGCTATATCAAGCGCGGTATTGATGTACCACTTTTCACATCTGACGGAACATCTAAAGAAAACCTTTTAGATGGTAGTATTGAGGGCTGTTTTTCAACACTTAACTTTGGTAGCCGTGTTGAAGAAAATTTCAAAGCCCACGACGAGTTGTATCCCGATGCACCAAAAATGTGTATGGAAATGTGGAATGGTTGGTTTGACGCTTGGGGCGACGAGAAACATCACACCACATCTGCCGAAGATTACGCGAAAGTTGTTGATGATATGCTCGCTCGCGGTAGTCTTAATATGTATATGTTTATAGGCGGTACAAACTTCGGCTTTACGAGTGGTGCAAATCACTACGAAGTATTCGCACCTGATGTTACAAGTTATGACTATGATGCAATGCTTACCGAATGTGGTGATGTTACGCCAAAATATTATGCAGTACGAGAAGTAATCAAAAAGCATGTTGAGGAGGAATTACCACCTGTACCTGCAAATCGTGAGAAAAAAGCATACGGTGAAGTTAAATTGACACAAGTTGCAGGTCTTTTTGACAATCTTTCTAATCTCTCAGAGAAAAAGCAAAACGACGTACCGCTCTGTATGGAGAAAAACGGACAGGGTTATGGCTATATCGCCTATACAACCATTCTTAATCGTGATTATGTTGATACTACACTTTCATTTGAGTCTTTGGGTGACCGTGCACAGATTTACATAAATTATGACCTTGCGGGCATTGTTTATATTAACGATGAAAAACTTGAACTTATAATCAATGCAAAAAAAGGCGACCGTCTTACAATACTTTGTGAAAATATGGGTAGAGCAAACTTTGGTGCAAAAATGATGCGTAAAAAAGGTATTGCGGGCAGATGTTTGCTTAATAAAACAATCCATTTTGACTGGGACGTTTATTGCCTTGAAATGAATAATCTTGAAAAGGTAGTTTATAGTGATAAAAAACCACAAGAAAAGAGTGCATTCTATAAAGGGACATTTACAATAGATGATGCAAAAGATACATTCTTGAAACTTCCTAATTTTACAAAGGGGTTTGTAACAATTAACGGATTTAATATTGGCAGATATTGGGAAATTGGTCCACAAGTAACTCTTTATGTACCTGCATCACTCCTTAAAGTTGGTGAAAATGAAATTGTAGTGTTTGAAAGTGATGGAATAAAAGGCGAGCCAATTGTTGAGTTTGTCGATACACCAATACTTGATAAAAATGCGCAATAAGAAAATTGTCAAATTTAAATCATAAAAAAAACACCTGACATTTTGTAGTGTCAGGTGTTTTGCTTTCTTATTTGAAAGATATAATCAGGAATACAAGAATAATACAAACGCCAAGGCAAGTCATAAACAATGCAAACGAGAAGTTTGAAGAAATGCTTTGTGTAGTTTTTGAAATGGTTTCAGAAACACGTACAAAAAGATTTGCATTCTTGTGTGTTTTATCGTGTTTGAAGTGGTCTAAAACATCACCAAGAGCATAGGCATATTTTCTCTTTCTCTCTGTGTGTTCTTTTGCATCTGTCAATACGCTCTTGCGGGCAATAAATACAAGGAAATCTGTAGAGTCTGCAAAGAGTCTGCAGATTACACCAACAACGGCAGAAATAATCTTGATTGCAGGTACATAAACCTGATTTTCAAGTGAAATCTTGTTTTCCATAGGATTAACATAAGTTTTGTCCTTAATAAGAACTTTTCTAATAAAGAGAATGTAAACAAGAATACCGATTGTAAGTGAAATTAATACGCCCTTAAGATTTGTGAATGAGAAATAGTGTATCTCGTGGTGGAAGTGATGTCCTTCAACAAGAGAAAGCATTGGGTAAGTAATTTTCTCAACCAATGATGTGCATACACCAATAACAGGAATTGCTACTGCAGAAATAATAAGAGCAATTGCAGAAAGTGGTGAAAGTTTCTTGCCTTTTGGAGTATTTTCTGTTGGCTTTTCAATAAAGATTGCAACGAAAAGTTTCATCATATAAGCCGCAGTAAGTCCGCCTGAGAATAAGAACAACCACTCAACAACTGTGATGATTGGCAAATGACTTAAATGAGCATATTCCACGATTGCCTCATGCACAAGTGTCTTTGAAAGATAACCCATAAAACCGGGAATACCCGCAAGTGAGCAAGCACCAATTAAGAAAGTAATCATAATAACTGGCTTGTTTCGTCCGTAACCCTTTAACTTGTTAAGGTCAAGAGTGTGAGCACCAAGATAAATCGCACCTGCACCAAGGAAAAGTACAAGTTTAACAATTGAATGGTTAATCATATAAAGGAATGTACCGTTTGCTGCCAATGCGTTTTCTTCGCCAAGCAAAGTTATCATTGATACACCCACAAGAATAAATCCGATTTGTGAAAGTGATGAGCATGCAAGTGTACGCTTAAGATTATTTGAAAATACTGCAATAACTGCACCTAATACCATTGTGATTGTTGCAAGTGCCAATAATGTGTAACCCCATATTTCGTCATCGCGAAGAATTTGTCCAGTAACAACAAGAATACCGAATACACCTGTTTTTGTAAGCACACCTGAAAGAAGTGCGCTGGCAGGTGCAGGAGCAACAGGGTGAGCTTTAGGAAGCCAGATGTGTAATGGGAACATACCTGCTTTTGCACCAAAACCAAATAGTAAGCAGAATGCTGCAACATAAAGTTTTGTTGATTTGCCTGCGCTTGTTACTGCAGAGTAAAGTTCAGAAATCATTAACGTTCCTGTAATGTTATAAAGCAAGAAAAGTCCCATTAAAGCAACCATACCGCCAAGTACTGCGATTGCAAGGTATGTTTTACCTGCGTCCATTGCTTCTTTGGTTTCTTCCTGAACAACCCACATATATGAGGTAAATGACATAATTTCAAAGAAGATGAAAGTTGTCATCAAATCTGCAGAAAGGAATACACCTAATGTGGCACCCATTGTGAAAAGGAAGAAGAAATAGTATCTTGAAAGTTTGTGGTGACCATTAAAGTATTGTGGAGAAAGTAAGGATGCCGCAAACCACATAAATGCCGCAATAATGGCATAAACTGAGTTGAATCCACCAATGTTGAAATTAAGTGAAGATAAACTGATTGTCTGTGCCTGCCCTTGTGAAATTACAACTGAAAGTACAAAACTCGCAGTTGTTGAAAGAATTACAACAACATTACGAACTTTTTCATTCTTGATAATTGCAGATATAAATGCTGCAATAAAGGGGAGAAATACACAAGTCAATGTCATAGTAGTCATATTCCTAATACCCCCTTAATTATTTCAATTACAGGTGTTGCCATAATGCCTGTAACAATGCAAAGCACTGCACAAATACCCATAGGAATCTGCATAAGAGCGTTTGCCTCTTTTACATTTTCAACGTCATTTGTATTGTCGCTTCGCTTAAAGAATGCCTTAATAGCAGGGGAGAGCATATACATAGCAGTAAGGAATGCAGAAATAAGTAATACTACAACGCCTGCAACTGCAAGAGGATTCTGTGTTTCAATAGAAGCGGTAGCAATAAACCATTTACTGATAAATCCACAGAATGGTGGAATACCTGTAAGGGACAATGCAGAAATTGTAAAGAATATAAATGTAAGTGGCATTTTTCTGCCGATTCCCTCAAGTTCGTGTACATATTCACGTTCTGTCTTGTGAAGTACTGCACCTGCTGAGAAGAATGCACCAATTTTAATAACAGAGTGGAAAAGAAGGTGGCAGAATGCCGCAATAAGTCCTGCCTCTGTCATAAGAGTTGCCGCAAAAACAATGTATGAAAGATTTGAGATTGTTGAGTAAGCAAGTCGTCTTTTGAAATGTTTCTGTCTTAAAGCGGTCATTGAACCGTAAAAAATAGTAAACATAGCAAGTGCCATAACAAGATTCTGTGCCCATGTGCCTTTTACAAAGTCTGTACCGTATGAGTAGTAAATAAGACGGATTATTGCAAAAGCACCCGCTTTAACAACTGCAACCGCGTGAAGAAGTGCAGTAACAGGTGTTGGGGCAACTGAAGCAGTTGGCAACCAGCTGTGGAACGGGAAAACTGCCGCTTTAACACCGAAACCAAGAAATGCAAATACAAAAAGAATAAGTGCAATAGTTGGGTCTGATGGACTATCAATATGACCGCCGAAAACAAAATTGTTAGCGTCATTTACAATAAGAAACGCAACTCCTGCAAAGGCAAATGCTGCACCGCCGATTGAATAAGTCATATATTTTCTTGCGGCAAAGTTGTGCTTCTTTGTTAATCCGTGCATAACAAGCGGAATAGTGAAAAGAGTAAGCAATTCATAGAAAAGATACATAGTAAGAATATTACTTGCCATTGCAATACCCATTGTTGCACCAAAAGCCATTGTGAAGAATGCATAGAACATAGGTAAGTTCTTTTCGTGGCTCATATATTCAAAAGCATAAAGTGCAGTTAATGGCCAGAGTGTAGCAGAAAGACAAGAGAAAATCTTACCCGCACCATCAAGTTTTAATACAAAACTTAAATTATCTGTGAAGTTAAGAAGTACAAGTGACTCTTGCGGAGTGTTAAGTGCTAAAAGCCATACTGAAACAGAAGAACAAAGAATTGTAAACATAGTAAAAGCATTTCTCTGTTTTTTCTTTTCAGCAGGAATTAAAAATAATAATGCGCCCAGTATTATAGGAAGAAATATTGGGACGGCTAAAAATAAACTGTTCATCTCAATAACCTCCTATATAATTGATGAAAGAATATTGCCTGTTGCAACTGAGAAAACTCCACCTGCAACTGCAATAACTGTCAGAATAACAATTGGAATAACCATAAATAATGGCTCGCGAATTTTAACCGTTTCGCTTCCTGTTTCATCTTTACCAAAGAATGCGCTTATTGAAATTGAAAGAAGATAAGCGGCGGTAAGAATTGCAGAAATCAAAAGTATAATCGGTGCAATCCAAGAGAAGGCACCTAAGCCCGAATCAAGTGCCGCAGTAGCAATATACCACTTGCTGTGGAATCCACCTGTTGGCGGAATACCGATAAGTGATAATGAAAGAACTGTAAAGCAAGTGAATGTAATCGGCATCTTTTTACCAAGACCTGCAAGGTCTTTAACTTCAGTTTTGCCATACATAAAGATTACTGCACCTGCACAAAGGAAAAGACCAATTTTCACAACTGCGTGGAAAACAATCTGCCATAAAGCACCTTGGAATCCCTCACCAGTGAAAAGGAAAAGTCCTGTAAGTACATAAGAAATCTGACTGACAGTTGAAAAAGCAAGACGTTTTTTGAAGCCCTTTTCAAGATAAGCCATCATTGAGCCCATAAGTACAGTCAACAATGCGAATGTGAGTGCAACTGTCTGTACCCAAGTGCCAGAAAGATTTTCTGTGCCTACAAAGAAGAAAACTGTTCTAATAATTGCAAGTACACCCGCTTTTGCAATAAGACCTGAAAGTAATGCGCTTGCAGGGGCGGGAGCAACAGGGTGAGCAGATGGTAACCATCCGTGCATAGGGAAAAGACCTGCTTTTGCGCCAAACCCTAAAAGCATAGTGAATATACCCGCAAGCACAAGAGGTGTAGCAATAATATTATGGCCACCTGCAACAAATGACAATGTGTCACTGTTAGTTGCAAGTACAAAAATGCCAAAGAGTGCTAAAAATGCACCTGCAACAGAATAGTAAAGGTATTTTTTCGCTGCCGCAACAGATTCTTTTGAAAGAGAATGAAGAACTAACGGCATTGAGAAAAGTGTTACCATTTCATAGAAAACATACATTGAAATAAGATTTTGTGATAGAGCAGCGCCAATCATAGCGCTTTCTGAAAGGAACATAAAAAGGAAAAATCTCATTTCGTTTTTCTCGTGTTTCATATAAACACAAGCATAAATTGTAACCAGCATCCAACCGATAACTGTAAGAGCAATAAAGAATTTTGCAAGAGCATCTGCAGTAAATCCAATAGATAATTGGTCAACAAGTGTAAATGAACCCGTTGTGAGTTCACCACCGAATACAATAAGTAATCCAAGAACAGTTTCAATTGCCTGAACTAAAATAACTGCACTAAGACCGATTTTTCTGTTCTGCACTTTGTTGAAGATTGGCAAAATCATACCACCGATTACTGGGAATAAAACTGATAAAATTAATAGTGTCATTTTTATGTCCCCCTTATCGAATGTTTATAAACAACTCAAGCCCTTTTTCAAAAACTGAAATGATGGGTTGAGAGTGAAGACCAACCGCAATATTGACTGCAGACATTATAAGCACAATAACTGAAAAAGCAACTGAGTTTTTGAATGTTATTGTTTTACGTTCAAGTTCAACCTTTGCTGGGCTATAAATGTTAATAAGTGTTCTTAAGAAATAAAGAACGTTAAGAATTGTACTGATTGCAAGTGCAATAAGCATCAAATATGTTTGTATTCCGTGGCCGAATGCAGATGTTGAGAAAAGAAGCTTTGGAATAAATCCTGCAAAAATCGGAATACCAACCATTGAAAGTGCGCCTGCCGAATATGAGATTGCAGCAATCTTGTTGTTGTGCGCGGATGAGCGGATTGAAGCGAAGTCGTGTCGTCCGCCAACGGTGTCAGAAAGACCAGACGCAGAAAGGAAAAGCATTGGTTTTGTAAGTGAGTGAGCAACCACCTGGAATAACGCCGCAATAATAGCACCTTTTGTTCCAAGTCCTAATCCCATATAGATGTAACCGATTTGAGCCGCCGAAGAATAAGCAATCATAAAACGTATATTGTTTGTCTTGATTGCAGAAACCGAGCCCACAATCATTCCGCAAATACCAAAAATGAAAAGTACATATTGAATTTTTGAATCAAGGAATACTTCATATCCGATAACGCGGAAAATAATTTTAAGTAAAAGGAAAATATATGCTTTTGAAATAACGCCTGATAAAATTCCTGATGCGGCAGGAGTAGCCGTGCCGTAAGTATCAGGCATCCAGAAATGGAATGGGAACATACCACTTTTGATTGCAAGACCGGAAACTATAAGACCTAACGCAATAGTGAGCGGGAATGTGTATTCGCCTGTTGTCCACAGTCCCTGAATTGTTGAGAAAAGTTGTGGGAAAAGAAGATGTCCCGTAATTGAATAAAGAAGAATGATACCAACAAGTACTAAACTTGAGCCGATAAGACTGAAAATCATATATCGTGTTGCTGCAACAAGTGCTCTTGTTCTCTTTGTAAGCATAAGAAGTGAGCAAGAAGCGATTGTACAGATTTCAATAAATACGTAACCTGTAAAAATATCATTCGTGTAGCAAAGTGCCGCAAGAGCTGCATGGGTAAGGTTTACCATAATGCAGAAATACTTGTGTTTTTCTGCTTTTACGTCTTGCATAATGTGTTGTGAGCCACCTGCAAGAGAAAGGAACATAACTACTTCAAAAAGAAGTAAAAATGCGGGTTCTAAAAGACCTGCAGAAATTTCGTTGCCTATAGGAGCATCATAATGTCCCATTCTGTAAACGAAATAGCCGGTTTCTGAATTAAGGTTATATAAAAGCACAAGTGCAGACATAATTCCTGATGTAATCAGAAGAAAATATGAAACGAAACGTGCCTTTTTATCTTTCATAGCAAAACAGATAACTGCACTGAAAAGCGAAAGAACAATAGTAACAAAGGGGAGATTCATAATAAAATCCATTATTCTAATTCATCCTCCTTGCGACACATTTCATAAATTTTGTCAAGATTCAATGTGCGGTATTTTTTATAAAGACGAACTGTTAATGCAAGCATCAAAGCTGAGAAGCTAACAGAAACAACAATACCTGTAAGAACAAGTCCCTGAGGAATAGGGTTGATGTATTCAAGGGCATTAACATCACCTGTAGATGGTACAATAGGAGTTAAATTTCCTTCAATGTAACCCATTGATGCAAGAAAAAGATAGACGCCTGTGTCAACAATGTTAAGACCAAGAATCTTTTTCATAATGTTTCTTGAGAAAACAAGCATTGTAAAACCAATAGCAAATAATGCCATTGATGTTACTTCTTCATAGTTAATAAGAAGATTCAATCAAGACGCCCCCTTTTAAAAATCATATAGAAGCTGTACATAGTACAACAAACAACAAAACCAACCGCAATGTTAAGCGGAAGAATGAGTCCACCTGAAACAATGTTTCCTGGAGTACCCGGTGTAATAATTGAGTGAATGCCATTAAATTCGTTACCTGTAAAGAAAGAGTAACTCTTAGCAAGACAATAGAAACTTAATGAACATATTGTAATAACACGGATTATTGATGGCTTGATAATTTTTGCTGCATTATCTTCACCATAAGCCATGGCGAAAAGAATAAAACCGGCACCAAGCACAGACCCACCTGAAAATCCACCGCCAGGGGAGAGATGTCCGTTAAAAAGAACATAAATACCAAACACAATAATGATTGGAGTAAGAATTTTTACAACAGTACAAACAATAGGGTCGTTTGAAAATGTAAAAGTCTCTCGTTTCTTGATTGGCTTGTTTTTGCTTTGTTCAAGTAACAGAAGAACTGCACAAGTTGCAGTAAAAAGAACAAAAGATTCGCCAAGAGTATCAAATGCACGATAATCAAGAATCATACCCGCAACTGTATTTACTGCACCAGTCTGGTCGCGACCTTCGCCTACATAATGCTCATAAACTTCGTTTGTTGTAGGAGTGTTATTATCTGCGAAAAGTGGCATAAAATTAACAGTACCGATAAGAACAACAGCAAGAATAACACAGAAAATTACTGAAAAGAACTTATAACCTTTTGATGTGAGTTTTTGTTCTGCGTTTTCAACATCTTTTACAATACGAATTTCCTTTTTTTCGCTTTCTTCTTTAATTGTAGTAACTTTTTCGGGTTCAGAGTTCATTCTGTCATCAAAACTTAAGTTACCTTCATACCATTCTTTAAGAAGAGATGAAAACTTATTCTTCATTTACATTCACCCCTTCATCAATTTTTCCTTCTTCGTCATCTGCAAAGTCCTTGTCAATAAGATGAAGTTTGCGAAGTGTAAGAAAGAATAAAACACCATTTACGCCTGCGCCAACTGCTGCCTCTGTAATAGCAAGGTCAGGAGAGCGTAAAAGTAACCATACAACCGCCATAACTATACTGTATGATGTGAAAATTATAAGCGCGGTCATAACTCTTTTTGAAAATGCAGTTGCAATAGCGCAAACAACAAGAGAAATAAGAAGTAAAAGTCGGACTATAGTAATAATATCTTCCATTATTCATTTTCCTCCTTTTCTATTTCGCTTTTATGAAGATTTTCATCATCAAGACGGATTTCACAATGCTCGCATATGTTTTTGTCTGTAAGCAACTTAGTTTTCACAAAAATGTGTGATACCAATGGACTTGTGCACCATTGTACAATAACAATCAAAAAGAATTTAATTGAAATCAAGTCAATTCCTGATGCAATAATAAGTCCTGTAATGAATAACATTAAAATAAGGGTGTCGCACATAGCGGCGGAGTGCATACGATTAAGAGAATAGTTAAAACGGAATGTGCCGAAAATTGAAATAAACAAAACAATAAGTCCTGCGGCGAAAAACAATGCCACAAGTGCGAAACGAATCCATTCAAGCATTATTCTTCACCTCCGTTATCTTTCTTGAAAAGGTTGATGTAAATTTTACTGAGAAGTATAACTGAAATGCAACTGAGAAGTGCATAAATCAAAGCGACGTCAGTAAGATAACTCTCTTTAAGGAAAAGAGTAAGAATGCAAATTACAATAAGAATAATTGTAGTAAGCATATTAACGCCTACAAATCTGCCGATAATGGTTTTTGCGGTAATTGAGCGAATAAGTGTAGCAACCACTGCAATACCAAGACAGATACATACAGCAAGATATAAATATGAATATGCCTGTTCAATCATTTTATTTCTCCAACCTTTCTAAAATTTTTACAAACGAACTGTTTTCAATGCCTTCTGAAAACGAAGTGTCAACACAGTGTATTGTGAAACAATCGCCTTCTAGTTCGGCAGTAATTGTACCAGGTGTAAGCGTGATTGAGTTTGCAAGAAGTACTCTTGCAAAATTTGTTTTAAGCGGGATTTTAACCTTTATCATAACAGGGTGGATTTCCGCTTTCTTACTTACAACAATTTTCATCATTTGGAAATTCGCAATAATGATTTCTTTAATAAGAATGCAAAAGTACGCTAAAAGTACGGGTGCTTTTTTCCAGATGCGAAGTTCCGCCTTAAAAGTATAGCCCAATGCTTTGCGCGCAAAAAGATATGCGAATAAAGCAACCACTATACCAACAACGCAAACCTGTACCATTCCCGCGTCGGCAGAGAATCGTCCGTTAAGAACTAACCACAATAAAAATAATAAAATTATCATAAATCATACTCCTTTGAGAAGCCATATAAATATGTATATAAAAAATGCATTATAAAGATACTCCTTAATACAATAAAAGTCAATTGTCGAATTGACATATTTTAATATGAAATACATTAAAATTTTAACAATTTTGCCAATAAAAATATAGCAACAAATTTGTTGACAGAAAGCAAGAAGAAATATATAATAACAATGATAATGAAGTATTATGCAGAATTGTGTCTTAATTGGACTAAATTAAGATTTCAGTTTACTGTTATACCTCACAAAAAAATGAAAGGTAGGTCATTAAAATGGCTTTTTCTCTCAAAGGTATTCATGTACCTCACAGAAAGAATACCGCCGATATGTCACCTGTAAGAATGCCTGCTCCAAAGATGGTTACGCTTCTTACAACAATGCACATCGGTAAGCCGGCTAAACCTGTTGTTAAGGTTGGCGATACAGTGTCAGTGGGAACACTCGTTGCTGAGCAAGACGGCTTTATTTCTTCACCTGTATATTCAAGTGTATCAGGTACAGTTAAGAGTGTTGCAGATACTCTTTTGTCAAATGGCAAAATGGCTCCTGCAATTACAATCGAATCTGATGGTGAAATGACTCCGGATGCATCTATTGCAGTACCACAGGTAAACAGCAAAGAAGATTTTATCGAAGCAGTTAAAAAGAGTGGTATCGTAGGTCTTGGTGGTGCAGGTTTCCCAACTTACGTAAAATTTGCAACAGATAAGAAAATCGATACTCTTGTAATCAATGGTGCAGAATGCGAACCATACATAACAAGTGACTCAATTACAATGCTTGAAAGTGCAGATGATATTTTATTGGCAATTGAAACTGCTGATAAATATTTTAACTTTGATAAAGTTATTATTGGCATTGAAAAGAATAAACCATCTGCAATTGCAAAAATGAATGAGCTTTCACAGAAAAACAGTAAAATTCAGGTGAAAGTTCTTCCATCAATTTACCCACAAGGTGGCGAAAAAGTTCTTGTTTATCACACAACAGGCAGAACTATTGCTGTTGGTCAACTTCCTGCAGACGCAGGTTGCATTGTGTGTAACTCATCAACAATGGCAAATATCGGTAAGTACTTACAAACAGGTATGCCACTTGTTGAAAAAGTAGTAACAGTTGATGGTGGCGCAGTTAAAGAGCCAAAGAATGTAATCGTAGCAATCGGGACACCAATTGGTGAAGTTTTTGATTTCTGTGGCGGATTTAACGGTGAGCCAGAAAAAGTTATCTATGGCGGACCTATGATGGGTGTTGCAGTACCTGACCTTACAGTGCCTGTACTCAAACAGACAAACGCTTTAGTAGCATTTAATAAAAAAGAGACAAAAACAGCAAAGACAACAGCATGTATCAAGTGCGGTAAATGTACAAATCATTGCCCATTCGGCATTAACCCTGCAGCTATTGCGAAAGCATATAACAATAAAGATGCAGAAATGCTTGAAAAACTTGGTGCAGATATCTGTATGCTTTGCGGATGTTGTGCATTTATCTGCCCTGCAAAACGTCCTTTGGTTGAAACTAACAGTTTAGCAAAGAGTATGCTTGCGGCAGAACGTGCAAAGAAAAAGGAGGGTAATGCATAATGGAAAACAAACTTCATGTTTCATTGTCCCCACACATTCATAGCAGTAATTCAACACAGAAAACAATGCTTGATGTTATTATTGCTCTTGTGCCTGCATCAATTGCAGCGGTAATTCTTTTTGGAATTCCTGCATTGATTGTTATTGCAGTGTGTGTAGTTTCTGCAGTAGCAGGTGAGGCACTCTTTAATTTAGCAGTTAAGAAAGAACAGACAGTAGGCGATTTGAGTGCAGTTGTTACAGGTTTGATTTTAGCACTCAATCTTCCTGCAAATGTTCCATTATGGCAAGCAGCCGTTGGTTCACTTTTTGCAATTATAATTGTAAAAGGAATTTTCGGTGGTCTTGGTAAAAACATTGTAAACCCTGCAATTGCAGCTCGTGTGTTTATGCTTATCGCATTTGGCTCAATGACTGCAGCGGTATTTCCTGAAGGTATGGACTCTGCATCAGGTGCAACTCCACTTTCAGACCTTGCAAATGACCAGACAGTTAACCTTATGGATTTGTTCCTTGGTAAATGTGGCGGCGCACTTGGCGAAACTTGTGCATTAGCACTTCTTATCGGTGGTATCTATCTTATCGTTCGTAAAGTAATTACATGGCACATTCCTGTTGCATTTATCGGCACAACATTCCTCTTTACATTAGCGGTTGAGGGTGGCAACCTTGAAACAACACTTGCTTGGGTGCTTTCAGGTGGTCTTATGATTGGTGCTTTCTTTATGGCAACAGACTATGTAACATCTCCAAGCACAGCAAAGGGTAAAGTCATCTTCGGTATCGGCGCAGGTGTGATTACAGTACTTATCCGTTTCTGGGGCGGTTATCCAGAAGGCGTATCATTTGCAATCCTTCTTATGAACATTGTAAATCCTTACATTGATTCAATGACTCAGAGAAAATTGTTTGGAGGTAAGAAATAATGAAGAATTACATTAAAAGTATTATCTCTCTTACAGTAATCTGTGCAGTAGTTGCAGTTGCATTGGCAGCTACAAACTACGTAACTGCACCAATTATCGAAAAGAATGCGGGTGCAGCGGCTAACGAAGCATTACTTGTTGTAATGCCTGACGGTGGCGATTTCACAGCGGTTGATTTAACACAGTACTCACTTCCTGAATCAGTAGTTGAAGCATATAACGCTTCAAATGGTGGTAGTGTAGTTAAACTTACAGCTACCGGATATGGCCCTGATATGATTATTATGTGTGGCGTTAATGCTGACGGAGTTGTAACAGGTGCAGTTTGTCTTTCAAGTAACGAAACACTTGGTGTTGAAAAGACATACGGCGATACATTGAAAGACGCTACAATTGATACAATTGATGGTATTGCAACAGTTTCAGGTGCAACAATGACAACTGAAAACTATAGAAATGCAGTTAAAGATGCTATCAATACAGCAATAATCCTTGGCGGTGGTAGTGCGGATATTCGTACACCTGAACAAATTCTTGCAGATAACCTTGCAACAGCACTTCCAGCAGGTGAAGGTGCATTTACAGAAGTATTTATCTGTGAAAAACTTGAAAATGTATCTGCTCTCTATTCTGCAGACAACGGCGCAGGTTTTGTTTATGTAACAACAGTTAATGATGAAGAAATCTTCGTTGGTGTTGATGCTAACGGTGCAGTAGTTTCAGAGGTAGCAGACGACGTTAAGGCAAATATCGAAGCAAACGCTAAGATTATGCTTAAATCATCTCTTAAAGAAGTTGATATCACTAAATATGCTGATATGCCTACAAATGTAGATAAAGCATATAAGACAAATAGTGGTAATTATGTTCTTGAAATCCACGCATCAGGTTTCGGTATTAATGGTGACCATTACTACAATCCATCAGGCGAATACATCTACATTAAGATTGCATTGACAGATAAAGGCGAAATCATTACTTGTCAAACAATCAAACAGACAGAAACAGATGGTATCGGTTCAGTTTGTGCAGATAAAGAATTCTATTCACAGTTTAATGGTAAAGACGAGTCTAACTATAAAGATATCGATGCTATCACAGGTGCAACAATCACAACAAACGGCTACAAATCAGGTGTAGGCAAAGCGATTGAAGCAGTTAAAATTATGGAAGGAGTGGCTTAAAAATGAGTAAACAAAGTAATATGTCAATTCTCTTAAAAGGTCTTCTCCGTGAAAACCCAGTTTTCGTTCTTATTCTTGGTACTTGTCCAACACTTGCAACTACAACAACAGTTGACGGTGCATTTGGTATGGGCCTTGCAACAATGGCAGTTTTAGTGTGCTCAAATATTGTTATTTCAGCACTTCGTAAATTTATTCCTGATACAGTAAGAATTCCTTGCTATATCGTTGTTATTGCAGGATTCGTAACAATTGTTCAGATGCTTATTCAGGCATTTATTCCTGACTTGTATGCAACATTGGGTGTTTATCTTGCACTTATCACAGTTAACTGCATTATCTTAGGTCGTGCAGAAATGTTTGCAGGTAAAAATTCAGTTGGCAAATCAGCACTTGATGGTATCGGTATGGGTATCGGCTTCACAATTGCTCTTCTTGCAATGGCAATTATTCGTGAAGTTCTTGGTGCAGGTTCATTCGCAGGTAATGAAATTCCATTCCTCGTTGAAAATGGTTTGACAATCAGTCTTCTTGCAAAAGCACCAGGCGGACTTTTAGTTTACGGTCTTCTTATTGCAGTTGTAAACAAAATTACAAAAGGTAAACTTATTAAGAAAAAAGAATTCGGCTGTGAAGGATGCCCATCAGCGGCATCTTGCAACGGCGGATGTGCAGATACAGTAAAGGAGGGCGAATAAGATGGATGTTAAAGCATTGATTATTATTTTAATGTCTTCAGTTCTTGTTGATAACTATGTTCTCAACCGTTTCCTTGGTATTTGCCCATTCCTTGGCGTATCAAAGAAAGTTAATCAGTCAGTTGGTATGGGTATTTCAGTTATCTTTGTTATGCTCGTAGCAACAGCAGTTACATGGCCTGTTCAAACTTATATTCTTGATAAATTAGGACTTGGCTATACACAGACAATCGTATTCATCCTTGTTATTGCTTCACTTGTTCAGTTTATTGAAATTTTCTTGAAGAAATACATTCCATCTCTTCACCAGAGTTTAGGTGTATATCTTCCACTTATCACAACAAACTGTGCAGTTCTTGGTGTAACAATCAACAACATTACAGATGGATACAATTTCTTAGAATCAATGGTAAGTTCACTCGGTTGCGGTCTCGGATTCCTTCTTGCAATGGTGCTCTTCTCAGGTATGCGTTCTCGCATCGAAGAAAGTGACATTCCTGAAAGTTTCAAGGGACTCCCTGTAACACTCGTAGCGGCCTCATTTATTTCAATGGCGTTCTTCGGATTTGCAGGAATCGTTGAAAACTTACTTGCATAAGGAGGGCGAAAGATATGATTACAGGTATTTTAACAGCTCTTCTTGTTGTAACAGTAATTGGTGTTGTTGCAGGTATCTTGCTTGCATTGGCATCTCACTTCTTCAAAGTAGAAGAAAATGAAACAGTTAAAGCAGTTCGTGAGTGTCTCCCAGGTGCTAACTGTGGTGCTTGCGGATTCGCAGGTTGTGACGCTTATGCTCAGGCAGTGGCTGAAGGTCAAGCAGAAGCAAATCTCTGTATTCCAGGCGGTCCTGATGTTGCAGGTCAACTTTCAGCAGTTTTGGGTGTTGAAGTAAGCGTTGAAGCACCAAAAGTTGCTTATGTAAATTGTAGCGGTGACTGTTCTGCAGTAGCACAGAAAACAATTTATGAAGGACTTCAAAGCTGTAAAGCAGCAGCAATGGTTTATGGCGGTCCGTTCTCATGTAAGTTCGGTTGTATCGGTCTTGGTGACTGTGTAGCAGAATGTCCTGTTGGTGCAATTTCTGTTAAAGACACATTGGCAAGAATCGACCCTAAAACTTGTATAGCTTGCGGCAAATGTGTTAAAACTTGTCCTAAGGGAGTTATTTCTCTTGTTGGCGAAGATGTTGTTGTTGCAGTTGCTTGCAGTAACAAAGAAAAGGGCGCAGTTGCTCGTAAAAACTGCATGAACGCTTGTATTGGATGCAAAAAATGCGAAAAAACTTGTCAGCACGATGCAATCAAGGTTATTGATAATCTCGCAGTTATTGATTACGCTAAATGTGAAGATTGCGGTGAATGTGCAAAAGTTTGTCCAACAGGTCGTTTGAAAATCGTTGATATGAAAAACGGAGTAATTGGTTGATTTTATGAAGAATAACAATTCTCAGAAAAATCAAAAGTTAAGAAATGATATAATCCTTGCCGTCGTTATAGTTTTTATAGCGGCGGCGGGGCTTTTGCTTTTTGTTTTAACTAAACAAGAGGGCTCAACAGTAGCGGTGAAAATTGACGGTGTTGTAACAGATACGTATCCGCTTTCTGAAAACAGAGAAGTATCAATAAAAACAGGTGAGAATGATGAAAATATCAACATTCTTACCATAAAAGACGGAAAGGCATCAATAAGTGAAGCTGACTGTCCTGATAAAATTTGTGTTGAAACTAGAGCCGTATCTTTTGTAGGAGAAACAATAGTGTGTCTTCCTCATAAAATTGTAATTGAAATTACAAATGAAAAGACGGATGACCAGATTGATGTTGCTGTTTAATAACAGGAGAAGTTTATGAAAAAACATATAAGAAAAACAGCGGTCTTAAGTATTCTTACAACAGTCGCTTTAGTCCTTTCTTATGTTGAGGCAATTTTACCGCCTATATGGGCGGCAGTGCCGGGTATAAAAATAGGACTTCCCAATATAATAATAATTTTCATACTTTACAAAACCGGTCTGAAAGATGCCATAACTGTGTCTGTAATAAGATTGTTTTTGGTTGCACTCTTGTTTGGCAATGCAATGACATTGCTTTATAGTGCGGCAGGTGCAATTCTCAGCATTGCTTTGATGACACTTTGTAAGAAAATCAATCTTTTTTCAATGGTTGGTGTAAGTATTGTGGGCGGTGTTGCTCATAACTTGGGTCAAATTCTTGTTGCAATGGCAATTTTTGAAACAAGTCAGATTGGTTATTATATGTTAGTCCTTGCAGTTACAGGCACTATTGCAGGTGTTTTTGTAGGCATTGCAGCGTCAATTATTCTTAAAAGATTTGAAAAAATCAAAATATAACAAAATTGTAATAGTTTCTGTCATTATTTTTATTGTTAAATTATTGACAGAAACGTTTTTTTGTGTAATAATCTATATGTAAATTTGTGGAATTATGTCCACGTTTATAAAAACAAAAATAAAAAAGGAGAAAATCACTATGAAAAAGATTCTTAGTGTAGCACTTGTAGTAGTAATGCTCTTCGCAGTTGTTGCTCTTGCAGGTTGCGGTAAGAAAGCAGAACCTCTTAAATTCGGTCTTGGCGTTACAGCTAAATACGGCGAAGCTAGTGGTACTGCAGGTGAATTCAACACAACAGCAGTTGCAGTTCTTCTTGATGCTGAAGGCAAAATCGTAAAGATTGACCTTGACACAGCTCAAATCAAACCATCATGGACAGAAGACGGTAAAAAAGTTGACGTTGAAGACTTCAGAACAAAGTATGACAAAGGCACAGACTACAACATGGCTGCTTTTGGTAAGAAACATGACGGTAGCGAAGGCAAACCACTCGAATGGAATGCTCAGGCAGATAAGTTCATGGAACTTGCAGTAGGCAAAACACTTGACGAAGTTAAAGCTTTCATGGGTGAAGACAAATATGCAATTGGTGACCTTGCAGCTGCAGGTTGCACAATCAACGTTGCTGAATTTGTAACAGCTCTTGAAAAGGCAGTTGCTAATGCAGTTGAATCAGCTGCTACAGCAGAAAACGTACTTAAAGTTGCTCTTGTTACATCAGCTTCATACTCAAACAAAGATGCTGACGCTGAAAACGACGGTCTCAACCAGGTTGACACAACAATCGTTGCTGCTGTTACAGATGCAGAAGGCAAAGTTGTTGTAGCTAAGACAGACTGCACACAGGGTAAGATTACATTCAACGCTAAGGGCGAAGCTACATACGATGCAAAAGCAGAAGTTAAGACAAAGCTTGAACTCGGCGATGACTACAACATGGCTAAATTCGGTGTAAGACACGACGGCAACAAAGATATCAAACCACTTGAATGGTATGCTCAGGCAGGCGAATTCGACAAAGCTCTTGTTGGTAAGACAGCTGCTGATTTCGCAGCTCTTGCAGGTGCTGACGGATACGCAACAGGCGATATCGCAACAGCAGGTTGCACAATGGCTATCGGCGACATGATTAAAGCTGCTGAAGCTGCTGCAAAAGCATAATTTAGCTTATTAAAAACTCGGGGATGTTGTGAGAGCAACATCCCTTTTGTTTTAGATGTGCAAAATCAGATTCAGTTATATACTGAGTTTGATTTTACATATTCAGAATGACGGAGTTGTAAAAATGAAACGATTTTTATCATTACTTTTAGGTGTTGTAATTATCACAATACAAATGATTGGGTTTAGTGGATGTGATAATGAAACACAACCTGAAAAATTCAAAGCATATTATTTCGACTATTTTGATACAGCAACAACTATTATCGGTTATGCAGAGTCAAAAGAAGAATTCGATAAAATCTGTGAAGATATTAAAACACAGCTTAATAAATATCATCGTCTTTTCACTATTTATAACCGATACGAAGGGCTTAACAATCTCGTAACAATCAATGATGTTGATGATGGTAAACATAATGTAGTAACTGTTGATAAGGAAATCATCGATATGCTTACATTCGCAAAAGAAATGTATCATAAAACAAATGGTACAGTTAATGTGGCTATGGGTAGTGTCCTTAAAATATGGCACGTTTATCGTAACGCAGGTTTAGATGACCCTTTTAATGCAGAACTTCCACCAATGGATAAACTGAAAGATGCCTCAAAGCATACAAATATCAACGATTTGATTATTGATGCAGAAAACAATACAGTTTTCCTTGCAGACCCTGAGATGTCTCTTGATGTTGGTGCAATTGCAAAGGGCTATGCAGTAGAAAAGGTGGCAGATTATCTTGAGTCAAAAGGCATTACCAATTTTCTTCTCAATGTAGGTGGTAATGTACGTACTATTGGTATGGCAGATACAGAAAAGTGGAAAGTCGGTATTGAAAATCCCGATACAAACAATGAGGAACAGCCATATATTGAATATCTTAAAGTTGCAGGGGAGTCAGTTGTAACAAGTGGCTCATATCAAAGATTTTATGTTGTAAATGGTGAGAATTACCATCATATTATTGACCCTGAAACTTTAATGCCGGGTACAAAATACCGCTCTGTATCAGTACTTACGGATGATTCAGGAATAGGCGACGCTATGTCAACAGCTCTTTTCCTTATGGATTATGAAGATGGTAAACAACTTGTTGAATCAACTGATAATGTTGAGGCAATGTGGGTTTTGCCTGACGGAAAACAACAGTATTCAAGCGGATTTGAAGCTTATACTTTTGAGTATGTACAAAAATAAAAAAGTTCTTGACATTTGACTTTTTATTTGTTATTATATTCAAGCCGCATATTAGGGGGTAGTATGTCTAAGCGTGCTAAAAGTGGTAATTTCCCACCCTCAATAGCGAGTCTATATTTAAGGTAGGTTAGAAAAATGTACGCAATCATCGTAACAGGCGGCAAGCAGTACAAAGTACAGAACGGCGACGTTGTATTTGTAGAAAAGCTTGACGTAGAAGCAGATGCAGAGATTACTTTTGACAAGGTTCTCGCAGTTGGTTCTGAAGACGGACTTAAAGCAGGTGCACCTTATGTTGACGGTGCAACAGTAACTGCAAAAGTTCTCAAGAATGGTAAAGGTAAGAAAATCACAGTATTTACTTACAAACCAAAGAAGAACGAAAAGCGTAAGAAGGGTCATCGTCAGCCATATACAAAGGTTGAGATTACCGGTATTAACGCATAATGACAACAGCAAAATTTCTGTTTTCGGATGATGTGATAGTTTCATTTGAGTTAAGCGGTCACTCTGGCGCAGGTGAAGAGGGTACAGACATTGTGTGTAGTGCAGTTTCTTCGGCGGTTTATATGGCAGCTAACACAATAATTGAAATTATGAAATTAAATCCAAAGACAGTAGTCCGTGATGGGTATCTTAAATTAGAAATGAAAATTGAAGATGCTCGCAAATCGAAGACGATTACTGACGGTTTGTACTTGCATTTAAGTGAGTTGCAAAGTCAGTATCCCAACAACTTGAAACTTGAAAGAGGTGTTTTTGATGCTTAAAATCAACATTCAGTTATTTGCTCATAAAAAAGGTATGGGTTCTACAAAGAACGGCCGTGACTCAGA
>JAGBSJ010000021.1 GCA_017631955.1 Clostridia bacterium
ACCCTTTTTTCAAAATTGGAAAACCTAACGAATAAATCAGGGTCGTTCGGATTGATATAGTTTCCTTTGCCCCATTATCAAACTCAATCGGGAACGCAACTTTACCTGTACTTAATTTCATAGCCATATCAAAATTACCTCTTTTCTTAAATTAAATATACCGCCCTACCTAATAGGGCAAGGCGGTATGTGTGTTTGTGTTATTATGCGGCACTTTCAGGCGTAAAAGTGATTGTTTCACCGTCTGTTTTCGGCATAGTGCCAAGTGTGGTTTTGTTCGCGTAATGTATATCCACTTCAAAACCAAGATAACCGCCTGCTTCACCTGTGAAATTGTTAATTGCAATCATAACATCTTCTTCAAGTCTTGCAAGACAAGTATCTTCGCTTTCGCCATCAGCAAACTCAAACTTCTGCAACATTTTAACTGCATCAAGTCTTGAAGTATCGTGCTTATACCAAGCATCAAAAAGCATCTCGCCAAATTTAGAGCCTTTTCTTAACTTGATTGCAAGACCACTCTGTGTAGGTTGTGCCGTGCCTCTTTCCATATCGACAAAGCCAAGTACATCAGTAACCTTTTCAACATCACTGTTTTCTTCAACTGTCCAACTTTCAACGCCTCTTCCCTGAAGTTCCCATTCAGGTGCTTCTCCTGTACCAACATCTGCATAAATTTTAAATCTTTTGGTTTCTACCTTTGGATTTGCATAACTGTTAAATTCAGCCATATCAATTCTCCTTTACATAAAATTAAAATCTACCGCTTTGTAACGAATTGTTAAGTGTGCGGTATAGTTTGTCTTTTTGCCCTGCCTTTTCGGCGGCTATATCCCATTCATAAGTGGAATATGGGTTTTTCTTTTGGAACTTTGCATTGCTCATATAATATACATATTCGGAATAATTTGCCGTATAGTGTATCTTCCAAGGTCGCAACCTTACAGAGCCTTGCATTGTTCCTGTATCTCGTGGCGTGTATGGGTCAATCAACCTTTTCCACTCGTTCGACACAAGCAATCCAAATCTATCACTTGTAACCTTTTCCCTTATGCGAGGTTCATTCAAATCAATCCGTAAATTCATATTCCACCGTCTTTCTCGGTGTGCGGTTTACATATCGCAAACGAACTGTTATGAAATATCCTACCGTGTTGGTATCGGGGTCAACGTATCGAATTTGTGGCACAAATGGATTGCACTCAACAGAAACAATCAACTCATTAATATCAGGGAAATTGCCTTTTTCGTTCTGTTCTTTTACCCAATCGCAAACACCAACAACTTCTTGATAAGTCAACACATTTTCGTTAAATAGCGGAGGATTTGTGTCGTTGACATCGTACCACTCATAGCAATTTATTTGAAAATCCTCATACACAGACGGATAAGGCTCAATCGTGCAGGTGTAATATCCATTTACATCAAACTGCTCTTGGTATTGCACGGCAGGACTTGCACCTTGCGGAAGAATAACGGTGTTTCCTTTGTTACTCCCACTCGCTATGCTCATAAGGTTTTTCAAATAAGGGCATTCACGGAAATAGTTAAATAATACTGCGTATTTATCCATTATTCAATCCCCCTTATGCGTGTTGTATATGAATATTGTTTGTGTTTGTGCCGTTCAAGTATGCACTAACTGCCGTAACAGAAAAACCATTATCTTTGTACTTGCTTTGTAGGTCTTGAAATTCTCGTGAAGTTGTGACAACATCATCGACTTCCGCAAGTACCACAAAATCATTCGGTTTTACTGTGTAATAATTTTCTTTCAAATCAGCAGGAAGTTGAGCATATTCCAATGGCGTTTTGTAATGTTCAACATCTCTTGTAATAACATTTTGAACTTCTATTGGCTGTCCAATAGTGCCATCTGCACTTTCACCCAAATCGTTATATATAAGACATTTACTAATTACAAATCGGTCAAATCTACGAGGATTTACGCCATCACTTGCGACATCGTTGTAAATTGTAACCTTTTCAACATATCTGTCTTTTCTGCCAAGAGGTCTGTATTTCGGTTTTGTTTCTTCGGTTATAGGTATTTCAATTTCGTTATACCCATATTTAACCTTAAATCCTACTTTCAATACATCGCCCCCCTATACAATAGAGGTCTACCGCAATCGTCTGTTTCGCTTCCAAGATATTCATATACAAGTCCGTCAATATCCGTCTGCATTTCTTCTTTTGTTTTGGAAACATAAGAAACACTTTCGCTCACAGGACCGCCACTCTCACTCCAACTTGAAACATCTTTTTCTGCAACATTTCCGTTAGTTGCAAGATATTCCACCAAATCCCTACAAAGTGCCTTTGCCCTCTGTGGAACTTTTGCAATACACTCAATGCGATTATGTGTAGCATTGTCAATTATACCACACGACCTATCAATGAAACGGTTAAAGGCGGTAGTATCGCATACACCACCAATAGAAACATATTCTTGATAGTCTAAATATTGCATATACTAACCGCCTTTCATTTATTCCTCGTCAGCCTTTTCAACTGACTTTGTTTTCTTTTCCTTTTTGGGTTCTTCCACCTTTTCAAGAATTTCCTCAATCAGCGGAACACCCTGTCTGTTTTTGCTACTTGCAAGCTCGTTAATTCTGCTCGGTAAAACGCTCATACCCTTTCGTGGGTATTCATCGCCTACCTGATAAGCAAAATTATTATCCTGCATATCGGTGAAATGCTTAATTACTCGAAACATTATTAAGCACCTGCCCCTACAGAGATTACTGCAATGGCATCAAGATATTCTGCCCAAAGAGTAAGACCGTAAAGAATGTGAGTATCGCCTGAAACTCTACCATAAACGCCCTCACGATGAGCACCGATAAGATTTGTTTCGCCATCGCTTGTGTAATAATCAAGACCAAGTTCGCCAAACTCACTATCAGCAGGGTCAATGTAGTAAAGAATAATGTTGTCAGCAGGGATTGCTACAACCTTACCTTCAGGAATTTCGGAAGAAGAAATAAGAGTGTCAGCACCAAGGAAGTTTTTAAGGTACTCAACGCCATTCTGATTCTGTGTAGAAATCTGTGCACCGCCAAGATAACGAGCAACATCAAGAGTGTTTGCAAAAACTACGATACTGCCGTAATTCTTACGCATCTTCTTGAACTTGTCTTTAACCTTACCAACTGCCATAGATACTGCCATCTGGAATGTATCTTCACTGCCTGTAAGTTCGCCTGTGAGAGCAAACTCATAAAATTCATTAAGAACATCGCCCTGAATAGAATTAAGGAAACTGTCATAAGTTCTCTTTACTGCAAGATTTGCACCGTACTTTTCAACATCCTGTGCAGTAATTCTCATTCTGTCGGCTACAAGAGAAATATCCTTGTGTGTAACCTCTGTAATGTTTGCCTGTGAAAGAGCAACTTCGTCACCTTCAGCAGGCTGACCGCCACCTCTTGTAATATCCACCTTGTAAGAACGAAGTGTAGTTCCAGGTGCTTTACGAATAGGACGCATAACGCCCATAATTTCAAGAAGTGAGTCCCAATTGCTATTAAAGGTTTCTACAAAATCAATTACTTTTGCACTAACATCAAAATTTTCAGTAGTGGTTGTGTTAGGTGTAACTGCCATATTTAATTATCTCCTTTTACAAATAATTGTTTGTTATTGGCAATCGCTTGAACTCTCTCATCATAGTTCTTTATTGCCATAATTTCCGCTTTCGAGGTGTACTGTTTACCACCTACGCCCTGCGGTGTACCACCCTGCAACTTAACGGCTGTAACGCCTGTAAATGCGGTGGCATCGTCTTTGGTTAATGCGTGGAAGATGTCAACATCGCCCTTGCCTTTGTACTCTTCGCTTTCAAGTGCATCAGCAAACTTTTTGAGATAGTCTGCCTTGATTGCATCGTGCGAGAATTTTTTGTCGCCTACACACTCAGCAAAACGCTTTTCAATGTCTGCGTTCTTTTCGGCAAGTATACGGTCTGCTTCTGCCTGTTTTTCCTTTGCAACATTTTCAGCCTGTAAAGCCTCAAACTTTGCTTTCCAATCCTCACCGCTTGCATTTGCGGTTTTTA
>JAGBSJ010000004.1 GCA_017631955.1 Clostridia bacterium
ATTAAACTTATTGTTACCGACCTTGATGGTACATTTCTCAATACAAATCACGTAACGATTCCAAAAGAGAATATTGAAGCATTCAAGCGTGCGCACGACATGGGAATAAAAGTTGCAATCGCAAGCGGAAGAACTAAAATTCTTACAGATTACCTTGTAGAGCAACTCCCCTTTTTAGATTATCTTATAACTTCAAACGGTGCGGTTGCCTATGATTTGCATACAGGCAAAGTTATTTGTTCAACTATTATGAACAATACTCAATCTGTTGAGATTTTTAACATTCTTAAAAATTATAATCTGATTTATGAAATCTATTTTGATGGTAAGTGCTATATGAATGATGAAAGTTACGCTATGTTTGATGCTGAACATGTCCCCCCTCACATTCACGCTTTACTTAAAGATTTTATCAAGCCCGTTTCTTCACTTGAAGTTCTTATTAATGGACAAGGCATTGAAAAGCTCAACATACTTTCTCTTAGTGGAGAAGAAAGAATTGAAATCGAAGAAAAAGTAAGCAAAGTATGCGATGTTGCGTTCGCATCTTCATTTCCTATTGTAAAAGGTGCAAACGGCAACCTTGAGATGACTGATGAGAATGCTACAAAGGGCTTTGCGGTCAAGGGATTAGCAGATGCACTCCACATTGATAAAGAAAGTATTATGTGTTTTGGCGATGGCGAAAACGATTGCTCAATGTTAGAATATGCGGACTACTCTTTCGCTATGACTAACGGCAACGACCTTGCTAAATCCACTGCAAAATTCATAACTGACACCAATGATAATTTCGGTGTTGCAAAAGCAATAAACAAATATGTATTTGGAGAATAAAATGGACATTACAAATTTCAAAGGTGCGATTTTTGATTTAGATGGCACACTTCTTGACTCGATGCACATCTGGCATGATGTTGATGAAGAATTTTTCAGACGTAGAAATCTTAAAGTAACAAAAGAATATGTTGACATAATCAAGAATATGCACTTGCCTGCTGCAGCGGTTTACACTAAAGAAAAATACAACATTAAAGAAAGCGTTGAAGAAATTGTTGATGAATGGTTAGAGCTTTGTGCCCAAGGATACCTTACAAATGTTGATTTGAAAGACGGAGTTTATGAGTATCTTAAATCACTTCATGACAAAGGCATTAAAATGGCATTTGCAACTGCAAGTGAAAAGGTTGTTTGTGAAGAAACGCTTAAAAATCATGGGATTTTCGACTTTTTCTCGGCCTCCGCTTATGTAAGTGAAATTAACATTGGCAAAACTGAACCCGATATTTATTTGCTTGCAAGTGAGAGAATCGGTATCTCCCCTGAAGATTGTATTGTATTTGAAGATATTATTGAAGGAATCCGCGGTGCTAAAAAGGGTGGATTCACAACTTGTGGTGTATATGACAAAAGCTCAGCAAAGGACGAAGACGAAATCCGCAAAGTTGCAGATTATTACATAAAATCTTTTGAAGAATTATTATAAAGTTATACACATTTATACTTTACAAATCCATGAAAAAGGTCTATTATATAGTATAGAAAATTTTAATGAAAGAAGAATGATATATGGAAAAGACAGTTTTAGTTGAAACAAGCGCAAGACACGCTCACATTTCACAGGAACACCTTGAAATCCTTTTTGGCGAGGGTTATGAACTCACAAAGAAAAAGGACCTTTCACAACCTGGTCAGTATGCTTGTGAAGAAAGAATCGCAGTTATTGGCCCTAAAGGTCAGTTCCCAGGCGTTTCAATTCTTGGTCCTGTAAGACCTGCTACTCAGGTTGAAATTTCTGCTTCTGATGCTCGTTCAATCGGCGTGGCAGCAGTTGTTAGAGAATCAGGCGATATTGCTAACACTCCTGGTTGCAAAATCGTTGGTCCTAAAGGCGAAATCGAAATCGAAAATGGTGTTATCGTTGCAAAGAGACATATTCATATGACTCCAGATGATGCAGAAAAATATGGCCTCGTTGACAAGCAGATTGTTGAAGTTAAGGTTGAATCAGCTGACAGAACTCTTACATTCGGTGATGTTGTTGTTCGTGTTAACCCTGCATTCGCACTTGCTATGCACATTGATACTGACGAATCAAATGCAGCACTTTGCGCACCAGGCACAATGGGTATTATTCTTTAATCCAATACATAACAAATTAAGGTCTGATAGTTAAATCTATCAGACCTTTTCTTTTTTTGTTACATAAAAAACTGTTGGTTTAATTGGCTTATATCTGTAACTATATGGCTTTACTATTGCTCTATAATAACTGTATCTTGCCATCTTTACATAAGGTAAAACGTAGAAAACAGGAAAAATAAGAATACACGAAGAAACCCATCCTAATAATGATAATCGATAAAATGAATACCTGATTGTATTCTTCTCAATCAACTCAACACTTTTTGCAAGAACTTTTATTGAGTCGGTTTCTGCACCCGAAAAAATCACAAAATTACACAATGAATATCTTTTTAATGTTACGTAAATAAAACTTACTCCAATAACAAATAGAATTATAGCAGATACAAAAAGCGTAAGCATAATGTTAAACGAATACTCATTTGAAATTACAGAGTAATACAAAGTTGCACTCACGGTGGCACAAGGTAATAAATAAAATGCAGACCACGCAACAGAAATAAAAAATTTTAATATTGACACCGAAATAGCCGTAATAAATTGACTGAAATTCAGTTTCAACTTTATTTTCATATTTTTTGAGTAAAAGTATTTATCTGAATACAGTTGAATAATCCGCCACAGAAAAAATGAGATGCACACAGACATAGTAAGTAGTGTCGCTTTAAGATATATTTCATAATATGAAATAGCAATAATAAATGAAAAATCCGTATTTTTTAGAAAAATATAGAAATAATAATTCAACCCACTAAGTGTGAAAATACTTACATAAGGCAAAGCGGACAATACAAAACTTTTAAAATAATTTCTTACAAGATTTTTCTTGGCATTAAGTTTGATATATGAAAAATTCATTGATTCTCCCCCTTTTTTGTAATCACTGATTACCTTTATTGTTGGCATAAAATTCATTAAAAATACTTAAAGGAGGATTTTTATGTGCGGAATAGTTGGATTTGTTGGCGAAGAAAATGCGGCTCCTATTCTTCTCAGCGGGCTTCGTCGCCTTGAATACCGCGGTTATGATTCGGCAGGAATTGCGGTGTGTAATAAGGTCGTATCAGTTATAAAAGAAAAAGGCAGAATTGACAACCTACAAGAAGAGGTTAACAAAGAAAATCCGCAAGGCACAGTAGGTATTGGTCACACCCGTTGGGCAACTCATGGAATTCCCGACAAGACAAATGCGCATCCACACAAGTCAATGAATGGCATTGTTACCCTTGTGCATAACGGAATTATTGAAAACTACCTTGAAATTAAGAATGATTTAATCGCTAAGGGTTATAAGTTCAAATCACAAACTGACACTGAAGTTATTGCAGCACTTTTTGAAAATCTTTTTGACGGAGATGCATTAAATACACTTATTAAAACTG
The DNA here is from genome assembly GCA_017631955.1 of Clostridia bacterium. Classification (GTDB taxonomy): domain Bacteria; phylum Bacillota; class Clostridia; order Oscillospirales; family Acutalibacteraceae; genus Fimenecus. Next base: position 3,528 of record JAGBSJ010000004.1, read on the forward strand.
CGGAAAAACTAGAGGGGTCTTATGCAGTTGCAATGCTTATAAAGGGCTATGAAGACAAAGTTTTTGCTATGAAAAAAGATAGTCCTTTAATTGTGGGTAAAGGTACAAATGCAAATTATCTTGCATCTGATATTCCTGCCATACTCCCCTACACTCGTGACTGCTATATTGTAAATGACGGTGAATTTATTGAGATTTCAAAAGATGAAATTAAAGTTTATGATGAAAACGGCACACAGAAAGACTGCGAAATCAAAACTATTAATATGAGTATTAACTCTGCCGAAAAAAATGGTTACGACTACTTTATGGCAAAAGAAATATTCGAGCAACCTAAAGCGGTGCATGACACTGTGTCCCCTCTTATTAAAAACGGTAAAATTGTGCTTCCCTTTGAATTCCCTGAAAACTTTATCAAAGAATTAAAGCGTATTTATATTGTTGCTTGCGGTAGTGCTTATCATATTGGAATGGCCGCAAAATATATTATTGAGGATTTAGCGAGAATTCCTGTAACTGTTGATATTGCAAGTGAATTTAGATACCGCAATCCTATTATCGAAAAGGGCGACCTTTGTATTTTTGTTAGCCAATCAGGCGAAACCGCAGACACTTTAGCATCTTTACGAGAGGCGAAAAAGCGTGGTGCATTTACACTTTCAATTGTGAACGTGCTTTATAGCACAATCGCTCGCGAAAGTGATGGAGTAATTTACACAAATGCGGGTGCAGAAATTGCAGTTGCAACTACAAAGGCATTTTCGGCTCAACTTGGTGTTTCTTATATTCTCGCATCATATTTGGCATATGAAAAAGGGCTTATTAATAATGAATTTTTGAAAAAATTCACTGATGAAATACTCTGCTTGCCCGAAAAAATCAACACTTCATTTGATTGCGACAAAATCACCAAAAAACTTGCAGAAAAAATAAAAAATCAAGAGCATATTTTCTTTATAGGTCGCGGAATTGACTACCCTCTTTGTCTTGAAGGTTCACTTAAGCTTAAAGAAATCTCATATATTCACTGTGAGGGCTATGGTGCAGGCGAATTGAAGCACGGAACAATTTCACTTATTGAAGAAGGTACAGTTGTAGTGGCTATTGCTACTGATGACTCGCTTTACAGCAAAATGGTTTCGAATATCAAAGAAGTTCACGCCCGAGGGGCTTATGTAATTGCAGTTGTTAAAGAGAGCACTAAAGGTATTGAGAAAATTGCAGATGAAGTAATTTTCATACCTGAGACATCAAGATATTTAACACCGTCGCTTACAGTTGTACCACTTCAATTACTTGCATACCATACAACAGTTGAGCGTGGTCTTGATGTTGACAAACCAAGAAATTTGGCAAAATCAGTTACGGTTGAATAAATAATTTTTTACTCCCGTTTAGAGTTTCGGTATTTGGTAATACTTTTATTGAAACTTTATTCGGGAGTGATTTTTTGCAATATTCAAGAGTTGAAATCTGTGGGGTTGATACAACAAAGTTAAAGGTGCTTAAAGAGGCGGAAAAGATTGAACTTCTTAAAAAAATCAAGGAAAATGGCAACCGATATGCACGGCACCAGTTAATTGAAGGTAATTTGCGACTTGTGCTCTCTGTTATACAAAGATTTTCAAATCGTGGTGAAAACCCTGACGATTTGTTTCAGGTTGGGTGTATTGGTCTTATGAAAGCCATTGACAATTTTGATGTTACACAGAATGTGCGGTTTTCAACTTATGCTGTACCTATGATTATCGGGGAAATTCGTAGGTATTTACGCGATTACAACACAATTCGTGTGAGCCGTTCACTCCGCGACACAGCATACCACGCTATGCAGATTAAAGAGCGAATTCAGAATGATACAGGCAGGGATGCCACCATAGAAGAAATTGCAAAAGAAATGGAAATAGAGCCGGTTGATGTGGTACTTGCCCTTGAAGCGATAGTTGAGCCAATCTCACTATATGAGCCGGTATATTCTGACGGCGGTGACACTATTTATGTTATGGACCAAGTGGGAAGTTCAGAAAGTGATGATGACTGGCTTAACGAGATTTCAATAAAAGAGGCAATCAAGAATTTAGGCGACAGAGAAAAACAAATCTTAAATCTTCGTTTTATGCAAGGAAAAACTCAAATGGAAGTTGCAGAAGAAGTAGGAATAAGTCAGGCACAAGTCAGTCGCCTTGAAAAAGGTGCAATCAAGAAAATTAAAGAATCGTAATATTAAAACTCCCCGTCAAATATTATAGTACGGGGTGTTTTTATGAATTGTTTTATTACCGACATGCGAGAAAAAGAAGTTATAAACTTAAACGACGGATGCAGATTCGGGTCTGTTTGTGACGTTGAATTTGACACTTGTTCAGGATGTATTGTTTCAATTATTATTTACGGTAAATCAAAGTGTTTCGGTCTTCTTGGCAGATATGAAGATATTAAAATCTGTTGGAAAGATATTAAGGTAATCGGCGACGACACTATTCTTGTGGATTTTGAGTGTCCTCAAGAATGCAAGAAGTGCTACAACTCTAATGTATTTGATAATCTGTTCAAGCACAGATAGGTTGAAAAAATAAAAATAGTGTGATACAATAATCAAAGAAATATAAATTTCATAGTGGAGTGTGAAAATTTATGACTAATAAAGTTAAACTTACAATCTGTGGTATTAATTACTATATAAATACTGACGAAAGTCCTGAATATGTTGAAGGTCTTGCTCAAAAGATTGACGAGAGAATGTCTCAAATCATTAAAAGTGGCGCTCTTGTTACTATGACTCAGGCGGCAGTACTTGTGGCTCTTGAAATGGCAGATGAAGTCGCAAAATCTGAAGAAACTCGTAATCAGGTTAAAGAATATCTTGAAGAAACTGTTAAGGCGAGAAGCGAGCGTGACTACTACAAACGCGAGCTTGAAAGACATAAAACAGAGGTAAAATTCAAGGACGACCAGATTAATCTTTTTGCAAAATCTAACGGAGATAATAATGAATAGTATTGAAATTCTTGCTCCTGTAGGAAGTGAAGAAAACTTAAAAGCGGCGGTACTTAGTGGTGCTAATGCAGTGTATTTCGGGCTTTCGGATTTTAATGCGCGAAGAAATGCGCAGAATTTTACAGACGAGCAAATTGAAAATGCAATTAAATATTGTCATAGCAGGGGTGTTAAGGTACATATTACGCTTAACACACTTATTAAAGACAGCGAATTAAACAAAGTTTTTGAGGCAATCCGAAAAATTGCAGAGTTTGGTGCAGATGCGGTTATTGTTCAGGATTTAAGTGTTGCGAAAGCTGTTCGTGAAATCTGCCCTGAACTTCCTATGCACACATCAACACAAATGAGCGTTGGTACTTTAGATGGTCTTTACGAGCTAAAAGAATTGGGCTTTAGTCGTGCCGTTTTACCGCGTGAATTAAGTTTTAGTGAAATTGAATATTTATGCAAACACTCCCCTATTGAATTAGAAATTTTCATTCACGGTGCTTTGTGTATGTGTGTTTCAGGTCAATGCCTTATGAGTGCGGTGCTTGGCTCACGCAGTGGCAACCGCGGACTTTGTGCTCAGCCATGCAGATTGCCATTCAAGGCACAAAATGGCACCGGTCACGATTTAAGTTTGAAAGATTTATCGCTTATTACTCACATTCGCAAATTAAGTGAAATGGGCATTTGTTCATTTAAGATTGAGGGCAGAATGAAGCGCCCCGAATATGTTAGCGCTTGTGTTACTGCTTGCAAAAAAGCAATTAATGACGAATACAATTTTGATATTGAAAAGGATTTGCACGACCTTTTCTCACGCTCTGGCTTTACTGATGGCTATTTTGAGGACAAGCGTGGTCGAGATATGTTTGGCTATCGCGAAAAAGAGAATGTGCAATCTGCTACAAAAGAATTGTTACATAAATACGCTAGCATTTACGAAAAAGAGCAATCACGATTTACTGTTGATTTTACATTCAGTGGTGCAATCGGTAAAAACGCTGTACTTGTGGCAAACTGCAATGGTAAACAAGTTAAAATAACGAGTGAAAATCTCTGCGAAGCACCTATAAACAGACCTATTGCGGTTGAGCGAATTGTTGACTCACTAAAAAAATGCGGTGGCACTCAATTTGAGGCGGGAAAAGTTGAGATTATTGGCGAGGTTGATTACTCGTTACCGATTTCAACTCTTAACAACATGCGCCGTAGTGCTTTAGAAATGCTTGAAAAAGAGTTTTTGGGTGTATGCGAAAGAAAGTTGTACTCTTCCCCTATTCCTACTGAAATCGGCTCACAAAACGAAAGAAAGATATACTGCAGATTTGACAACATTGGTCAAATCCCTGAAAATATTAATGCAGATTTGGTTTTTGTACCGCTTACTACTGACGATGAGATTGTTAAGGATTTCTGCTATGGAATTGAACTCCCACACGGAATGTTTGGCAACGGCGAAAAGGTAGAGAAAATGCTTAAAAACTCTTCTACTGATATTTGTCTTTGCCACACGCTTGATGCGGTTGCAATCGCGAAAAAATGTGGTAAAACTGTTGTAGCATCACCATCAATGAATATTCTCAACTCACTTTCAATGGATGTGGCGAAATCTTTATGTATTGACGAAGTGATTATCTCAAACGAATGCACAGTTGAGAGTTTTAACCGTATTTCGTCCCCTACAGGCAAAGGAATTACAGTTTATGGCAGAATACCTTTAATGCTTACAAGAAACTGTCCTGTGAAAAACGGCAAAAGTTGCGCGGATTGCAGACGAAACAGTGAGATTACTGACAGAATGGGTATAAAATTCCCTGTAAAATGTAGTTTCGGGTATTCTGAAATTCTAAATTCTCGACCAACTTACATGGCAGAAAGATTACACGAAATCCGCGAATGTGATATACTATTTTTCAACTTTACTACTGAATCCACAAAAGAAGTTGAAAGAATTTTAACGGCTTATGAAAACAAAGAAAAACCCACAGGCGAATTTACCCGAGGACTTTTATACAGAGGTGTTGAATAATGGAATTAAAAATTAAAAAAGTACGCGAAAACGCAAAAATCCCTACACGCGCAACAGTTGGCAGTGCTGGTATGGATTTATATGCTTGCATCGACGAACCAATTACTCTTAAAAAAGGCGACAAAGCGATAATCCCAACAGGAATTGCAATAGGACTTGATGACCCACATTATGCGGCATTTATTTATGCTCGCAGTGGTCTTGCAATAAAGCAAGGTATTGGTCTTCTTAATTCTGTTGGCGTTATTGACAGTGACTATCGTGGCGAAATCTGTGTTGGTGTTATTAAGCAAACTGACCCTGAATACACCATTGAACCTTATGAGAGAATTGCACAGATGGTAATTCAGCCAGTTGAATTACCTGAAATAGTTGAAGTTGAAACTCTTGACGAAACAGACCGTGGCGCAGGTGGATTTGGGTCAACAGGAACAAAATAATGCAGCATTCAGAATACTGAATGCAAAAGTAAAGCGAGAGAAAATTTCTCTCGCTTTTTTGCGAATAAATTAAAGTTGATATAGAAAATTGCAAATGCAAAACGCAAAGTACAAAGTAATTGACTTTTTAGGGTTAAAATGCTATTATAAACGAGCACAATTTTTAATATGCGGATGTGGCGGAACTGGCAGACGCGCAGGTCTCAGACTCCTGTGGATATTGCTTCCTTGTGGGTTCAAGTCCCATCGTCCGCACCAAATATAGAGTTCATACTTTTGTATGGACTCTATATTTTTTGTTGATTAAATGGGGCTTGAACCCGTGAAATCCAATAAATAGCCCCACAAGTTTTGGCTTGTGGGGTTATTATTTTATTCTTCTGTTGTTTCGGGAACTGTTTCAAGTTCTTTTTGTTTCTTATTCTTTTTATCTTTTGTTACGAATCTGTCGCAGGTTGCGATAAGACCTGGAAGAATAAACAAGATAAGAAGAATTGCAGAAAGTGCACCGATTGAAATAATACGGCAAATCTGTGCAATTGTCGGGTCAACAGGGCTCATACCGATTGCACCAGTTACGATTACCATAATAAGTCCTGATGTAAGAATTGTATGGATTGAACCATTGTATGCACTGAGTAATGCACCTTTGATGTCCATTGTCTTACGGTTTTCACGGTAATAATTTGTAAAGAGAATACCATAGTCAATTGTAGCACCCATCAAAATACACTGAACGATAAGAAGTGCAAGATAATAGATACTGTAACCTGCGAGTCCGTTTACTGTCATTGTTACATAAACACCGCATTGAACAAGCAACACAAGTGCTGCGGGAATAAGTAATGAGCGGAATGTGAAAAGAACAACTAAGAAAATTGCAACCGCTGTAAGAAGTGTAATTGTAAGAAGTTCTTTATCAAAACTCTGTTCCATTTCATAACTCATTGGAGTATTACCTATAAGATAAACCTTATTATCAAGATTATTTTCAAATGTATCAGTAATGCTTGCCATAAACTTGCTTGTTTCTTCTGACTCAGTAGGAAGTGATGTTTCAACCATCATAAGTGAATAATCTTTACCTAAAAGTTGGTTGATACCATCATCAAGTTGAGTTTTCATTCCTCTTATATCGTTCTTCATACTTTCGTCAAGAACTGCTGAAAATCTTGGGTCATTCAACATATCTTCTGACACATAACGGAACATTTCTTCAATAGTGAGTGTCCATTCAGGATTACTGTTTTTAAGCCCCGAATTATAAAGATAAAGCATTTCGACTGTACTTGCATTAAGTTCATCTGAAAGTCCGCCAAGAATACCTGCCATTTCACTTGCGGTATATGATTTACCTGAAACTACTGCATTGATAATTGTTTTTGCACTCTTTAACTTATCTGCCGTAGTTGCATCAAAGAATCCTGCATAATCTTGGTTGCTGAGCACATCACTATCAACAAACTTAACAAAATTCTGTACTGAAATTTTCCAGTTACTTGTATTGCCATAATTACAGATATAAAGAAGATAGAGTTGTTTAAGTTGTGTAGAGTCAAAGCCCACAATATTTGCCATTTGTGATGGTGTAAATGCTTTACCTGAAACTGTTGCATCAACAATCTTTTTACCAGTTTCAATCTGTGAAAGTTGAGTAGCGTCCATCATTGAACCAAAAGTTGCTTTGTTATCGTTAACAAAATTTATAAGCTCTTTAACTGACATTTTATGACTACATTCAACGATTTTCCAAGCAAGGAAATCCGCAATAACTTCATCATAAACTACATTACCATTAGTTTTAAGGTGTTCATAATGATAAGCGTAAAGCAAAAGTACATCGTCTTCAGCTATTCCCATAACTTGTGCCATTTCATTAGGTCCGATTTTTTGCACGATTGCATCTTTATTTGTAAGTGTTTCAAGTTGATTAAGTTGTGATTTTGTTTCTTCGTCAAACATACTTGCATATTGTTCATTTGTAGAAACATCATTAACAACAAAACTTGCAAACTGTGGCATTGTCATTGTGCCGTAATCTGCACCGCCATTTTTACTGTAATAAAGCACGAATACCTGTTTCAAATCACCTGCAGGCATACCGAATGTTGTTGAAAGTTCATCTGCACTTTTTGGAGTTGTAAGTTCTTTTGCATCTGAGAAAACTTTGATACTGTCAATGCTACTCTGCATATCAGAACCAATGAAACTTGAGAACATTGGATTTGTTACAACTTCATTTGAAATGAAATTCATAACTTCTGACGCGGTCATTGGTAAAAGTTTTCCACCGTAATAACTGTAATAGATTACATCAAGAAGTGATGAGTCGATACTCATTGGAATACCCATAGAGTCAATCATATCAACCATACCTTTTGATGTAAACTCACGACCAAGGGTAGTTGAATAACTCATTACATTCTTTACATTTTCGTCTTTTTCAAGTTGCACTGCAAGTTCTGAAATTTTTTGTTCATCTTCGTTATTATAAAGAACAACAATTGGATTTGATGGTGTAAACACATCTGCAATTGGGTCTTCAGGTGAAAGAGAATAAACTGTTTTTGAAAGGTTTTGACCGAAGAAAGATGCAACAAATAAAATTACAAAGAAAATCGCAATTAGCTTTCTTCCTTTATACTGAAAACGAGAAAGGAATCCCATTGGAATATGTACTTCTTTCTTTTCAGTATCTTCAATTTTTTCGTCGAATATAAGAATAAGTGCAGGAAGTACTGTAAGTACGCAAATCATACTCAATAATACTCCTTTTGCAAGTACAACACCTAAGTCCATACCAATCTTAAAACTCATAAACACAAGCATTGAAAGACCGATAACAGTTGTCATACCGCTACTCATAACTGATGAGAATGCACCTTGCCATGCAACCTTCATAGCTTCTTCGTTATCGTCATACTTATTCTTTTCTTGACGGTAACGATTCATAAGAATAATTGAGTAGTCCATTGAAAGAACAAGCTGAAGAATTGCAGCAATAGACATTGTAATCTGTGAAACGCTACCAAGAATAAGGTTTGTACCCATATTCATTACAACTGCAAATCCTATAGCAATAAGGAAAAGGATTGGTTCAAACCAAGAGCCACTCATAACAAAGAGAATTATAAGAAGCAATACAAGGGCAACGCCAATCATTGTCCAAGGCATTTCCATTGAACTTGCATTATCATTCATAAGCTCCATATCAAAAGAAGAAAATGCTTTTTTAATAGTATTTTCAATTTCAACTTCTTCAGGCGAGCCATATGTATATGAAGTGTTTACTACAAATTTAGTGTAGCCGTCTTTATTATAATCTTCACTATTTGCAACGTAAGAAACGCTTTCAACATTCTTTATTTGCTCAAGATATGTTTTAATTGTGACAATCTGGTCTTCATTGAGCCCCTTGAACATTACACGAATTGTTTGTGAAACTGACATATTCGAGAAGTTGTCTTTCATAAGCTCAACGCCCTGAGCCATTGATGAATCGTCAGGAAGATATTTTGTCATATCTGTATTGATTTCAACTTTTGGAATAAGCAGACCACAAAGCACTGTAATTACCAGCATAAACACAAGGAAAAACTTGTGACCGTCTACAATAACACCTGCTACCTTTTTCAATTTATAACACCTCAATCATATAGGATTTTTCACTAAATTATATTATAACACAAAATTTATCGAATTGAAAGATACATTTTTTTAACATCTTCATAAGTGAGTTTTATCATATTTTTCTCAAGTAATGGTGTCATACTCATTTCTGTAAGTTTTTCGATTTCCGCGTCAGTTTTAACGCCAATTTCTGTAAGAGTACAAGCCATACCCATTTGTTTTTTAAGTTCTGTAATAGCATCTGCCATCTGGTGTGCGTCAGTGAATCCGCAATTCTGTGCAAATTTATTAAGACGACCATTTTCAGCATCTGCATTGAAATGACAAAAATAATCAAGAGTCATTGCACACGCTTCACCGTGTGGCACACCATAAAGATTTGTAAGTGGGAATGAACAAGCGTGACTACCTGCTGTACGAGGATTACTAAATGCTACACCTGCAATAATTGATGCCTCTGCCATTTTTTCGCGGGCTTCTAAATTATCTGGCTCTGAGTATGCTTTATAAAGCCACTCGAACACTAATTTTGTTGCAGTAACTGAACAGCTTTCACATATTGGTTGATGAAGAATTGTCCATACACTCTCAAGGGCGTGGGCTAACACATCAAGACCTGTTGATGCGGTAACTTTTGGTGGCACGCTAAGTGTAAGACGAGGGTCAACGATTGCAGCTTTCGGATACATAAGCGGGTCATTCATTGGTGCTTTTACACCTTTTGCTAAATCTGTAAGCACAGAAATGTTTGTGATTTCACTACCAGTACCGCTTGTTGTTGCAACTGCAAACATTGGGATTACTTCGTCTTTGTTAATTGGTTTGCCGCCAGTATGATAACTTTCGATTACATCGTTGCCTTTTGCGATTGCACAAGCAGCTTTACAACAATCCATTGGAGAACCGCCGCCAAGGGCAACGGCAAAATCCGCATTATTTTCTCTTAAAACTTTTACACAAGCGTTTACATTATCAGTTGTAGGGTTTGGGCGAATATCGTTAAACGCTGCAACCAATGTGCCATTTGAATTTTTAACTATTTCGTCTGCAACACCATTCTTTTTAAGGGTGTTTGAACAGACAAGCACTCCCCTTTTAAACCCAAATTCTTTAATAATTTCTGGTAACTCGTTAATTTTATCTGTACCAAAATAAATTTTTGTAGGTAAACTGAAATTCCAACTCATAATGTGAACCTTCCTTGCATAATATCTCTTTTTTCTAATTCTTTATTAATTGTATCAAGCACCATTTTCTTATCGGCACTCCATTTTGGCTCAACAAGAAGCGCTTTAGGTGCATCTCCTGTAATTCTATGAATTACTATATTTTTCGGTATTTTTTCAATGCAACTGAAAAGAATATCAGTGTATTCTTCAAGTGATAAAACTTTTACTTTACCTTTTTTATAATTTTCATACAAATCTGTATCTTTAAGAATGTGCAAAAGTTGAAGTTTAACACCGTCAGTACTGCACTTTACCGCAAAATCGACGGTATTTAATATGTCTTCTTTAGTTTCATTGGGAAGACCTATAATAATGTGGGTTACTACGGTTATTCCTCTGTTTTTCAACTCTTTAACCGCATTTTCATAAACAGAATTCTTGTAACCGCGCCTTACATACTTGGCAGATTTTTCATTTGATGTCTGTAACCCCAATTCAATCCACATGGGTTTGATTTTATTAAGATTTTCTAGCATTTCAAGAATTTCTGTGGGCAAACAATCGGGACGAGTGCCAATTGAGAGTGCTACAATATCTTCACGCTCTATTGCGATTCTAAATTGCTTTTCGAGATAATCAATATCGCCATAAGTATTTGTAAAACTTTGAAAATACGCTATATATTTTTCGGTTTTTGTTTTAGATTTTACGCGATTTTTTGCATTTTCAATCTGTGTATTCAGGTCTGCTCCTGTTTCGGCAAAATGTGATGAGCCGTTATGACAGAAAATACAACCGCGAGTGTCAAGCGTGCCATCACGATTAGGGCAAGTGCAACCGATATCCAGAGCAAGTTTATAAACTTTGTCCCCGAATTGTTCTTTCAGATATTCATTTAACGAGTAATATCTGCCCATAAAAATCACCATATTGATTTTACAATAAATCAATAGAAATTGCAATAAATAACCAATACATATAACCTTTACCAAGTTAAAATTTTAATATTTTCTTGACAATTATTAAGATTTTCTTTATCATATTTGTGTATGTCATCTATAAGGATGTGAAAGTTTGAAATTAAAAACCTTTTTAAATAAAGCAAGCGTTAATGTAGTAAGATTTTTCGGTTTCTGGATTGTGCTTCTTATTGCTCACGCTAAAGTTAAAAGATATGTACCGCAAAACAAGAACTTTATTGTTATTGCAAATCATTCTGATGCACTTGACCCTATTTATATTCTTTGCTCTTTGAAAAAATATGTAAGATATGTTATGGGCGACCATGTTATTTTTAATCCTGTCGTAAAATTTTTCCTTAAAACTATGTGCGGTTGGATTGTAAAAGGACGCGATAATCACCCATCAGTTCTTATTAACGACATGATGGCAAGCGCTAAAGAAGGTGTACCACTTGGTCTTTTTGCAGAAGGTGCTATTACACCTAATGGTGAAACAGGATTTTTCTCTCCTCGTACAGGTCAACTTGTAAAAGATTTAGGTGTTGCGCTTATAACTTTCCGTATTAAAGGTGGTTTTTTCCATACTCCACGTTGGGGTACCGGTCTTCGTAAAGGTCCTATTTTTGCAGGTGTTGTTCACGAATACTCCGCAGAAGAACTTGAGGGTATGACTGCAGAAGAAGTTAATGCTCTTATTAAGCGTGATATTTACGTTAACGCCTTTGAAGAACAGCGTAAACGCCCACGACTTTACAAAGGTAAAAATCTTGCAGAACATATTGAGCGTATTCTTTATATCTGTCCACACTGTGAACAAGTTGGAACCATGCACTCTAAAGGCGATTTTCTCACTTGTGATTGCGGATACAAAGTTGAATTCGGCAGAGATGGTTTCTTCCATCAATGTGAAAAAGAACTTGTATTTGACAATGTTCTTGATTGGGACAAATGGCAGAAATCAATATGGAAAGACAAAGTTCTTAATACTCCTGATGGCGAGTTGATTTTTGAAGAAACAGAACAACCTGTTTATACACTTGTTAAACGTAAAAAAGTAGAACTCTCTGACAACGCTATTCTTCGTCTTTATAAAGACCGTTTTGAGATTATATTAAGCGAAAAAGAAACTATTACATTCCCTATAGAGAAACTCAAACTTGTGCTTAATGTTTCGGTAGAATCGGTAATGTTCTTTGACGGCGAGCACTTTATATATGTAAAAAGTAAAAATCCAAGAGCAGCGGCAAAATATGTTGCGGCGTGGAGATATTTAATAGGTAAAGATTATAAATAATAAAATAACCGAGGTTTTTACGCCTCGGTTTTTTGTTATTTATTGCCCTGATTTTTTTCGTTTTTCATTGATGGCTCGTTTTTTTGATTTGAAAACTGATTGTTTGTTGGAGTTTTCTTATTGTTGTTATTCTGCGCATTGTTTTTGTTGTTGTTATTCTGCGCGTTGTTTCTGTTATTATTGTTGTTATTGTTATTCATCATTATCACCTCGCACAAATATTTTGCCCTAAAAAGCAACATAAACATGTTCTAAATTTTTCCATATATGTAAATTTTAGTTTTCAAATATGAGTACAAAGTGCAAAATATAAAGTTTGCGACGCGAATTATAGATACACCCAAGTTGTAGATTTACTACTACAACTCTTTATTTCTTATCTGATTTTTTTACAAATTTTTCAACGAAACCTAAATGGTTACCTTTGAAAATAAGTTTTAATTCTTTATGTTTTAAGAAATCTTTTGGAAAATACAAGGTGCTTTTCTTGTTAAGTTTAATAGCTTCACATTTGTGTAACACTTCTGCTACAAACTGTGAGCAAAAATACCGATTTTTTCTTTTTAACGGAATTCGTAAAAAACAAAAAACAAGTCCTAAAGTTGAATATTTGAAATCACCTTTGTTCTCTTTATAAGTTGTTACTTCTTCTTTTAATTTATTATATACTTTCTCTGAAACCTTTACCTCATACAAGGCACACGGAAATGACGGTCTGTCGGGCTTTTCATATCGTGTAATGCTTTCAACTAAAAAACCTTTGCTTACAAAGGTATAGAAAGTGTCCATATCCTCTTCAAAACCGATTGAGGTATGGGTGTATGGATATTTAGAATACCATCGAAGAAACTTTGCATCAAGCCCCGGGTATTGAGTCATTAGTATATAAACTTTTTTATGTGCCATTTATCTTTACCTTTTTGATTAATATTATATTTTCAGTATAACAGAATTTTTGTTTTTTAGTCAAGTGGGAAGAAATGTAAGTGAAGATTATGTGCGATTGCATTTTATTTTTTATATTGTTATAATAATTTCATAAAAGTTGTAACCTTTTGGAAATTCTGACGAGATGATAATTGAAAGGTACCTGAAATAAGTTTGTAAGGGGGAAAAGAAATGCAAGACGAGAAAATTGTTGAACTTTACTGGCAACGAGACGAATCGGCAATTAGCGAAACACAAGCCAAGTATGAAAACTACCTTTACAAGATTGCATACAACATTTTGTCTGATAAAGAAGACAGTTTTGAGAGCGTTAATGACACTTATCTTGCCGCTTGGAACTCAATTCCACCTCACAGACCAAATGTTTTATCAACCTATTTAGGTAAACTCACACGCAGAATTTCTATAGATATTTTCCGAAAACGCAACAGAATTAAGCGACAAGCAAGTGAATATGCTCTCTCACTTAACGAACTTGAGGGTTGTCTTTCAGATGATAACTCCCCCGAAAAGGATTACGAGGCAAAAATTTTAGGTGAAGTTATAAATGCATTTTTGCACACTCTTTCAGAAGATGCGCGAAATGCATTCATTGGCAGATATTATTTTCTTGACTCTGTAAAAGATGTTGCAAATTACTGCGGAATAAGCGAATCAAAAGCAAAAACTTTGTTATTCCGTACCCGCAATAGTTTAAGGGAGTATCTTGAAAAGGAGGGCTTCACAATATGAATCACGAAAAAATTCTTGACGCACTCGAATTCATAGATGACGATATGATTGAGCGCGTTGATGTTTTAAGAAAATTTCCTGAAAGTCACCGACGTATTTGGCTTAATTATGTTGCAGTTGCGGCTTGTGTAATGCTTGCAATATTTGGAGGATTCAAATATTTTAACGGTCATTTTGCCACACAAGAAAACTCGGCAACAGGCGACAGCGTAAACAACTCCGTAAATGATGCAGTTGACATATATGGCGATGCAAACTATAAAGACGAAAGTTCTGACCAATTAAATACAGATAATGGCAACGCCAATGTTGATGAAAACAAGGAATTCAGAGATGAATTTGCAGGCAGCACATCGGGTTCTGTCTGCTTTGCCGCTTCAGTTTATATGGAAGTTATTGAAATCGGTGACAACAGTTTCAAAGGCAAGGTGCTTAAGAAAGCTGTAGTTGGTAATACAACACATTTTGAAGAAAATCAGATTGTAACGGTAATTTATAGTGAAAGCACAAATGGAAATCTTGACACCATACCTATTGAAGATTTAAGTGTTGGTGAAAAGGTGTATGTATTCTATGGCAAAATTGAATCTGGTACTATTTACACACCGCGCATTCGATATGAGAAGTTTTAATAGATTTATAAAGGAGAGTTGTAAAATGAAAAAGATTATTTCAGTTTTATTATGCATTACTCTTATTGCGCTTTCATTCAGTGCTTGTGGTGGAAATCCATTACAAAAGCCATCAAAAGTAAAATCCACAAACCTTATGAACGACATTACTCCAAAAATAGTACACAAATCAAATAACTTATCAGATGGAAACTCTGCATACAATGATTTTGCTGTTGCACTTTTCAAGGAAAATCAAGTGAATGGTGACAATGTGCTGATTTCTCCCCTTTCAGTTCTTTGTGCTCTCTCAATGACCGCAAATGGTGCAAATAACGACACTCTTAAAGAAATGGAAAAGGTATTCGGGCTTTCTACAAGTGACATGAACAAATATCTTTATAGCTACATTAACGGACTCGAGCAAGGAGAAAAATTCTCACTTAAACTTGCGAATTCACTTTGGATTAAAAATGACAATAACTTCACAGTCAACAGAGATTTTTTGCAAACAAACGCAAATTATCACGATGCAGAAATTTATTCTGTTCCATTTGATAATGACACACTTAAAGATGTAAACACTTGGGTTAAAGAAAACACTGACGGTATGATACCCAATATTATAGACAAATTTGATGATGAAATTATAATGTGCCTTATTAACGCATTGGCATTTGAGGCAGAATGGGCTGAAATTTATCGTGAAGACCAGGTCAACAAGTCATATTTTTATGCAAGTAATGGTAAAACTCAAAATGTTGACTTTATGTTTAACGAAGAATATATGTATTTATCCGATAAGGACGCTACGGGCTTTATGAAATACTATGCTGACGAAAAATATGCATTTGTAGCAGTTCTTCCTAACGAAAACATTAAACTTGAGGACTATATTTCTAACCTTACAGGTGAGAAAATTACAAGGTTTATTGATAGCGCAGAAAACACAACTGTTTGGACAAGAATGCCGAAATTCCAATATGAATATAGTGCTGATATTTCAGATATACTTATGAATATGGGAATGCCTTCTGCATTTGATGTTGATAATGCAGATTTCACTAAAATGGGAACTTATACTAACAAGAATATTTATATCAATAAGGTTATTCACAAAACATATATTTCTGTTGCAGAAAAAGGCACAAAAGCAGGTGCGGCAACAGCAGTAATGATGGCTTCAGGCAGTGCTATGTTTGAAGTAAAGAAAGTTTATCTTGATAAGCCCTTTATGTATATGATAATCGACTGTGAAAACAATGTGCCATTCTTTATTGGTACTGTTACAGATTTGGAGGGTTGATTATGAAGAAAAAAGTAATTGTTACGCTCTCTACCATTCTTGCAATAATTCTATTGATAGTTGCAGTTGCCTTTGTAGGACTTGGAATTGCACTTTACAAGGGTTACGGAGTTATTGAGGGTCAGTTTTTAGTTGCAAATGATAGCTATATGATTATTGATAAAAACAATAGTCCTATTGTGATGTCAAACCAAAGTAAAAACGAAAAAATCTTTGAAAACCTTTCAAACGGCGACAAAATTGTGGCGGTTATTGGTATGATTGAAGAAACATACCCCGCAAGAACTGATTTGCATTTTCTTATTAAAATTTCTGACGGCGAATATGAAGATTTGCCTGAAAGCACACTTTTCGGTCTTGGTGAATTAGGTTGGATTGACACTCCCCCTGTTACTGAAAACACAATCGGATTTTCGGTAACACCCCACAAAAGCACAAATACACCAAGCGGTATAATGTTCCCACAAATCAGAGTAATAAATTCTTTGGAACATTTTAATAATTATATAAATGAATTTGACAACGAGTTCTCAGATGAACGCCAAAAATATGACGAGAAATATTTCACGGAAAAGTCATTGATTGTTCTTCTTTTAGAAGAAGGTAGTGGGTCAATCACTCACACCATTAACGACCTTGTAATGTCTGACGACGGAAAACTATATGTTTATATTGATGTGAATGTTCCCGAAACTGGAGATTGCGCAATGGCATACTGGCATATATTTATTGAGCCGAACAGCAATATGACAGACAAAATCAAAGACCTTGAGTGGACAGATGTGAAACTAGTTTTTAATCGTGTTGAGTTAGGCACTGGTGAGCTTGTAAAAGTCGAAAAAGACGACAGAATGTTGTCACTTATTATTCCTGAGGGTTGGGAATATGCAACCTATGAAACTCTCGAGCATAAAGAACTTTCAGAATTAGCATACACATTTTTTATTGAATTCTGGCCTGAAGGCAGAAACGAGGGAAGTATCTTGCTTGCTTGTGATGAAAATTTCGGCGTTTGTGGTACGGGACTTGAATGTAAAGAAGTTGTAATCGGCGGACACACTTGCAGTATGGGAATATACGATAACAGTAACGCGTGGAGCTTTATTACAATTGATGTTGAGTCTGATGTTGATTACTTTATTTGGAATTATGCCCAAGATAGTTGGTGGAATGAGTATGGCACAGAGGCAATGGAGATTTTAGATACATTAGAATACAGATAAGAAAAACCAGTCAGGAGGATAGTTCTCTTGGCTGGTTTTGTTACAAATTTATTTGATTTCCTGGTACATATCTGGTGCAGATTGTTTTGTTGCGTATTCGGTTACTGTAAGAACTTTATACTTCGTAGTCTTTTCGCCGAAAGTAATTTCGAGAATGTCACCTTCTTTAACATCATAAGATGCTTTGACTACTCTGCCCGCAACACTTACTTTACCTGCGTCGCAAACTTCGTTTGCTATTGTTCTTCTTTTAATTATTCTTGATACTTTTAAATATTTATCTAATCTCATATGTTTTCCTACGTTGTGATAAAAATTTAGGGAGTCGAAACCGACTCCCCCTTTTTTTACAAAAGTTTAATTATTTAACTGCTGCTTTGAGAGCTGCGCCTGCTTTGAATGCTGGAACTTTTGTTGCTGGAACTGTCATTGTTTCGCCTGTTCTTGGGTTGCGAGCTGTCTTAGCGTTTCTTGCTCTAACTTCGAATGTACCGAAACCGATGAGCTGAACTTTGTCACCGTTTGCAAGTGCGTCTGTAACTGATGCGAAAACTGCTGCTACTGCTGCGTCTGCGTCTTTCTTTGAAATGCCTGCTTTTGCAGCAACTGCTGCTACGAGTTCTGTCTTATTCATTGTGATTTCCTCCAATAAATTTTTCTCTTTTATTTATCCAAAAGGATTTAATCCTTTTTTGATACCTGTTTAGCTAAATCCCAGAGCTTGTCCAACTCGGAAAGCTCTGTTTCTTTCATATTGAGCCCTCGGTCATTAGCCATTTTTTCGACTTTTGAAAAACGGTCAATAAATTTGTCGGTTGCAGAAGTCAGTGCTTCTTCACTATCAACTTTAATAAATCTTGAAACATTTACAACTGAGAAGAGCAAGTCGCCTAACTCTTCATTAGCATTTTCAACAACACCCATTTGTATTGCTTCTTTAAGTTCATTAAGTTCTTCGCCGACTTTATCAAGTGCGCCGTCAACTGAGTCCCAATCAAAACCAACTTTTGCTGCTTTTTTCTGGACTTTATCAGCCCTCATAAGTGCGGGGAATTCGCGAGGGATTGAAAGCATTGACTCTGTCTGGCTTTTTTGTTGTTTAGTTTGTTTTTTTATAACATCCCAATTTTCAAGGACCTGTTCGCTAGTAGTGGCATTCACATTGCCGAACACGTGAGGATGACGCTCAATCATTTTTTTGCATACACCATCGGCAACATCATTTAAGTCGAATGAGTTTTTCTCACGCTCAATCTGTGTATGGAAGACAACCTGTAACAACACATCACCAAGTTCTTCTAAAAGACCATCGCGGTCATCTTTATTAATTGCCTCAATCACTTCGTAAGTTTCTTCAAGAAAGTCACGACGGATTGATTTGTGGTCTTGCTCAATATCCCATGGACAACCACCTGGTGAACGAAGAATCTCAACAATATCAATTAAATCGTTTACATTGTAACGCTCTTTGAAATTGAAATTTTCAATCATTCTTTCACCCTCTAAACATACCTATATTTTACTCTATAAATCCATATTTTGCAAGTATTTTTGCAATTTTTTCTCCCTTAGGAAGCATATTTACGTCATCTTTTGAGATTCCTTTGATTAAAAGCATAGAAATTACGTAAACCAAACCGCCAAAACCGATTGCAATTCCTAAACAGAGTATGTTTTTTGCATTATGACCTGCAAGTGAAAATTCAGGAATAAAGCGGTTGAAAATGCCGAAAGATGTATATGCACTCACACCGCAAAGCACACCGCAAATAATTGGCTTTAAGAATACTGAAACGAAATTTATTCTGATTTTTGTTGTTTTAATAATTGCAAAAAGATTGATAATTGTAATCACCGCATAGCAACTTACTGTGCCAATTACTGCACCATTAACATTAAGTGATGGAATTGCGACGAAAATAAAGTTTGATACAAATTTTACAACTGCACCGATTGTCATTGAGACAAGTGGAATTTTTGTTTTATCAAGTGCTTGAAGCATATTTGTCATTGGCTGTGAAAGTGCAATGAGGAAAATTGTAAAACCATAAACCATAAGTACTGGAGCTGCGATTGAAACGCCACTTGCTGCTTCACCGCTACCATAGAATGCTGCAAGAATTGGTTGTGCAAGCACACCCATACCGACACCACAAGGCATTGCAACAAGCATTGTAACTCGTATTACAGATTCTATTGAAACTTTAATTGACTTTTTATTCTTAACCGCCCATGCGGCAGAAAGTGCAGGAATTGCACTGATACCTAATGTCATAGTAATTGACGGAATCAGATTTCTAAAGTCAAGGGACAATGAATATGCACCATATAAGAAATTCTTAACGTCTGCATCAAGAATGCCCACAAGTTGCTCTGAATACATATTTCTGATTAATTCCATATTATTGATTACAACAGTTTCAAGACGGTTTTGCACTGTAATTGCATCAATAAGATTTGTAATACTGAACACAAGTGAACTAAGGGCTACAGGAATTGCAAATCGGAACATTTTCTTTGCAATAACCCCTGCAGTTTCAGGGCGTGGTGCAGATGCAAGTTCTGTTTTTGTAATTCTGTCACCGCGGACTTTATGCATAACAAGAAGATAAATAACACCTACAACTGTACCAAGAGTTACACCGGCAGTAGCACCCGCTGCGGCATATGGATAGATTGCACTCAATGCCTCGGTTTCAGTTGTTGCAGTTTGTCCGAAAACTGTAAGTCCTTGTTCATATCGGGAAAATCCGTAATTGATTGCCCATTTTGCACACACAAGCCCGAATACGAGTTTGCCCCCCGCTTCAAGCACCTGTGAGATTGCAGTAGGGGTCATATTTGAAAGTCCGTTATAATAACCACGATAACTTGACATTACACAACAGAAGAAAATTGATGGTGTAATTACAAGCACCGCAGGAATAATATCCATATTCTTGGCTGAAAGTGCGTAAGGATATGCAAGAATAAACATTGCAAGAGTACCCACAATACCAACCATTAAGAAAAGTCGTTTTGCAACCTTATGGATTACTTTAACATCACGGTATCTGCCAAGTGCCATTGCTTTAGACACCATATTTGAAATTGCAACAGGAAGTCCCGCCATTGCAACTGTATAAACAGGCACATACAAACTGTAAGCCGAGTCAAAAAGTCCCCTACCCACAGTACCAATCATATTAGAAAGCGGAATTTTATAAATAACGCCTATTACTTTAATTATTACTGTTGCAATACTGAGTACCAAAGCACCATTTAACAAACTCTGGCTTTTTCTTTGCTTTTCTGCCAATTCTTTCACACCCTTTTGTGGTTATTTCTCTGCACCTAAAAACTCGCGTAATAATGAGCCAGTCGGCACAAGAGATTGCTCTATATTTTCAAATCGTTTTAATGATTTAGTGATTTTTTTGATGTCGCTCTTATATTCTTCTGAAATTTCGCTATTTTCAAGCATTTCTAACGCTTGTTGCTTCAAAACACAAGTTTCATACAAATGGATTGTATTAATTTTTATATCTGCCAAATGGCGGAATGGGAAAAGATACTTATCTTCACCCATTGTAACATTTTTCCACAACTTACAAGTATTATTTACTGTACTGTTACGGAATTTATAGTCGCGAACCATACGACGAATGAATCGCATATTCCTTTTATTAAGGATTATATTGCCTTTTTCGTCATAAATTCGAGAAGATACATTTATATAAATCTTCAAAAGCTTGCCTTGAATTTTTTCAGTAATGACAGGATTTAACGCGTGAAGTCCCTCAATAATTACAACATCTTTTTCGCCTAATGTGATTTCATTAAACTGAGTATCACTCCGCTTACCTGTTGTAAAATCGAATACAGGATTTTTCACAGTTTCGCCACGAAGAAGTGCATTCACTTTTTCTTCAAAACAAGGCAAATCAAGAGCATATACTGTTTCATAATCCTGAGTGCCGTCGGGAAGATAAGGTATATCATCACGGTTAAGATAGAAGTCATCTAAACTTAAAACATAAGTTTTAACGCCATTTTCATTGAGTTTTTTACAGAGTTTACCCGCAGTTGTGGTTTTACCTGCAGAAGATGGCCCCGCAAGCATTACAATTTCTCTGCCTTTTTCATCTATTATCTTTTCGGCAATATCGTTTATTATATTTTCGTATCTTGCTTCACATTTTTTGATAAACTCTTCAGGAGAGAACAACGCCATTTCGTTGATATACTCAATGTAATTATTTATGTTTGACATTTAATACACCTCAATTAATAATGATATGTATTGTAAAATTCGGTTATTCGTTTTTTGCGGTTTTGAAGAATTTCGTAATCATTGATGTATTCAAATGGGTACTTGAAATTGAAAATACGCTCGATTTCATCGCCTTTCGGTGCTTTAAGTTTTGTTACTGCACCGCCACCACAAGAGAGTATTGTATGACATTCTTCCATCATAAAAATATTGTAGATACACTCTGTACCTTCTTTTGCCCAACCCACATTTTCTAATGCACCTGCAGATTTTGACTGACGATACATATAGTATGGGTGGTATTTATCACTTAAATGTTCATATGTGTAATCGAGCATTTGTGATGCATTATTTGCACTTTGCACCGCAAGTTCGGGGGCATTCTGCCCTATTCCAGACGCGCGTTTAACCGCAAGAGTATGGACGGTTATGTTTTCTGGGTCAAGATTTATTGCAGTATCAAGGGAATACTTAAACCCATCAACTGTGTCGGTGGGTAGTCCCGCAATTAAATCCATATTAATATTATCAAATCCAATTTCGCGGGCTAATTTAAATATTTTTATTGTATCTTCGGCGGTATGGCGTCTGCCTACTGCTTCTAACACAGAATTGTTGAAAGTTTGAGGGTTAATGCTTATTCTATCAACAGAAGAATTTTTAATTACGCGTAATTTTTCTTCTGTAATTGTATCGGGCCGACCTGCTTCAACCGTAAATTCACGGCAAGCGGTCATATTAAAATTATTTTCTATAGTTTTGATTACTGTATTGAGTTGTTCTGCAGAGAGTGTAGTGGGTGTTCCGCCACCTATATAAACGCTTTCAAGCCGTACTCCTATATTTTTCGCAATTTCTGCAGTTTCTATAAGTTCTTTTGTAAGCAAATCAACATATTGGGGTAAAAGTGATTGTGCTTTATCATTCTGTACAGAATGTGAAACAAATGAACAATAACTACACCTTGACGGACAAAAAGGAATTGAAACATATAAACTAAAAGAATCGGGCTTTGAAGTAGCAATTATTCTTTCTTCATAATCTGCAACATTTCTTGCAAGATTATACTTTTCATGTGTTACAAGCAAATCAGTTTTGAAATATTCTTCTGTTTTTTCTCTACCCATCTGCTTTTCTGTATTAATAAGCAATTTTGATGGACGCACACCTGTAAGCACTCCCCATTTAGGCGAAAAGCCCATATATTCACTTAAAAGTGCATACATCATTCTACCCATTTGCATTTCATTATCGCCGCAAAGTGGTGCGGTAAGTGTCTTTTTATAGTTTTCAAAGTTCGTGGTTACAACTATCTCTGTTGTTACTGATGTGAGAAGATTATATTCTTCATTTACGTCATAGATAACCTGAATTTTACAGTCAGGCATAAATATTCTCACAAGTTTTTCCATTTCGTAATGGAATTTATGGTTTATGACAAGTAGTTTAATCATTTTCTTCTGAATCTTGTTCGCATATAGCGATTATACTGTCTTTCAAAGTCAAGTGTAGTTTCACGGTCATGGCCAGGATATACTTTATAGTCGCCATCTAATTCCGCAATTTTTGCAAGAGACATGAGTTCTGTTCTTGCATCGCCACCGTAAAGGTCAGTTCTACCCGCAGTTAAGCGGAATAATGTATCACCTGAAAACATCACTCTGTCATTATTGAAGATATAGCAAACTCCACCTTTTGTATGACCCGGTGTATGCAAAACTGTAACTTTACTATTGCCAAGCATTAGTTCAGTACCATCTTCAACTAAAATATCTGCATATATTGGTGTATTGTCAGTTCCGTAATTCTTATTTTTATCACAGAGCATTTCTTCATCTTCTTTATGAATTACAACTTTTGCGCCTGTTTTTTCTTTAACAAGATTTACTCCGCCGATATGGTCAAAGTGACCGTGAGTTATAAGAATGTATTTTACATTTCTACCTTCAAGTTTTTTAATAAGTTTTTCTTCAGGTAAAGATGGGTCAACAACGGCGGTCTCGCCTGTTTCTTCATCAGTGACAATATATGTGTTAGTTGCAAAATCATCTTCATCAATAGCCAAATGTATTTTTACAGTAATCATTTTATTTTACTTCTTTCTCCATTTAATCAGTGGTTACACCATATTTCTGAATCATAAAGTATTGTAACAGGACCGTCGTTTAATAGTTCAACTTTCATATCGGCGCCAAATATACCTTTTTCTACATTCTTTACGCCGTTTTCTAAAAGTTTATTGCAGAAATATTCGTAAAGCTCATTTGCGCGGTCAGGATGTGCCGACTTTGTAAAAGATGGTCTGTTACCCTTTTTCAAATCAGCACAAAGAGTAAACTGTGAAACTGCAAGAATTTCGCCATCTACGTTTTGAATATCAAGATTCATTTTACCATCATCGTCTTCAAACACGCGAAGTGTTGATGTTTTGCGCGCAAGAATTTCTGCATCTTCTTCTGTGTCACCGTCCATAACTCCAAGAAGAATTAAATAACCTTTATTGATTTTTGAAACAAGCTCACCGTCAACGGTTACACTTGCTTTACTAACTCTTTGAATAACTGCTTTCATATAAAAATTTCTCTTTTCTTAAACACTTTTTGAGGAACAACAATCCTCAAGTTTGAAAGAAAATTGTTCACAGTGCTATTTTGCAGTGAGTGGTGCTGTATGAAGATACTGCCCCGAACAAAAAATGGTGCTGTGGGCAATTTTACTCAAACTTTAACGCTCCACTTGTAAAATGCCATCTATCTTTTCTATTCTTGAAATCAAGTTTTTGAGATGGTCAACACCGCTGACATTAACTGTAAGTTCAACGATTGTTCTGCCATCTTTCATATCGTGAGTAGAAATACTTGTAATGTTTACTCGCATATTTGCAACTTGCACCGCAACTTCTGCCATAAGTCCCACACGAGAAAGACAAGTAAGTTGAAGTGTTGCCTTATATTCTTCTTTAACATTACCATTCCAATATGCATTTACCCAACGAGCCGGCTCGGCACAATTTTTAAGGTCTTTCGGTACATTAGTACAGTCGCGCTTATGCACTGAAACACCATGTCCGCGTGTAATAAAGCCGATAATATTATCGCCGGGAAGCGGATTACAACATTGTGAGAATTTAATAAGACAGTTATCAATACCCTCAACGGTAACACCGTCTTTATTCTTCTTTGAATTATCTTTTACAGGAATTGTTTTGATTTCAAAACGGCTCTTGTCGTAATTTTTCTGATATTCTTCTTTGATATAAGGCATAAGACGGATTATTGAAAGTCCGCCATAACCGATTGCCGCATAGAAATCGTCAACATTTTCCATACGCTGACGCTCAGCCAGTCGTTTAATGAATTTGTCGTAATCTTCATCACTTAAACGAATATAATTTCGTTTGAATTCGCGCTCGACTTCCTCTTTACCTTGAATAATATTTTCTTCACGTTTTTCTTTCTTAAACCAGTTACGAATTTTGCTCTTTGCCTGACTTGTTTTTACAATGTTAAGCCAGTCACGAGAAGGTCCTTTACCTTGTTGTGAAGTTGTAAGAATTTCTACAATTTCGCCTGTTTTTACTACGTAATCAATAGGTACAATTCGACCGTCAACCTTAGCACCTGTCATTCTGTTACCCACCGCAGAGTGAATAGCATAAGCAAAGTCGATTACTGTTGAACCCTGAGGTACATTAACAACATCGCCTTTTGGCGTATAAACGAATACTTCGTCAGTAATAAGGTCAGTTTTGATTGATGACACAAGTTCTCTTGCGTCCCCTGACTCTTGTTGTGCTTCAAGCATTTCGCGAATCCACTGAAGTCGGTCATCAAAACTTTGTTTAGTAGTTGTCACACCACTCTTATATTTCCAGTGAGCTGCGATACCGAATTCGGCAGTGCGGTGCATATCCCAAGTTCTTATCTGCACTTCAAAAGGTACGCCTTCTTTACCAATTACGGTAGTATGAAGTGACTGATACATATTTGGTTTTGGTGTTGAAATATAATCCTTAAATCTATTAGGAAGCGGATTATACATATCGTGAATAATACCAAGACAGTTATAACAATCAACAACTGTATCGACAATAATACGGACTGCATAAATATCAAAAATCTGGTCAAAATCTTTTCCCTGCATATACATTTTTCTGTATATACCGTGAACGGATTTAATTCTACCGCTTACCTGTGCATTAGGCATTATTTCATGAACGCGGTCTGCAATTTTCACCTTTATATTTTCAAGGAAATCGCTACCTGAACGACTTGAATTTCTTAAATTTTCTTCAATACCCGCATAAGCCACAGGGTCAAGAAAACGGATTGCTCTGTCTTCAAGTTCTTCCTTAACGGAACGAATACCCAATCTATGAGAAATAGGTGCAAAAATTTCTAGAGTTTCAAGTGCTTTATCACGCTGTTTCTGCGGGTCAACGAATTCAAGTGTTCGCATATTATGAAGACGGTCCGCAAGTTTTACGATAATAACACGAATATCTTTTGACATTGCAAGAAGCATTTTTCTTACATTTTCTGCCTGTTGTTCTTCTTTTGTTTCGCGAGAATTAAGTTGCACCTTACCAAGTTTTGTAACACCGTCAACAAGAATTGCAACGTCTTCGCCGAATTCTTCTGTAAGTTGCTCAATTGTATAATCAGTATCTTCAACAACGTCGTGGAGAAGTGCTGCTACGATTGACTGATAATCCATACCCAAATCCACAAGAATATTAGCAACTGCTATTGGGTGAATAATATAGGGCTCACCTGAACGACGAAGTTGACCTTGATGAAATGAGTTTGCAGTATTAAATGCTTTATCAATGATTACAAGTTCGCTTTCATTATGAATTGATGCAATTTTCTCGCGCAAATCACTATAAAGTTTATCTACATTTGTAGTTGCCATTCGTCGTTCACTCCCCTCTTACACTTAAATTTTTAAGAATTTCTGACTGTGACAAATCCGCTTTTTTACCGTCACCGTCGAAAATAATTATTCCGTTTTCACGCTTTATAAGTCCTAATTCGCAAAGCACATCAAGGGACACCGCCATTGTGCAATAACGTTCAACAGGACAAGCGGCACGAACAAGTAAAGTTTCAATATCAAACTCCCAAGTCATATATGACTTAATTATATTGAATGCACCAAGTAAAAATTCCCTTGATGGTGTTAAAAATCTTGCTTCGTGAGAAGTGAGGTTATCACCTCTCATATATTTTTCATAAAGTGATTGAGATTTGAAAAGTTTATCTTCATCTACATTTGAAAATCTCATATCTCTGATTTGAACAGATGCTTTTATTTCACCACGAAATTCATTTTTTTCAACTCTTACAGCTAAATCAACTGTATCACCCTCACGGAACGGAAATTCCTCAAGAGTTGTTGAAAATTTCATAGCGGTAAACTGTGTATTGCCTTTATTAAAGCCAAGTCGCAAATGACGACTACCTTCGCCCACAGGTTTTACCTGTGAAAGACGCACTCCAAAAATACCGAAAAGAGGTTGCGGATTACCTGCACCAAACGGCTCAAGCCCTTCTAATGATTCCACAAGAGCTGCATTGATATATGCGGGGTTAAGTTTGCAATCAAGGGTTAATGTTGGTACCGCATCAGGAATGGTATTTGCATACTCATTGATTTTATTAAAAAATGCAGTTACATTCTCACGTTTAAGTCCAAGCCCCGCCGCCATAGTATGACCACCGAAATGGGTTAAATACTCTTCGCAATACTTAATAGCGTCATAAACTGAAAAACCGTCAATACTGCGGGCAGAGCCAGTGCCCTCGTCCCCATCAAAAGTAAGAACAATAGATGGTTTTCCGTATTTTTCTGTAATTCGTGCTGCAACAATACCGATTACACCGTGATGCCAATTCTCACCACAGACTACAATCACTTTTGAATATTTAAGTTTTTCATTTGACTCAATGTGCTTAACTGCCGCTTCCATAATCTCGTTTTCTGATGCATGGCGCTGACGATTACACATATCAACCTTTTCAGCAATATCGAGAGCGTCTACAAGATTATCACAAAGCAAAAGTTTAAGTGCAGTTGTTGCAGATTCCATTCTGCCTGCCGCATTGATTCTTGGTGCTAATGAATAAGTAACGCCTACGGCATTAAGTGTACGCTCACCCACACCCGCCACCTGACGAAGTGCATTTATACCATTACAAGGGTTACTGTTAATTTTTGCAACACCATATTTTACGATTGCGCGGTTTTCATCTTTCAAATCTACCACATCGGCAACGGTACCAACTGCGATAATATCGGCATACTCATTAAGCACATCAAAGTAGTCGCCTTTTTCTAAAGCACACACAACTTTGAACGCAACGCCTACGCCTGCCCATTCTTTAAAATGCACATTACAATCTTCACGGTGTGGGTCAATAACTGCCACCGCATTTGGCAAAGTTTCGCCAACTTGATGATGGTCTGTAACAACAGTTTCAATGCCTAAACTATTGGCATAGTCGATTTCTTCTATTGCGGAAATTCCGTTATCAACAGTAACAATGAGTTTAACGCCTTGCTCGTTGAGTTTGTCGATTGCAGAGCAATTCATTCCGTAACCTTCGGTAACCCTGTCCGGAATATAATACATTACGTCTGCGCCTTTATTTGAAAGGTAGGAATACATAAGTGCGGTTGCGGTAACACCATCGGCATCATAGTCGCCGAAAACACAGATACGCTCGCCTTTTTCAAGGGCAAGGTTAATTCTGTTAACGGCTTTTTCCATATCTACAATTAAATATGGGTCGCAGAAACTAAAATCGTTTTCAAAGAATTCTTCAACATCTTCGTATTCAGTAATTCCGCGGGACACAACAATCAACGCAGTAAAGGGGTCAAGGCAATGATTTTCTGCCACCTGTGCCGCTATTTCTTTGTCAATATGCGCTGTTATCCACTTTTTTCTACTCACGGACACACTCCCCCTTTTAGCAATAATACTCTAATTTAGAATTATACCATTTAATCCTTGATATTTCAAGGGTTTGGGCATAAAAAAGCGGCGCAAAAAGCACCGCAAATTCTTTATTTTTTATCTTCTGTTTTCTTTGAAACAATATATCGTGGTCTGCCTTTGACTTCTTCATAAATTCGGGCAATATAATAACCTATAATACCCAATGCCATCATAATACTACCGCCAATTAACAAAAGCAGTAAAATTACGGTTGTAAAACCCTCTGCCGACTGGCCGAGTATAAATCTTATAAGTGTTTGTATTGCCATACCAAACATAAACACCAAAAGCACACAACCAAGCCCTGTAATAATCTGTAATGGTGCAGTTGTGAATGATGTTATATTTGAAATTGCATATTTAACAAGTTTCTTAAAACTCCATTTTGATACACCATTCTGACGTTGTTGCACCTTGAATTCAACCTGTGTTGACTTAAAACCTGACCAGAATGAAAGTGCGCGGAAAAATGTATTTCTTTCAGGAAGTGACAAAAGTGCATTAATTACTTTTCTGTCAATAAGTTTGAAATCAGATGTTGATTGCATATCAACACCTACAAATCCGCTAATAATTTTATAAAAGCTCTTTGCGAAAAGTTTATAGAAAACTCCTTCATTACCGCGGTCGGCTTTAATACCTTCAACTACTTCGTAACCTTGCTCCCAGAGTTTATACATTTCTACCGCTTTTTCAGGCGGAAACTGCAAATCGCAATCAAGAATTACTGCACAATCCCCGCTTGATTCTTCAAGTCCTGCATAAATTGCCGCTTCTTTGCCAAAATTACGACTGAAACTAATTCCTTTTACATTTTCGTATTTTGAGGCACATTCGCAGATTTTCTCATAGGTCTTGTCCTTTGAGCCGTCATCAACAAAAACGAGTTCGGTTTCAATGTTATTTTCTTTAAACAATTCAGATAATACCTTTGCGGTATTTTCAATATTTAATTCCTCATTATAAGATGGAATAATTACAGAAAGCACGCTATATTCCTCCGTAATATTTAATATTATAAATATATCATTTCATATTAACTTTGTCAATTAAAGAAAGTATTGAAAAACATATAGTTTTATGATAAAATTTATTTGAAAATTTGGTGTTATTCTCATTAAAGGAGGCACGGAAAATGACAAACTTTGATATTTCAATTATTATGGCAGGTGGAACAACAATTAATCCTAATTCTGCAACACCTCGCGTAATGGCATCTGTTATGGGGAAACCAATGATTGGCAGAGTTACTGATGCGGCAGTTGCGGCAAAACTTTTACACATTATAGCAATCGTCCCTGACAACGACACAACTATCAAAGAGTATCTTATGAAAGAGCATCCCGGCAGTTTTATTTCTGCGGTTGAACAAGAAAAACCGCTTGGTACTGCTCACGCAGTTATGCAGGCAGAACGTTTTATTCGTTCTTGTGCAGAGCATCATGGAAACGTTCTTATTCTTAACGGTGATACTCCGTTTATGGATGCAAATACAATTTGTTCTTCTTATGCTCACCACATAAGTGCAGGTAATGACCTTACAGTTGTTACTGCAATTCTTGACAAACCATTTGGTTATGGCAGAATTGTCAGAAATCCTGCACGTCAGTTTATGGGAATTATTGAAGAACAAGACGCAGATAGCGTTATAAAGCGTATAAACGAAATTTCATCAGGCACATTCTGGATTAATGCAGAAAAATTACTTTTAGGTCTTAACAAATTACAACCAAGACAGAATGGTCATTACAATCTTGTTGACCTTGTTTCAATGTTTATTGATGATGGGTATAAAACAGACACTTATTTTGCACCTAGTGCAGATATTATTCTTGGCGCTAATTCAAGACTTCAACTTATGGAACTTAATCAGCACGGCAAAATGCAACAAATTGAATATCACCTTGCAAATGGTGTTGATATTCCATTTTCTGACGGTGTTATTATTGAGCCAGGCGTTGAAATTGGTGCAGATACACAAATCTTACCTAACACAATTATTCAAGGTAACACAAAAATCGGTAAAGGTTGTGTGATTGGTCCTAACTCAATAATCAGTAACAGTATTATTGAAGATGGTGCTAAGCTTAATAATGTTCAATGCTATCAGTCAAGAGTGCTTGAGGGTGCTGACATTGGTCCGTTTGTGCATATAAGACCAAATTCAGTTATCGGCGAAAAAGTGCATCTTGGCAACTTTGTTGAAGTTAAGAATTCAAATATTGATACAGGCACAAAAGTTTCTCATTTAACTTACGTTGGCGACTCTGATGTTGGTAAACGAGTAAACTTTGGTTGCGGTACAGTTACTGTAAACTACACAGGTAAAGCAAAATACCGCACAACTATCGGTGATGATGCATTTATCGGTTGTAACACAAACCTTGTGGCTCCTGTTAAAGTAGGCAAAGGCGCTTACACTGCGGCGGGCTCAACAATTACCGAAGATGTTCCTGCAGATTCACTTGGTATTGCAAGAGCAAGACAGGTCAATAAAATTGACTGGAAACTTAAATAAATCTTACAAGAGGTAAAATAAAATATGTTCGACAGATTCAGAAAGAAAACTTATGCATCTGTGGGCACACCTGAATTTATCGTGGTGGGGCTTGGAAATCCTGACAGAAAGTACACCCTCACCCGACATAATTCGGGGTTTTTGTGCGTAGATATGCTTTCAGAAAAACTTAATTTCAGGGTTGATAAATTAAAGTTTAAGTCCCTTATTGCAGACGCTACAATTGGCGGTCATAGATGTATTGTGATGAAACCACAGACCTATATGAACAACAGTGGTGAAGCAGTAAGAGAGTGTGCAAATTTCTATAAAATAAAACCTGAAAATATAATCGTGATTTATGACGATATTTCTCTTGATGTTGGTAAACTTCGCATCCGCAGAAAAGGTACAGACGGCGGTCATAACGGAATCAAGAGCATTATTTATCACTTGAATTCTGACCAATTCCCAAGAATCAAAGTTGGTTGTGGTAAAAAGCCACATCCTGATTATAATCTTGCGGATTGGGTGCTTTCTGAATTCAAAAAAGACGAACAAAAAGCATTAGAGCCGGCATTAGAAAATGCTTGTAAAGCCATTGAGCTTTTACTCGATAATCAAATTGATAAGGCAATGAATTTATATAACAGTTAGGTAAAAACTATGTCCGCATTCGTGAAGGCAATTGAAAATTCGGCAGAATTTGAGGGTGT
Organism: Clostridia bacterium; assembly: GCA_017631955.1. Classification (GTDB taxonomy): domain Bacteria; phylum Bacillota; class Clostridia; order Oscillospirales; family Acutalibacteraceae; genus Fimenecus. The sequence continues at coordinate 35,328 of JAGBSJ010000004.1, forward strand.
CCTTAACAGTATTAAAAAGGGATTTCTTCCTCAAGGTGTTTTAGGGTTAATACCTGTACAAAAATCACATATTGTTTCTGCTTTAGTGGGGGGTCTTGAAAAAAAGGCCCTTATTGTCGTGCCTGATGACGCTACTGCAGTAAAAACTTGTGAAGATTTAACTGCTCTTGGTATTTCGGCACTTCACTACCCTGCCCGCAGTTTTTCTTTCTATTCAAACGACGGACAAAGTTATGAATATGAACAAAAGCGTATTAAAGTATTACGCCGTATGCTTGATGGCAAATGTGATATTGTAGTAGCTTCTGCGGAAGCGGTAACTTCATATACTATTCCGCCTGAAATATTAAGGCAAAAATCTGTTCTTCTTAAAAAAGGTGAAGAGACAACACTTGAAAACATTTTGATTTCACTTAACTGTGCAGGTTACACTCGTGTTGATGCAGTTGAGGGCGTTGGTCAATTCTCTTGTCGTGGTGGTATTGTTGACTTTTTCTCTCCTGACGATGACGAGCCAGTCCGCATTGAATTATGGGGTGACACAGTTGATACAATGTGTCGTTTTGATGTGCAGAGTCAGAGAAGGACAATGAATATTGATGAAATTTTAATTGCACCATCAAAAGAAATCATTATTGACGAACCACAATTACTTGTTGAAAAAATTGAGAAGTTGGCAGCATCAATCCGCGGTAAAAAAACAGATATAATCCGCGAAAAACTTTACGCTGACATTGACCGACTCCGTGACGGATTAAAAGTGGGCTCCGAAGACAGATATTTACCCCTTATCTATTCCCCCGCCACAATATTTGATTATACGGAAAATTATATATTCTTCGCATTTGAAACAGGCGGAATTAAAGATAAATTGGGTGCTTCTCAAAAACTTTTACTTGAAGATATTAAATCTTCAGTTGAAGATGGTATTCTTTGCAAGGGTCTTGATAAATTTTTCCTTACATTCAACGAACTTGTATAAAAATACGCAGAACTTGGATTCACTTATATTGACAATTTTGCACGCGGTAGTTTTGATACTCCTGTTAAATCCCTTACCACATTCAATGGCGGTACTTTGCCTATTTGGAACGGCAAACTTGACGTGCTTACCCAAGATATTGAGCCGATTCTTAAAAAAGATACTCGAATTGTAGTTTTTGCGGGTACTGAAAAGAGTGCGAAAAATCTTAGTGAAACATTAAATGACGAAAATATTGTATCTGTTTATTTCCCAGTAATTCCTGCAGATTTTCCTAAAGGTGCGGTGTCGGTGCTCCCCGGCTCACTTACATCGGGATTTTCATACCCTCGCGACAAATTCTATGTGTTCACATACTCAAAGGTGTATCAGTCAAAAACTCGTCGCAGAAATTCTGGCTTTAAGGCAAAAGACACTATACACTCTCTTGATGAACTGCGCAAGGGCGATTACATTGTTCACGCTATTCACGGTATAGGTATTTTTGATGGCATTACTCAGCTTGAAGCTAACAAGATTATAAAAGACTACATTAAAATCAAGTACGCGAAAAGTGATGTACTTTATGTACCTGTTACCCAACTTGATTTGGTATCAAAATATATTGGTCCTCACGAAGATAACGGCAAAGCGTTAAAACTTAATCGTCTTGGTGGTACAGACTGGGAAAAATCAAAGAGCAAGGTACGTTCTGCCGTTAAAGATATGGCAGACCAACTTATTAAACTGTACTCCGAAAGAATGCACACTGATGGTTTTGCTTTCTCCCCTGATATTGATATGCAAGGAGATTTCGAACGTCGTTTTGAATTTGAAGAAACAGGCGACCAACTCCGTAGTATTGACGAAATCAAGAGCGATATGGAAAAGCCATACCCAATGGACCGTCTTCTTTGCGGTGATGTTGGTTTTGGTAAAACTGAAGTGGCACTTCGCGCGGTATTCAAATGTGTTGCAGACGGAAAACAATGTGCGATACTTGTACCTACCACCATCTTAGCCCTTCAACACTACCAGACACTTATGAAACGATTTGATGGTTTCCCTGTTGAAATTGAAATGCTTTCACGATTCCGCACTCCTACACAACGAACAAAAATTATAAAAAGTGTAAATTCGGGATTTATTGATATTATTGTGGGTACTCACTCACTTATTGCGAAAAATGTCAAATTCAAAGACTTAGGCCTTTTGATTGTTGACGAAGAGCAACGATTCGGCGTTGCACAAAAAGAAAAAATCAAAGAAAAATTCCCAGGCGTTGATGTGCTTACATTATCTGCTACACCAATCCCGAGAACACTTAATATGGCTATGTCGGGCATTCGCGATATGTCAGTTATTGAAGAAGCACCGTCCGACCGTTTTCCTGTGCAGACTTATGTAGTTGAGCATAGTCTTCCACTACTTTGTGAGGCAATGGAAAAAGAGCTTCGTCGTGGTGGTCAGGTATATTTCTTGCACAACCGCGTTGAAACCATTGATGGTGTTGCAGTTGCTATTAAAGAATATCTTCCTGATGCACGAATTGCTACTGCTCACGGTAAAATGAACGAAGAACAATTAAGCGATATCTGGCGAGATTTGATGAATGGCGAAATTGACATTCTTGTATGCACCACAATTATTGAAACAGGTGTTGATGTACCTAATGCCAACACGCTTATTATTGAAGATGCGGACAAACTAGGGCTTGCCCAGCTTCATCAGTTACGAGGTCGAGTAGGCAGAAGTGCCCGCAGAGCAAGTGCATACCTCACATACAAACGAGATAAAAACTTATCAGAAATTGCCTACAAGCGATTACAGGCAATCCGCGAATACACAGAATTCGGTTCGGGCTTCAAAATCGCTATGCGCGACCTTGAAATCCGCGGCGCCGGTAACCTTTTAGGTGCTCAGCAACACGGTCATTTGGCTGCTGTTGGCTATGATATGTATATGAAACTTTTAGGTGAAGCCATCAGTAATGAAAAGGGCGAAACACCAAAAAACACAAGGGAATGTCTTATTGATTTGCAAATCAACGCTCATATTCCTGACAAATACATTACTGCACTTTCACAACGCCTTGTGGTTTACCGCAGAATTGCAGATATACGCACATTCCAGGATGCAGAAGATGTTCGTGATGAACTCCGTGACCGTTTTGGTGATATTCCACCATCTGTTGAGGGGCTTATTGAGGTTTCTCTATGCAGAAACAAGGCGTCATCAATGGGCATTTACGAAATCGGTCAACGTGGCGACATTATTGCTCTTTACTGTGACGAAATTGACGCGTCACTAGTGCTTGATATCTCATCAGTTATGAGAAAACGAGTTACGGTTACATCAAGTGGCAAAAAGAGTATAAACGTTAAAAAACTACCTGAACAAACTTCTCTTGATACTCTTAAAGAGATTTTTGAGGTTGTAGAAAGAACGAGGATTAACAGACAATGATAGGTACAATAGTGAATACTGCCACAATTCTTACAGGTAGTGTAATTGGCAGTATACTCAAAAAGGGAATAAAAGAAAAATACACAAAATGCCTTATGAATGCTATGGGACTTGCGGCGGCAGGTATTGGCATAAATTCAGTTGTACAGAATATGCCAAACAGTAAATACCCTGTGCTTTTCATTGTGTCGCTTGCTCTCGGCTCGCTTTTCGGTAATATGATTGATTTTGATAAGCGTTTTAATGCACTTACCGAGAAAAAAGGAAAAAGTGAGTTGGGCAAAGGGCTTTCAACTGCAATTCTTCTTTTCTGTATTGGCAGTCTTTCGATTTTAGGGCCTATTAATTCGGCACTTTATAACGACCATACATATCTTTTCACTAATGCGACTCTTGACTTTGTAACAAGTATGGTGCTTGCATCTACTTATGGCATTGGCATAGCACTTGCAGCACCTGTGCTTTTCTGTTGGCAAGGTGGAATTTACTTGCTTGCTACATTTTTAGGAGAATTTATGAGTCCTGAGCTTATGTGTGAAATAAGCGTTGTTGGTGGATTCTTAATTGCATCTTCAGGACTCGCAATTCTTGAAATAAAGAATCTTAAAACACTTAATATGTTACCTGCACTTATTGTGCCACCTGTATGGTTTATAATTTTGTGGGTAATATCATTATTTTAAATAGGGGGATTTTATTATGAAAAAATGTAAAAACAAAAAGTGTAAGGCACTTAAAGTTTTAGGTGTTATTGCGGTTGCTATTGTGTTATTTGTTTGCTTTAATCTTATTGTAAACACTTTCACAAATAAAAATAGCATTGAATTTGCATCATCCTTTGAAAAGGTGCAGATTGAAAATCAGTTGGTGCCTGAAAAAGATGAAAACGGCAACTGGACTTTTACAACTGACCGTGAGTTAAAGGTAATGCATTTGACCGATGTTCATATCGGTGGCGGTTGGCTTTGTGCAAAGTTAGACAAAATGGCTATTAATGCAGTGGCAAATATGATTGCTGTTGAAAAACCTGACCTTGTTGTTGTTACAGGTGATATTGCATATCCTGCAGTTTATGAGTCATTTTCAATAAACAACTTACCACCTCACACAACATTTGCTACTCTTATGGAAACTCTTGGAGTTTATTGGATTCCTACTTTTGGTAACCACGACTCTGAATTTTATAGTCCTTATGACAGAGAAGAAATTTCTGAATTCTATAGCAGTGAAGACTTCAAATACTGCTTATATCAGGAAGGCAGTGAAGATATTTACGGTTGCGGAAACTCTGTTATAAATGTTAAAAACAGTGATGGTATTATTACTCAGTCAATCTTTACTATTGACTCTAACGCTTATACTGGCGATGGTCTTATTGAAATGCTTGCTTGGGAATATGATAACATTCACGACGACCAGATTGCCTGGTATAAATCAACTATGGAAAGTATAATCAAGCACAACACTTCTGTTATTGAAAATATGGAAAACAAGGATGAGTTATTAGAAAAATACGCTAAAGGCAACTCACTTCTTTTCTTCCACATTCCAGTTGAAGAGTATTATGACGCTTGGCTTGAATACTCTGAAAACGATTTCAAAGACACAGAAAACACAAAACTTATTTATGGTACTGCAACTGAAGGCGGTCGTGTAGTTTATAACAGTGACATTCACAACAACTTGTTTGAAACAATGCAAGAGCTTGGCGGAAATCAGGGTATGTTTGTTGGTCACGACCACATAAACAATCTTTCTATGGATTACAAGGGAATCCGCCTTACTTATGGTTACAGCATTGACTACCTTGCATATTTAAGAATTCACAAGCTTGGCTCACAGCGTGGTTGCACAATGGTAACTGTAAAGCCTGATGGCACATTTGATATTACACCTGAAAACTATTATCAGGACAAATATGCAAACGACCTTCGTGAAGAGGTTACAATGCAAGAAATGACACCATCAAAGGTAGAGAAATAAAATTATAAAAAACCTCTCAAATGAGAGGTTTTTTAACTTTACAAAGCGCATTTTGTGTGCTAAAATTTTCTTGTATTTTTATAGATTTATGGGGTGAATAAAATGAACCTTAAAGAACAAAGACAATGGGTTTTAGATGAGCTTTCAAGCGTTGCTGATTTTTGGCTTAAAAACGGTATGGACAAAGTTCACGGTGGTGTTTACACTTGCATTGACAAAGATGGTAAAGTTTTTTCAACTGACAAGAGTGTCTGGATGCAAGGCAGATGTGGTTGGACTTTCGCTTATCTTTGCCATATTTACGGCGTAAAACAAGAATGGCTCAAGGCAAGTAAAAGTTGTATTGACTTCCTCGAAAAATACTGTGTAAACAAAAATGCTGACGGTCGCCTTTACTTTACAGTTACTGAAGACGGTAAACCACTTCGTCAGAGAAGATATTGCTATTCAGAAGCATTCTACTGTATCGCAAATGCTGAATACTACGGCATTACAGGTGAAAAAGAGCATCTTGAGCGTGCAAGAAAAGCTTATGATATGTACTGGAATCTTAATCATGGAATGGCAGACCCAACAGGTTTAGGTCCAAAGACTGAACCAGAAACTCGTACAGGTCGTGCACTTGGTATTCCAATGATTATTCTTAACGTTACTTCTGTTATGCTTCGTGTTGACCCTGAAAATGCAGAACTTTACAACAAGCGTGCAGACGAATGTGTTGCTGACATTTTCAAATATCACGTTAAAAAGGATTTAGGTTGTACTCTTGAAAGCGTTTCACTTGACGGAACACCTCGTCTTAACATTACAGAAGGCAGAGTTGTTAACCCTGGTCATGATATTGAATGTAGCTGGTTCCTTATGGAAAGAGCAAACGAAACTGGTGACAAAGAATTACACGCTAAGGCAATTGAAATCTTTGATATGGCATTTGAAAAAGGTTGGGACAAGGAGTTCGGTGGTATTCTTTATTTCTTCGATTGTCTCGGTAATCCACCTGAAGCATATGAACACGATATGAAACTCTGGTGGCCACACAACGAAGCACTTATTGCATCTTTGATGATTTACAGAGATACAAAAGATGAAAAATATCTTGAAATCTTTAATCAGTTGTTCGAATATACAAAAGACCATTTTGCAGTGGCTCCTTGTGGCGAATGGTATGGTTATCTCCGTCGTGACGGTAATCCTACACTCCCTGCTTGTATCGGTTCAACATTCAAAGGACCATTCCACGTGCCAAGATGTCTTATTATGCTTGACCAGATGATGAAAGAAATTGAAGAAAGAGGTTAATGAAAATGAGTCTTGAAAAATATAAGGGTGTTATTCCTGCATTCTATGCTTGTTATGATGAAAACGGTGAAATTTCAGTTGATGGTGTAAAATCATTAGTTGAATTCCTTATTGAAAAAGGTGTTGACGGCCTTTACGTTGGCGGTTCATCAGGTGAATGTATCTACCATAGCGTCGAGGACAGAAAAAAGACACTTGAAGCAGTTATGGAAGCAAACAAGGGCAGAATCACAATTATTGCTCACGTTGCTTGCAACAACACAAAAGATAGCTGTGAACTTGCTCGCCACGCTGAATCACTTGGTGTTGATGCTATTGCTACAATCCCACCAATTTATTTCAAACTCAATGAAACTGCAATCGCAAAATACTGGAATGATATTTCTGCAGCTGCACCAAATACTGATTATGTTATTTACAACATTCCACAGCTTGCAGGTGTTTCACTCACATTAAGTCTTTTCGACGAAATGCTTAAGAATCCAAAGGTTATTGGTGTTAAGAACTCATCAATGCCAATTCAGGACATTCAGATGTTCAAGCGTCAGGCAAAAATGAACACTCGCGAGGTTGTTATTTTCAATGGTCCTGACGAACAGTTTGTTGGTGGTCGTATGATTGGTGCCGAAGGTGGCATTGGTGGTACATACGGTGTTATGCCTGAACTTTTTGTTACTCTTAACAATATGATTAACAACAAAGATGTTGCTAATGCAGAAGCAATACAAGACGACATTAATGAAGTTATTTACACAATGTGCAGTACAAAAGGTAATATGTATGCAACTGCAAAGGCGGCTCTTAAAAAGAGAGCAGGTCTTGAACTCGGTGGCGTAAGAGAGCCACTTCTCAATTTACAAGATGGCGACGAAGTAATCGTTGACAAGGTTGTAGAACTCGTTGAAACTGCTGTTGCAAAGTGGGTCAAATAAGAATACAAAAAATTAAGGACACCGATTGGTGTCCTTTTTTTGATGAGTTTATAACGCATATTAATAAATTGTGTGCTTTACCCATGCCAAGCATAATATAATCCTTGTCCATGCAACTCTCTTAAATTATTCTCATCAATCCATGGATATTTTTCAGATGTTTCTTTCATTCCGTCTATGGTTAGTTCTTGTTTCTTTATATCATAATTTGCAAAATAAATTTTCCACAAAACATCATTACGAACCTGCAAAACATATTTGACGACTTTATCAATATCGTTTCCAGACAAGTCTTTTACCGATTTCATTAGTTTATTATCTAATGGTTTGTTGTATGTATCTCCAAATTCCAATGAACGCTTAAGTGCAATATTCAATATTTTATGGTCTTCTAAAACATTTTCACGGTCAGAAAATTTTGCATTTCTATCAAGATTTTTATTCTTAATTTCCTCAATAATCATTGTGCCGACCAGTCGCGCACCTTCATATAATTCCAATTCTCGCCCAACCCATAAAGTATATGGATATACTTCAGGAGATAAAAAGTTTATATATGTACGACTCGGCTTTTCATATTCAATGAATTTTCCATCAAGAGTTTGAAACATTGAAGATGTTAAATAATCCTCTTGAATTGCACAACATCCACGATAATCGTTACCAAAAGCTTTTTTAGAAGCTCTTTGGTTTGTTACAAGAGCAACTACATCAGGGTGTGACAAATCAATAGGTTTTATTTTTTCTCTAAACCATTGAAATCGTTTTAACATAATATCATCCTTCTAATTTACGGGACGATGTGAGCATCGTCCCCTAACATTATTTATTCAATATCATCTAGATTTGCGCCTTTTGTTTCTTTGACTTTAAGGGCAAACATAATTGCGGCGATGCTTACTTCAGAAATTGAAATTGCAAGACAAGCCCACCAAATTGGAAGAATCATCATACCTACTATTGCAAGTCCATAACCCACAACAAGACCGATAATAACAAGAAGGCCTTCTGCACCTACAACGGATGCACGAATATCTGTTGGTACTTTTTCGGTCATCATAACGTTCATATAGTCGCGACCAATCCAGTATGAGCCCTGGTAAAGTCCTGCAAGTGAACCGATTAAATATGGCTCCCAACCGTTTAAGATACCCACTACAAAAAGAGTATAACCAATAACACAAGTTATTGAAAATCCTGTAACTGTGGCTTTTCTGCCTAACTTATCTGCAATAAAGCCAGAAAGGAATGTGATTGTACCATAAACTACAGGCACCATAAATAGTGCTTTTGTAATTTCAGCGGTACTCATTCCTGCACGGTGCATTGAAGATTCAAAATAAAGTGCGATTGCAGGCATAGCAGAGTCAAATATAATGTGCGAAATAATAAGCATTTTTGTATCTTTATTGGCGAAGATGTATTTAACACCATTAAATACGCCTGACTGATTTCGCTGTGCTTGTTTTTGTTGTTTTTGTATTTCTTTTTCTGCTTGTCTTTCTTCATAAGGACGTGAGAGATACTGGATTCTTTCGCCTATAAACACCTTTGTATCTTTTGCGAAGATAAGCACTAAAACCACTGCAACAAATCCGATTAAAGATGGTACTAAGAATATATTACGCCATTTTGTAGGGTCGTCACCCATAAGAGCATCACGAAGTGCAGGGATTAAGATAACGCCTAAAATACCAAAGCTCTTAAGAAAGCTGTATATCTTTGCACGGTGCTTATCAGGGGCTTCTTCAAGAATATAGATAATTTGAATGTCGTGCCCCATAAAGAAGCTGATAATTGCAAAGCCCACAAGGAACATTATGTAGCTTGTCGACAAGTTGATTACTAAAAGTCCCACAGCCATACCAAGAGTTGATATTGCAAAAAGTGGTTTTCTGCCCCATTTATCTGCAAGTGCTTTATAGAATGGTGTGAAAAGTCCCAAAACATAAGAAAACACACCAATACCCGAATGAAGTGCAAGGCCATCTTCATAAGTATAAAATTTACCCATAAATGGGTTATTTACGAAAAATTCAGTAATAAATGATGACTGCACAGTAACAGTTAAGTTACTTGTAACCTCGTCAAGAATGTTGACAATTGCAATAAGCATTAACAGAACAAAGAAGTATTTGCTACTGCTACGAGTTTGCATTTTCTTCAATCTTGAAATTTCACGACTTTCTTGTGCATTGATTTTTTCTATTGTCTTCATTTTGCACTCCCCTTTCACTTTTCTTTAACTATACTTAATTTATCGAATATTCCGCCGGCATAACTTGCATTTGTCGCCTTAAAGGTTACTGTTATTTTTTCTCTATCTGTTAGTAAATCCTTTGGAATTTCGTAATACATATCATAAAATCCGTTAGGATTAGGGTCTTTGAGTGTTACATCAGCAAGTAAAGTGTTATCAACATAAATACTGAATGTTCTGCCCACATCTCCGCTGTAATATTTTACTGCAACATAGTTTGTTGTGGTATTATCGACTGCTAAATCGTAACTAAACCAACCGTTAGGCGATGCATCACGGAACATAAGTCCCTTAAAATTGCCAGATGTTGAGTTTTCTGATTTAAGATTATGTGAGAACTCATACTGGTCATTACCAACTGGTAATGAGTCGATTGTGATATATTTATCTGCCTCATTTTTAGGGATTTCAGTATTACTATCTGCAAGGTTAAAGTAAATTCCATATCGGTTTTTGTATTGCTTGTAATGTGGCGAGAATATCAAATTCTGATTTGTACCTTTAAGGGTAAAATTGAGAGTATTTCCCTCTTTTGCAAGGTTTTCATTGATATTTTTAAGCCAGTTTTTGATTGTACCTTTTTGGATGATAAGAGTATCACTTGAAGTTGAATCCCAAAGTGGAATTGTTACATTAACGCCTGTTGTGGTTGTATTCATTTCATTAGTACCCATATTAGCACTAAGTACGTATGGTCCATATTTGAACGCTACTGCATTTTCGTTATCGGGCAAGGTGTAAGCTACCACCTGCATTGGCAAATTATATTCAATTGTGTCACCATCTTGCCAATCACGGTCAAGAACAATTAGTCCCTTTTTGGCTTTCACTTTAATTTCTTCACCGTTGATTTTAATGGTAGGATTGTTAGTCCAATCAGGAACGCGAAGCACAATTTGAGCCGTAGCAGAGCCGTTTATTATAAATTTAACATTTGGCAAATCGGCATTTTGTGTAATTTTAAGTCCTTTTTCTTCCCAATTTACAGTTGAAGAAGTAAATCTGTTTACATAAAGGCATGTGGAATTGTGGAAATAAATACTATCGCCCAATTTTGAGAAATTTTCCATACCCGAGCCAGTACAACACCAGAAATGGTCTGTCGCAGAACTGTAAACTTTAAAGTACCCTGTCGCCATTGGTTGAAAATATGTTGTCATTCCTGTTTCGGGATTCTGTGACGAGAGAATTGCATTTATAAATGTATTTTCATAATAATCGGCATATTTTGTGTCGCCTGTAACCTTGAAAAGTTCACGACTGAGTTTTAGCATATTATATGTATTACAAGTTTCACAGTTGCAATTTGTACGCTCGGCATCAAGAATTTTTGACTCGCCAAAATGCTCCCATTCGCTGTTTCCGCCTGTAATATATGTGTGATTTTTTATAACTATTTCCCAGAAATTCGCCGCAACTTGCAAATAGTATTCTTCCCCTGTTACTCTGTATCGATTAAGTGCACCGATAATCTTTGGAATTGTTGTATTTGCGTGTTTACCATTGAGAATATCTTCGCCATTGTAAAGTGGCTCAAAAAGAGTCATTTCATCAAAACTATGAGCCGCTGACAAGTGATTTTTATTATTTGTATATTTATAAAGTTCATAAAGGGCGTCGTTCATTCCGCCGTATTCAACATTGAGAACTGTAGTCTGCATTTCTGATGACCATTTAGAAGTACGGCTATACACCCAGTCACCAAGTTTTGATGCCACTGACAACGCGTCAGCATTATTTGTAAGTTTATATACATCAACGAGTCCGGCAAGGATTTTATGTAACGAATACCAAGGCACCCAAGTACCTGATGTATTGCCATTTTCGATTTGTTCATAATGACTTTCGGGGATTGCAGCAAGATAGCCATTTTCCGCCTGACATTTTGCGAGAACTGACACCATATAATCGGTAATTGCTTTTAATTTTTCGTCATTTGACGAAGGGTAAGCTTGAGCCACCGCGGTAAGATAATGTCCCAAAGTATGCCCTTGAATTGCAGAAGTTTCCCAACCACCATATTTTTCGGCATCAAGGTCTACACCTGCAATTTCGCAAAATCCCTTTAAGAGTTTGTCTGGATTAAGAGATTTAAGATACTTTTTTTCAATGTCAAAAGCATTCTGCTCATAAGAGTCTAAAAGTGTAACATTCTTCATATAAAATCCCCAAATAATGTTTTTTTCATTATAACAAAAAATCCTCTGTAGAGCAACACTACAGAGGATTTTTAATATTTAGTTTAGAATCCGCCACCGACTACGATTACATATTCGATTTCGGCATAAGCTTTATCAACCATTACTGAACCAATTGCAAGGTGTTTAATATCAATTTTTGACATATAACTCCATGTACCTTTTTCAATCATACCATTTTCGTTGATACGAACTTTAACTATAGGGTCAGCGTAGTGAATTTTAATATCTGCTTCTTCATATTTAATATCAAATGCAGGGAACTGCTCAACTGCAGTCGCAACATTACCAAGAACATTGATAGCGTGGCCAACTGTACCTGCTTGTGCATCGCCATAAAGACCGTCAGTCTGCTCAACCATTCGCATTTCAATAACTGTATAGTTACCTTCTTTATATGCCTTTGCAGTATCAACATCTGATGCTACAAGTTTCTGGTAACCACCTGTGATTCCGCCGTATGTAGTTGTTTGTTTTTCAAGAACAGCATTAATTGCTGGTTTAGCTATACTGAGAAAGAAACCGAGTGCACCACCCTCTACATCCAATACGGGCATTGTCATTGTCTGTGATGACTCTGCAGTGTCATGAGTTTTTGTTGCCGCTTGTTTATACATATAAACAATTTGTTCTTTCGACCACTCTGCAGGATTATCAGACACCTCGTCTTTGTCTACAGTTTCTTGTGGTTGATTTTGTGATTGTTGATTGTCATTTGTAGGCGCCTCTGGAGTGTTGTTATTGTCAGGTTGGTCTACATTATTACCGCCAGACGGTGCGGCTGTGTCATCTGTAATATATGCAGGTTCTTTTACTGCATTCTTTTCTTCGCCCATTGTCTTACCGTTTATGAATGCCGCAAAAACAAGTGCTACTGCAAGAAGAATTGCTAAAAAACTCATCCACCCTGATGATGATTGTTCTTTTTTCATTGCCTTGATTTCGGCTTGTTCAACGGTTAAAACTTTTTTTGCCATAAATATTCCCCTTTCGTTTTTCCCTATAATCTTATATTACGCTTTTCCAATTAATTTGTCAATAAAAAATCCCTATCAAGAGACAGGGATTACTTTTAGCATAATTCGATTTTTTCAAACACAGCATCAGCCATAACTTTATGCCCAAGATTTGTAGGATGGATTCCGTCAATAGCAAGTTCTTTTGGTGCAGTTGTTTTCTGTGCTTCGTTGAAAACTTTTTGCATGTCCAGTACCAAAGCACCATGTTCAAGAGCGATATTTTTAAGTATTTCACGATATTCGTCAAGTTTTTCGTGAAATGGGAATTTTTCTTCAACCGCATCAATCATAAATGGCATTAAATACAGAATTTGAGTGTTTGGCAACTCTGTTTTTATTCTTCTGTAAATCTCACGGGTATGTGGTTCAATTGGGCGAAGAAGTGGTGGGTAATCTTCGGGCACATAGTTTTCCCAAGCATCATTAACGCCTATGAGCATAATAATTACATCTGGTTTCAAGTTGATACAATCTTTTGTAAGGCGGTCATAAACGTGGTATGTGCGGTTACTTGCAATACCTTTAATGTCAACTTTTATGTTTTTACTATATGCCTTTAATCTCTTTTTAAGTTGCGAAGCATAGATATTTCTTCCTTTGATGTCTTTCATCATACGGAAATTAAATTTGGGGTCAGTTATACTGTCACCAATGAATAATACTTTACTGTCTTTTTTTATTTTAACCTTTTCCATTACATTCACCTTTACATACTTATTCAAAGTATTTTTGAAGATTAAATTTGTTCTTAAAAACAAAAAGCTTTTCAAGAAGTTTTGAAAATCTGCCAATTAAAAATCCATTGATTAAAGCACAGAAGATTGTGCCAACGCCAACACCCTTGAATACGCCAAAGCCGAAGAATGCAAAGGACATTATAATACCAAGCACTACACTTATGCAATCATAAGATGTTTTCACTTTGTTGATGTTGAAATTGAATTTCTGTGAAATCTCTTTAACAATCAACTCGTATGCTTCGGGGGAAATATATGTATGAAAGAAAAGTGACACCGCAAATGAGCAGAATACCGTGCCAAGAATATACCATACAAGACGAATTGCAAAAGTGTTTTCAGGTAGTGTTGAAATGAGTGCCATTGCACCATCAAGGAGTGTGCCGTAGATTATTGCCGTTACGAATGAAAATAGATATGAAATTTTAAATTTTCGCATTATCAATACGGTTATAATGATTAAGAGTCCTTGAAAAACATACTCCGCTACGCCGAATGTAAACCAAGGTAAAAATTCAGACACTTTAAGATGCAGAATATAAGCAGGTGCAACAACCATTGACATACCAAAATTGGCTTTTTCGGTAAATGCGGCGGCAAATGCCATAATCACAAGCCCTAGAATGTATGAAAATTCTGTATAAAAAACTCTTTTCTTCATAATACACATCCTGTGAAAAAACTATGAATATAGTACGATATTTTGCAAAATTTGTCAAATAAAAATCCCCTTGGATTGCTCCAAGGGGTAATGATTAGCAAAAAATGAAATTATCTACCAAATGCACCGATTTCATACCAATTACTGTTTATTCTATGATATTCTACGCTTTCATACCAATCTGACTTCATATTCCAAATTGTTGACAATGGGTTTTTAGAGTAAACCAAACCATAGTATTTTGTTTCGTCTTGCCAAAAAATCACATAATCTTTGGTTACCCACATATAATCAAACTCTTTGTAGATAGTCTTAATTGCTGATTTTTCTTCTTCATTAAGATTGATTACAACGCCATCGTTTGATGGATTTTTTAAATCAAGCACTTCCATATGGTCATCATAGGTCAAAAATGTTATGCGTTCATCTTTAACGGATACTTCGTTATAATATTTTATGGATGCTGTTGCAATGATTTCATAATCATCAGATATGGCATCAAAATTCTCGATTTCTGGCTCACCACCACAAACAAAAAAGTAAGATGCAACACCAACAATAAAAGCTAATAATATGGCAATAGTTATTATAATACCTTTTTTCATAATGCTCACCTCATTTATAGTATAGCATTTCAAAGAAAAAATTGCAATAAACATAAAAATCCCCACCGATACTTAGATGGGGACTGATTCTTTATTTATGAATAAAAATTATTCCTTTGGACCGATTTGCAACTCGTTAGCATAATCCTTCATAGCCGCAATACAGATTCCTGCCACATCTCTGACTTCCATTCCAAGCATTTCACAGCCCTTACGAATGACTTCTCTGTCACATTTTGCGGCAAATTTTTTGTCCTTGAATTTCTTCATAAAACTTGAGATTTCCATATCGGTAATACCCATAGGTCGCATACGAGCAGCCGCCTGAATTATACCAGTAAGCTCATCTACAGTAAACAATGATTTTTCAAGATTTGTTAATGGCTCTACATCATTACAATGACCAAAGCCATGAGCAAGAATTGCACGGACTTCAACCTCTGAAAGTCCCTCTGCAAGAAGTTCTTTTTCAGTATGCTGAAGATGTTCTTCTGGAAACTGTTCGTAGTCGTAATCGTGAAGATGACCGATTGCCATCCATAACTCTTTATCTTCGCCAAAGTGTTCCGCCATACCACCCATTGCTACTGATACATTCTTAGCGTGAAGAAAAAGATGTTCTTCCGTTGTAGTAGTTTTTAATAATTCCTTTGCGCGTTCTAATGTTAGCATACGTTAAAACTCCTTTTGTATTTATGTCCCTATTATACGACAAAAGTCACTATCTCGTCAACAAAAATCCCCACCGATTACTCAATGGGGAATAATAATTTCAAATTATTCTCTAACCTTTTTATTTATATAAATTGCGTAAACAAGAGGAATAATTGTTAAAAATATAGGTGCTATGTATAAGGACAAGGTATTTTCAACATTAAATATAGAAAGTGAATTTACCAAGCAATGTGTTATTATGCACGGAATAAGTGATTTGCTTTTATGAAATATAATAACGAATAAATAACCTATTGAAGTTGCATAACATATCTGAATTAAAGTAGGAATCAAATCTGCACCATTTATTAAGTTAACAATGTGACCTGCTCCAAAAGTAATGGCACTTACAATTATAGCGCTTTTAACACTGTTTTTTGCCATCATTTTAAATAAAAAGCCCCTGAAAATAATCTCCTCTATAAATCCAATATTAATCATTGTTAAAATATGAAAACCTATCTCGTTTGATGAATGATTAATATTAAAACCATTCCATAAATTAACTGTTACAATAATCAACAATGGTATAAAATATAAATATTGTCTTGCATTTTCAACCTTTTTTAGCCCATAATACGATGTTCTTTTTAACACCAGCATTATAACTATTAAACACGCAGATAATATTGTATTAGCAATAAATCCAACACAACTTGTTTCTCCGAAGTTTTGAACACAAATGGAATTAACTACGAGATATATAATGATTAACAATATGCAAAATAATGTTTCGTGCTTTTCAAATGCTTTAGTCATAAAAATCTCCACACACTCTTAATTTACAATTGAATTATATCATTACAATTCTAAAACTGCAACAAAAATCCCCACCGATTACTCGATGGGGACGTTTTTATTTATGTGGTTAGCAAAGTGGGGAAATTAACCTCTATATTGCAAATATGCTTGTAGAATTTCTTCCACATCGTTTTCATTGATTTTATAACCTTCGCTTATCTCGTTGCAAAGCCAAGCATAATAATCTGTTATTGCCTCAATAAAGGAAGAAAGTATTTCCTCAATCGTACTATGTTCCGTTCTCGCAGGAAGGCGTATTTGCGGAATATTCTCTTTGTTGTTGAAAACGGGATAAGTTGCGAAATCTTCCCAATAAAAAATATAGCCGACTCGTTTACCATCACGCCTGATTAAATAATGCTTATATTCGAAATCAACCCACAACGTGATAGGAATACGATAATTGTTTTCAATCCATTTCACAAAAGAGCGCAATTCTTCTTCAACATCTTTTGGAATTCTTTTGTCAAAACCAATATCAAATCCAGGCAAGATGTTTTTGGAAACTTGCAATTTCAATGTTTGCGCTTTTAACCATACGCTATTTTGTTTCACAACTATCACCTCTTTTTTATATTATAACATTTACAATAGATGTTTGCAATAGATACAAAAATCCCCTTGGATTTCTCCAAGGGGACGTTTTTATTTATTTGCTTATTCCGTAATGAATAAGTTTGACTTATTTCATTTCAGCGATTGCTGCCTGAGCTGCTGCGAGGCGAGCAATTGGAACACGGAATGGTGAGCAAGATACATAGTTGAGGCCAATCTTGTGGCAGAATTCAACTGAAACAGGGTCGCCGCCGTGTTCACCACAGATACCGTAGTGAAGGTCTTTGCCGCTTGCCTTACCCTTAGCAACTGCCATTTCCATAAGAGCGCCAACGCCGCTCTGGTCAAGCTTTGCAAATGGGTCGTTTTCGAAAATCTTGCAATCATAGTATGCTGTAAGGAACTTACCAGCGTCGTCACGGCTGAAGCCATAAGTCATCTGTGTAAGGTCGTTTGTACCGAAGCAGAAGAAGTCAGCTTCTTTAGCGATTTCGTCAGCTGTGATACATGCTCTTGGGATTTCAATCATTGTACCAACTTCGTAAGCGAGTTCTACGCCTGCTGCTGCGATTTCAGCGTCAGCTGTTTCAACAACAACTTTCTTAACGAACTTAAGTTCTTTAACGTCGCCTACAAGAGGAATCATGATTTCAGGAACAAGGTTCCAATCTGCATGAGCTTTCTTAACGTTGATTGCTGCACGGATAACTGCCTTTGTCTGCATTGCTGCGATTTCAGGGTATGTTACTGCAAGACGGCAACCACGGTGACCCATCATTGGGTTGAACTCATGGAGAGATGCGATAATTGCCTTGATGTCTTCAACTGATTTGCCCTGAGCGTCTGCAAGGAGCTTAATGTCAGCTTCTTCTGTAGGAACAAATTCATGGAGAGGTGGGTCAAGGAAACGAATTGTAACTGGGTTACCTTCAAGAGCTTCGTAAAGAGCTTCGAAGTCGCCCTGCTGATAAGGAAGAATCTTTTCAAGAGCTGCTTCTCTTTCTTCAACTGTATCTGAACAAATCATTTCACGGAATGCTGCGATTCTGTCTTCTTCGAAGAACATGTGCTCTGTACGGCAAAGACCGATACCTTCTGCACCAAGTTCAACTGCCTTCTTAGCGTCAGCAGGAGTGTCAGCATTTGTACGAACCTTAAGAGTTCTGTATTTGTCAGCCCAAGCCATGATTCTGCCGAATTCACCAGCGATTTCAGCGTCAACTGTTGGGATGATACCATCATAGATGTTACCTGTTGAACCATCGATTGAGATGTAGTCGCCTTCGTTATAAACTTTACCAGCGAGTTCAAACTTCTTGTTTTCTTCATCCATTTTGATTTCGCCACAACCAGATACACAGCATGTACCCATACCACGAGCAACAACAGCTGCGTGAGATGTCATACCGCCACGAACTGTAAGGATACCCTGAGCAGCTTTCATACCTGTGATGTCTTCTGGAGATGTTTCAAGACGAACAAGAACAACTTTTTCTCCTCTTGCATTCCATGCTTCTGCGTCTTCAGCTGTGAATACAACTTTACCGCAAGCAGCACCGGGAGATGCGCCAAGACCTTTACCTGCAGGAGTTGCAGCTTTAAGAGCTTTTGCATCGAACTGAGGATGAAGGAGTGTGTCAAGGTTTCTGGGGTCGATCATTGCAACAGCCTTCTTTTCGTCGATCATGCCTTCGTCTACGAGGTCGCATGCGATCTTAAGAGCAGCCTTTGCAGTTCTCTTACCGTTTCTTGTTTGGAGCATATAGAGTTTACCAGCTTCAACTGTAAATTCCATATCCTGCATATCTCTGTAGTGGTCTTCAAGAATGCCACATACTTTAACGAATTCAGCGTATGCTTCTGGGAACTTTTC
>JAGBSJ010000022.1 GCA_017631955.1 Clostridia bacterium
AGAAACAAACCCTGAACTTGCGAAAATTCTTTTTTCTGCATCTAACCTTACTGCTCAGGGTATGGCGGCAGACGTTATTATAGAAACTGAAGCGTTACTTGAGCAATATAACACAGAGCTTGTTGTTGCTGAAGAAACTTATCAGAAAAGCAAAGCTGAGTATGATGAAAAATACGCTGAGTGGTATGATGCAAACCAACAACTCAAAGCCGCAAAAACTCAACTTGATAATGCCGATGCTCAATTGAAATTAGCTGAAACTCAGTTATCTCAGTTCAAAGACCAGATTCAGTCAAGTGGTTTTGACCTTCAATTTGGTTCATTAAAGGCTCAGACTGAGTATAATAATGCACAGACTCAATTAACTCAACAAACAATGTTGCTTCAGAATATCCAGGAAACTCTCAAAAATGCAGAAAGAAAATTAGAGAAGGCTGAAGAAGAAGTAAACTCAAAGTTAGGTGTTGTTAAAACGGAGTACAGTAAAGGTATCGCTTTACTTGAAACTATAAATAATGTTGCTTCATGGTCTGTTTATGACCGTGGCGATTCACCTGGTTACACGGGTTACGGCGAAGCAGCAGAAAACATGCAGAAATTGGCATATATTTTCCCAACATTCTTCTTTATAGTATCAACACTTGTTTGTCTTACAACTATGACAAGATTGGTTGAAGAACAAAGAACTCAGCTTGGTACAATGAAAGCATTGGGTTACGAAGATAAAACTATTATAAGTAAATATCTTATCTATGCATTCTCAGCAAGTACAATTGGTAGCATAATTGGTATTTTGGCAGGTTTTTCAGGACTTCCGCACGCAATTTTTGCAGCGTGGAGTATTATGTATGAGATACCAAAACTTACAGTACAGCTTCTTCCAGGGTATATTATTTTGGGTCTTGTAATTTCAGTAGGTTTAACTACATTTGCGGCATATCTTTCATGCCACAAGGAACTTAAAACACCGGCTTCAATTCTTATGAGACCAAAGCCTCCGAAGGATGGTAAGCGTGTTTATCTTGAAAACTTTACTGGTATATGGTCAAGACTTAACTTTACATCAAAAGTTACAGTAAGAAACCTTTTCAGAAACAAAAAGCGTTTTGCAGTTACTGTTATAGGTATTGCTGGTTGTACTGCACTTATGCTTGCAGCGTTCGGTCTTCAAAATGCTATCGGTACGGTTATTACAAACCAATATGGTGAAAATGGCGTTGCTCAATATGATTTACAAGTCGTTTTGAAAGATGGCAAAGAAGATTACACACCTAATAGTGAAACTGTGAAGAGTATTACCAGTCTTCAGGGAATAGAAACATCAATGCTTGGTTACTTGAAAGTTTGCGAAGGCTACTCAGACAGAACTGATAAAGTAATGGAAGTTGATGTTTTAGTTCCACAAGCACCTGAAATGCTTAAAACTTTTATAAATATGAAAGATGGAAACAAAGACGTTGCATTTACAGATGATGGTGCGGTAATTACTAGAAAGTTTGCAAACAAAACAAAAACTGAAATAGGCGATACAATCAAACTTTCATGGACTGAAGGTGCTAAAAAGGTTGAGTATGAAGTAAATGTTACGGGTATTTCAGATAACTACACGTTCCATTATGTTTATGTTACTCCTGCAACATACTACAGAATGACAAATACTGTGCCTGATTACAACTATCTTTTCTGTTCAATTACAGATGGAATGACAGTTGAAAATAAGGCGGCACTTGAAAAACAGATTGGTGAGATAAGTGGAGTTAACGGAACAGTTTATACAACGGTTGTTATTGATAATTTCAATAATATAATTGATGTTCTTACTATTGTTACTCTCATTCTTATATTTGCAGCTATAACACTTGCATTTGTTGTTCTTTATAACCTTAACAACATTAATATAAATGAGCGTATCAAAGAACTTGCAACACTCAAGGTTTTAGGTTTCTATGATGACGAAGTTTCAGCTTATATTTATCGTGAAAATGTTATTTTAACATTTTTCGGTATTGTAATAGGTCTTTTTGCGGGTATCTTCCTTAATCTCGCTATAGTAAGTGTTATTGATATTGATACGGTTACGTTCAGTACAGACCTTAAGTGGTGGAGCTTCTTACTTGCAGCTTTATGCACAGTATTGTTTGCGGTAATAGTAAATATTATGATGCATAAGAAACTCAAGAAAATCAGCATGGTAGAATCTCTTAAATCAGTTGAATAAAAATAAAAAGCACTTTGGATTCCAAAGTGCTTTTGTTTTTTAAAATTAAAATTATTCGTCGTCTTCAGTTGTGTATGACTCAAATTTAGATTTTGCTTTAATAGAACCGCTTATATACATATTTGCAATAAATTCAGCCATAACATCAGGTGCTATAATCATTCCGTCATCCATCCAGTCAACTACTGTTCCTGTTAAGGCATTGAGAGCAAAATTCAAAACAAATCTTCTCGGATCATCCTGTGAATAGTTTTCCATTGCAACAGGAACATTTTTCGCAAGAAGTTTTTTGATTTTCTTTAAAACTTTATTGTTTGTGTATTCTCTTGTTATAACAAAACGTGCAATAGAGGGATTAGCTTTACAGAATAAAAGAATGTTTTCAATGTATTTTGCGAATGATTCTGTTGAATTGATGTGTTCTTCTGTACCTATAAGAACATCTTCAAAGAGTTCGTATGCTTCATTCTGTATCTGGTCTAACATATCTATGATATCAGTGTAGTAAAAATAGAAGGTCGCACGGTTTATATCAGCAATTTCTGTTAATGCGGTAACAGTAATTTCATTTATTGATTTGGTTTGTAAAAGAGAAAACAAAGAATCTCTTAAAAGTTTTTTTGTGCGTTTAACACGACGGTCATTAGCGTTAACTTTTGATAAACGTTCTTCAATATTTGACATAATACACACCACACAAAGTGAATTTTT
The DNA here is from genome assembly GCA_017631955.1 of Clostridia bacterium. Classification (GTDB taxonomy): domain Bacteria; phylum Bacillota; class Clostridia; order Oscillospirales; family Acutalibacteraceae; genus Fimenecus. The sequence continues at coordinate 2,930 of JAGBSJ010000022.1, forward strand.
CTACATATTATCACAAATTTGTTGGATATTCAAGCAGAAAATAACATTTTGTCAAAAAACTTAAAAATTCTTAAGAAAGAATGGGTAGGGGAGAATGTGGTGATTATGCATATATTTGGTTCTAATAACTACTTGATTTTTACATGTATAGTTGATATAATATATTAGTGAAAATTTTGTCGCTTCAGCGGCATGAAGCGTGTTGATTTTGAAGGAGTTGTAAAAATGAAGTACGATGTAGTTGTTCTCGGTGCTGGTGTTGTGGGCTCACTTATAACAAGAGAACTTTCAAAATACAATATGAAAGTTGCGTTGTTAGAAAGAGCAAATGACTGTGCAATGGGTGCAACAAAAGCAAATAGTGCTATTGTTCACGCAGGTTTTGATGCAAAACCTGGTTCGTTAAAAGCAAAACTTAATGTTCGTGGCGTTGAACTTATGAAAACAGTTTGTAAAGAACTTAACGTGCCACTTAAAAATATTGGTGCTTTTGTTGTGGCTTTTTCAGAGGATGAAATCCCACATTTACAAGAATTACTTGAACGTGGTAAAGAAAATGGCGTTCCTGGTCTCGAGATTATTTACAGAGACGAGCTTGTAAAGAGGGAACCCAATATTGGTGATACGGCAGTTGCGGCACTCTGGGCTCCAACATCTTCAATAGTTTGTCCTTATGAATTGACTATAGCAGGTCTTGAAAATGCTGTTACAAATGGTGCTGAATTTTTAAGAAATTGCGAAGTTAAAGCAATATCACAGAATGATAACAGCTTTGTTCTTGATACTACACTCGGCGATATTGAAGCAGATTTCGTAATCAATGCGGCTGGTGTTCATTCTGGCAAAGTTGCCCAAATGATTGGCGACACATCAATCGAAATAAAACCACGTCGTGGCGACTACTATCTTCTTGATAAATCACAAGGTGCATTGGCTTTCAGTACAATTTTCCAATGTCCTACAAAAATGGGTAAGGGTGTTCTTGTTTCTCCTACAGTAGATGGTAACTTGATTGTAGGTCCATCTGCTATAGAACACGATGATGGCGATAATGTTGAAACAACAGCAGAAGGTCTCCAGTCAGTTTACACATCTGCTATTAAGAGTATCCCGGCAGTTTCATTGAGAAATGCAATTACTTCATTCAGCGGTAACCGTGCACACTGCACAGCGGACGATTTTGTTATCGGTTCATCTGAGAAAAATAAGAAGTTTATAAATGTTGCAGGCATTGAGTCACCAGGTCTTTCTTCTGCCCCAGCTATTGCAGAAATGGTAAGTGAACTTTTAGTTTCACTTATGGGTAATGTAGAAAAGAAAAACTGCTTTAATCCAGAAAGACCTGCACCGGTTCGTTTCAGAGAAATGACAAGCACTCAGCGTGCAAAGCTTGTTGAAAAGAATAAAGCAT
>JAGBSJ010000023.1 GCA_017631955.1 Clostridia bacterium
CCTTTTTAAGTTCAGTTAGTAACAAAAAATATTGTGGTAAATTTTCTGCCGATATTTTTTAAATTTTGTATTGACAAAAGGCTTTTTTATGGTATAATAAGTGAGTATTTGGTGGATGTAGCTTAGTTGGTTAAAGCGCCAGTTTGTGGCACTGGAGACCATCGGTTCGAATCCGAATATCCACCCCACTAATTCAAGACTCCGTCAAAGCATTGACGGAGTTTTGAGTATAAACCACAATTAAATATTGGGGTGTCGTCCAGCGGTAAGACACCGCACTTTGACTGCTGCATTCGTAGGTTCGAATCCTGCCACCCCAGCCAAAAGAACAGTTTCAACCTTCCGGTTGGAACTGTTCTTTTCATTTGGTAGTAAAGGATTCGAACCTGAGAAGGTTTTGCCGTTAAAAAAATGATGCAGTGCATCATTTTTAGGCAAAAGCGGTTGGCGGGTACCGAATTTCGCAAGAAATTGGGTCGCCAAGCGAATAGTATGCGAGCGAGACGCGAGCAGACGGTCGAATCCTGCCACCCATTTTTTCTTACACTATAATGAGTATTTGATTATTATTCCTTTTTATGTTATACTTTGTTTAAAGATAGCTTTATATTGTTATGAGGTGATATTATGCAACTCGTTATTATAACTGCATTAGGTGTAGGTATGGCTACCGTGTTTGGTAGTTTTATCGGTTTTGCACTTAAGAAAATTCCACATAGATTTAACGATATAACATTAAGCTTTGCGGCGGGTATTATGCTTGCTGCTGCCGTTTTAGGTCTTATTATTCCTGCTATGGAGTCAGGCGAGGGGGCAGGTAATCTTCTCGTCGTAATCGCAGGTATTCTCTGCGGTGCAGTATTCTTAAGTTTAATGGATAAAGTCGTACCTCATATGCATCATATCACAGGTGTCGATACTGAATCTCACGGTGAAAGCATAAAGCACTTAAATCGTGTAATGCTTTTTGTAATGGCAATTGCAATCCATAATCTTCCTGAGGGTATTGCTGCTGGTGTCAGCTTTGGTACAGGCAATATTTCAGACGCATTAACCGTTGCGGGTGGTATAGCACTCCAAAATATTCCTGAAGGTATGGTTATTATCTCCCCAATGCTTAATGCGGGAGTTCCAAAATCAAGAGCATTTATAATCGCCCTTTGCACAGGTCTTGTTGAAGTAATCGGCACAATGATTGGCTACTTTGTAGTAACTGTATCTGTTGCAATTCTGCCTTTTGCACTCAGCTTTGCAGGCGGTACAATGCTTTATGTAATAAGTGACGAAATGATACCCGAAACCCATTCTCACGGCTACGAAAAAGGTGCAACATATTCACTTCTTATTGGCTTTTGTGTAATGCTTGCTATGGACTTTTTGTTAGGATAATTTAATAGGGACTTGCACCGAATAATAAACCTCTGCATATACTTTGCAGAGGTGTTTTTTATGTTATTATCATTATTACAAAGCTTATCAACTAACATTCTGTATTTTATGCTTCATTTGTCCTCAACTAATTCGTTTCCGAAACCCTTGAGTGCCAAAGAAGAACAAGAAGAATTTATAAAATTTCATCGTGATGGCGATATTAATGCTCGTAATAAACTAGTCAACCACAATATGCGACTTGTGGCACATATCATAAAAAAATATTATTCCAATTATTCTGACCAAGAAGACATAATCTCAATAGGCACAATAGGACTTATTAAAGCCATAAATACCTTTGATTATACTAAAGGTACACGCCTTGCAACTTATGCTTCAAGGTGCATTGAGAATGAGATTTTTATGCATTTTCGGACACTTAAAAAGAATGCAAACGAGGTTTCAATGAACGAGCCAATTGATGTTGACAGCGAAGGGAATCCATTGACATTCAGCGATATTATTTATGACGAAAAAAGCGTTTTTGACGATGTTGATTTGAAAATGAAGACGGAAAAACTTTATGAATATATTGAAGATATTAAGGATGAGCGAAAAAAGAAAATACTTATAATGAGATACGGTTTGTATGATACTAAACCATACACCCAACGTGAAATTGCAAAAGAATTAGACATCTCACGGTCTTATGTATCACGAATAGAAACCAAAGCTATCGACGAACTCCGTGAACTGTTTGAAGTTGAAGAGAAAGAATAGTTTTAATCCTCGCATTTGCGGGGATTTTATTTTGCCTATATATTGAAAAAATACACCCATTTTGCTATAATATTACCATATTTTTACGCGAGGTATTCACTATGAGCAAAGTTACAGAAAAAATGTATAATTTATTAGGCAACTGGGGTCCGTATTCCAAGAAATACAGCGGTATTTCAAGAATTGTTGACCACAATACAGAAGGCGGTGTCCGTTTCGATTGTGTTGTAAGTCCTGCCATTGAAAACGCAGATTCTCGCGTGCCTAATGTAACTGTTCCTACAGGTGTTCATCCTTGGGAAGCAAAGTCAGATTACTCATTCTATTCATATCGTTATGACCTTGAATGGAAAGACAAGGTCTATGCAGATGTGTCTTTTACAAAACTTGATAGTGATAGCGTACTTGTCCGTACAGAGTTTGTGAATAATACTGACATTATGCAAATTTGTCTTCTCAATCTTTTTTCTGCTATTGAATACCCTAATGTGTATGCAACAACTCCTGTTTTACCTGAAAAGTGTATTTTTATCAAGGCACTTGATTATAAAACTTATGATTATAACACTACTCGTCCTTGGGACAAGCAGGTTATAGATGCTATGAAAAAAGGCGAGTTTTTTGATGACGGATTTACATATCATAAGGGACTTGGCGACCGTGATTGCAACCGTTATATCTTGCCTAAATGTCCGCGTTTAGGTGAAGAAGCAGGGGATAGAATAATTTACGAAATCAATGGTATTGGTGCATTTTCAAATCCTGTACTTCACATTCGTTACCGCACAACTGATAATCAAGATAGCGTTTGGACATTAAACAATCAAGAAATCGTATTTACAAAGGCAGACGATTTCAATATAATCACAACAAAATTAAATGCAGAAAATATTGAACTCATCTCTTGTGGTACTGGTGGAATTGAATTCGATTTCCTTGCAGTTACAGAAGAAAATGAAATAGTTTCAATTGAAAGTAAAAAGCACAATTTCTACCCTGAAATTGAAACAACAGACGATAACGGCAAACTTGTTTCTTATAAATATGATGGTGTTGAGGGCAAATTCTATGTAAAAACATTTAACGAGTCAACTCGTTGCCGTGATTTCAATACAGGTTGTCTTGAAGATAGCCCAACTGCTCGTATTTCACAACCTGACGAGAGTTTTCAAAATATGCTTGAAACATTCTCCGGCTCGTTCTCTGAAAAACATAGTGATGAGGGATTTTATCATAATACAGTAGTTCACACGCTCTATGTTGAGCCACGTTCAACTCATATAGAATATGCAGTTTTGTCTTTCGGCGAAACAGAGTATAAAACTGTGGAAGAATACGAAAAAATCTATGAAAAAGCATATAACTCACTCGAAAAATTCGACTTAAATTTAGCGGGTAAAACTTATGAGTTTTCAAACAGAATTCTCCGTGCAACTGTGTTCCAAAATACTGTTTACCCACTTTACAGAAATGGTGAATATGTTGTTCACCATACCCCAGGTAAGCGTTGGGACTCTTTCTATACTTGGGATTCCGGTTTTATCGGTCTTGATATGTTAGAATTTGCACCAAGTATTGCAGATTATATTCTTGAAACATATTTAAGTGATAACGACCAATGGGCATTTTTGCTTCACGGCTCTCCGGTGCCTGTTCATATTTATCAATACCTCGAAATGCTTAAAAAGGCAAATGATAAAACAGAACTTTTGAAATATTATGACAGAGTAAAAATGTTCTATGATTTCCTTGCGGGCAAAATAAACGGCTCAACTACTACAAAATTTAACAGCGGACTTACAACTACATTTGACTATTTCTATAATTGTAGCGGTATGGATGACTTGCCACCGCAAAAGGCAATGTATGCCGAGAATAAACAGAAATATATGACTCCTGTTATTTCATCATCTCAGGTAATCCGTTGTGCAAAAATTCTTTATATGGCTGCTGATTTATTAGGTAAAGAAGACGATAAATCAACATATCTTGAAGACATTGAAAGAATATCAAACGCTCTTCAAAAATATTCTTGGGACGAAGATTGTGGCTATTTCTCTTATGTAATTCACGACGAAAACGGCAATGCAAAAGAGCAATACAGAAATGCAAAGGGCGAAAATCTTAATAAAACTATGGATGGTATCTATCCAATTATCGCAGGTGCCGTTACAAACGACCAAAAATCAAGAATTCTCGGCCATCTTAAAAGTGATGACGAAATGTTCAGCCCTGTTGGTATCAGTGCAGTTGATAAAACTGCATCATATTACATTACAAATGGTTATTGGAATGGTAATGTGTGGCTTTCACATCAATGGTTTGTGTGGAAAACTATGCTTGACTTAGGCGAAACCGATTTTGCATTCAAAATTGCAAAAACTGCCCTTGATGCATGGAAACGCGAAGTTGAATATTCATACTACACATTTGAAATGTTTAATATTACATCAGGCCGTGGCGGTTGGTTCCACAATTTTGGTGGACTTTCAACACCAATTAATATCTGGACCAACGCATATTTCAAGCCGGGCACATTCTCAACAGGTCTTGATACTATGGTTATGGAAAGTAATTTCAACGAAGATAAAACTGAATTTAACGCTACTGTTAAATACTACGGTAATAACGAAAAATATTCAGTAATCGTAGTAATGCGTGATACTTGTGATTATAAAGTAACTGTAAATGATAAAAATGCCGATTTTTCACTTCGCGATGACGGAATAATCGAGATTACTTTTAACGGAAATGAAAAATCCGCAAAAATTACTGTTGCAAAGAATTAACTTGTGTAATCTTCAATAATTCGTTGTAATTCTTCTGTATTTTCTATTGTTATACCTTCTTCAAGTAACATTCTGTCGTGTTGTGGTAGGGTAGAGACATAAGTGTCGAAAATATTTAATGGTAAATTGCTCTTGTTGTTAAAAATTGCAACTTTACCTTGATATTCTTTGACTGTGTAATAATCTTCGGCAAGATATGGATTTTCTGCAATACGCTCAGTCATATCTCTGTTAAGCGAAATGAAGAGTATTCCTAATATAGAAATACATAAAGCAATAAATAAAACTATTTTGAAAACATTGTTTCTCAAACAAAAGCACTTCCTTTATTTTGCAAGAGTTATCTCAATATATTTTTAACAAAAATATTACAGTTTATTATTTTTTATTAAAATATGAAAAAAGGGCTAAACATTTTGAATATTTTGTGCTATACTTATATAGAGTATAGAAAAACTGCGTAATAATGCGGTTTTCGGAGGGAAAATATGAGAAAAAAGACCAGTGCTAATAAAAAGCCAATGTCCCCAAAACAGAAGAAAATACTTGGAATTCTGCTGGCGATTGCATTCACCGGCTTTATGACTTGTGTCATTATCGGTGTGAATATTCTCGGTAATATGATTAGCATTGCAAATGGCGAAAAAATTATCGACCTTGAGTTTTATAAAGAAAATCAGGACCAGACAACAATTATTTATGCCAAGAATGAAGAAGACAAGTTTGTAGAACTTACAAAACTTCACGGTGAAGAAAATCGTGTTTGGGTTGATATGGAAGATATGTCTGAGTGGATGCCAAAAGCGTTTGTAGCTATTGAAGATAGCCGTTTTTATAAACATAAGGGCGTCGACTGGTTCAGTTCAACTTTTGGTATCATCCGTTCAATCGTTGCTGATGGTGATATTCGTGGCGGCTCAACAATCACAATGCAGTTAATTAAAAACCTTACAGGCGAAAAAGGTGTTACACTTAACAGAAAATTCAACGAAATCCTTTACGCTTTGAATATGGAAAAGTATTATGAAAAAGACGAGCTTTTAGAGGCGTATCTTAATACAATTTACTTAAGCCATAACTGTTATGGTGTTCAAACTGCGGCTGAAACTTATTTTGGTAAAGAAGTTTCTGAACTTAATCTTGCAGAATGTGCATCTATTGCTGTTATTACACAGACTCCTGCTGACTATGACCCATTGTGGAGACCTGAAGCAAATAAAAAGCGTCAGGAATGGTGTCTTAGTAAAATGCTTGAGGAAAAAATGATTACTCAAGAGCAGTATGACGAAGCAATTGCCTACGAACTCATTTTTACAAATGACGAAAGATACATTGCCGAACATGAAGAAAGTGTTGAAAAAGCAACTGATAATGAAATTCAGAGCTATTATGTTGACTATGTGATTACAAGCGTAATCCGTGATTTGAAAGAACAGGGCTATTCAAATTACGAAGCAAACAAGATGATTTATTCAGGCGGTTTGCGTATTTATTCTGCAGTTGATACACGAGTTCAGAATATTCTTGAAGATGTTTATGTTCACAGAACTAACTTTCCTACACAACGTGTAAGTGATGTTAAAGATATGTATCAGTCTGCTATGACTATTATGGATTATAACGGTAGAATAGTGGCTTTAGTTGGTGGTGCAGGCGAAAAAACTGAAAACCGTTCAAATAACCGTGCAGTTTCTGCGGTGCGTCAGCCGGGTTCTTCAATTAAACCATTAACAATTTATGCTCCCGCTATTGATAAAAACATCATCACTTGGTCATCAAAAATCAAGAACTATGGTATCACTTGGAAAGGTAGCCGTTGGCCTACTAACTACGGTGGCGACCCAGGAGACCCTAATAGCTACATTACTGCACAGTATGCGGTTGCTATTTCTTACAATACAGTTCCAGCACAACTTCTTATGATGATGGGCTTTGATTTAAGCTACGATTATCTTACAGAGAAATTCCATATCACAACATATAATGACGCTCAAGATAGTGTTTCACCATCGGCACTCGCAACAGGTGGTTCAACAGGCGGTACTACAACTTTACAGATGGCTGCCGCATTCGCAACATTTGGTAATGGCGGTAAATATTACGAGCCATACTGCTATTATGAAGTAAAGAATAGTGCAGGCGAAACAATTCTTCAGAATAATAATCCTGAAGGTGAACAAGTGATTTCTCCTGAAACCTCATATGTTATGAATCAGATGCTTCAGACAGTATACTATGGTTCAATGGGTACTGCTCGTGGCTACTCTGTAAAGGGATTTACTACATTCGGTAAAACAGGTACAACAACAGCTAATAATGACCGTTGGTGTGTTGGCGGAACACCTTACTATATCAGTGCAGTATGGTTTGGTTATGACTACAATAAATCAATTTCAGCAAGTGGTAACCCTGCGGGTCTTATTTTCCAGACAGTTATGAATAGAGTTCATAAAAACCTTGCAGATAAATCCTTTGAAAAATATACAAATAAGGTTGCTAAGAAAACTTATTGTATGGAGACAGGACTTTTAGCAAGTGATAAGTGTCCTAAGGTAGCATCGGGCTGGTATAAAACTTCAAATATTCCAAGTACTTGTGTAACTTGTAACGGTGCAGTTGTTGAAAGTACAACAGATGTAACAGGTGAGGGTACAACAGGAGTAACACAAACTCCGGTAACACCTGAAAGCACAACACAAGCACCACCTGAAACTACAACTCAGGCACCACCTGCACCAGAGGTGAACGATACTCCTGTAGCATAAAATATGCCCATCTTTGATGGGCATTTATGGTTTTATTAAACCTTAAATATTTTCAATAAATACCTTATAAGATAGTTGGAGGTAACAGATATATGATAATTATGTCTGTGGATTATGGTGATGTAAGAACAGGTATCGCGGTTTGTGATAAATTGCAGATTCTTGCTTCTCCCGTATGTGTAATTAATGAAAAAGACCGCGAAAAACTCGTTGAGAAAATTTCGGGTTTAGTAATTGAACGAAAAGTTGAGCGTATCTGTGTGGGACTTCCACAGAATATGGACGGCAGTTACGGTTTTCGTAGTGATGCTTGTCGAGAACTTGGTGAAATGCTCAAAGAAAAAACAGGTCTTCAGGTAGATTTTCAAAATGAACGACTTACAACAGTTTCTGCTCATAATCTGCTTAATTCTGCTGATGTCCGTGGAAAAAAGCGTAAAGCAGTAATTGATGCGGTTTCTGCGGTGCTCATTCTTGAAGATTATATGAAAACAATAAAATAATAGACACATAATGACAAAATAAAGCTTGGTATCTTTGATATAATGATACCAAGCTTTTTTGTGTGGTGATTTAATGACCGTATATGTTGATATTCTCATAATTCTTAATACAATAGTCAACTATTTCCTGTTACTTGCGGTGCAAAAAATCACAAGAAGTCATCAAAAAAGGTGGCGGATTTTAACTGGCTCAATTATAGGTGGATTATCGTCCCTACTGCTATTTGTTGAGAATCTCGGAATACTAATGACACTGTTAAAAATATTAACCGCAGTACTTATGATAATAATAACATTTGGCATAAAGCCCTTAAAACGACTGCTTAAAAGTATCTTTCTTCTTTTTGCAATGTCGTTTATGTTTGGCGGGTTAATGTTTGCAGTTTACATATTTTTTGATAAAGATATTCTGATTTATTCAAATGGTATAGTTTATTTTGATGTGGATTTAACCTTCCTTATTATCTGTACCATTATTTCTTACCTTGTCATTACAGTTATATCTAAAATTACCGATAAAAAAGCGCCAAAATCAAAAGAAAAATATGTAACAGTAGAAAATGCAGGCAAAACCATATCTTGTACCGCTTTAGTTGATACAGGTAATAATCTTCGTGAGCCATTTTCTAATCTGCCTGTAGTTATGCTTGATAAAGAGTTGTTCAATAAACTGTTTACACAAGAAAAAATACGACTTATACCTGTGTCAACGGTGAATGGTGAATCGCTTATTAAAGCGTTCAGACCAACTCGTATTACTATAGATAATTTTTCAACCGATAAGGTGTATATAGGGGAAAGTTTGTCACCTTTAGACGAGTATAAAATGATATTGAATATAAATCTTGAAGGGGAGATATAAAATGCTTAAACTTAAAAAAATTCTGCAAAAACTTTATTTGAAATTTTTCAAACGAGATGCACATTACATAAATGGTCCCGTGTCATTGCCCGAACCGTTAAGTGCCGAAGAGGAGCAATTTTTAAGCGAAAAATTAGCAGACGGCGATGAAAAAGCTAGAGAAAAGTTAATAGAACATAATCTTCGCCTTGTAGTGTATATCGCAAAAAAGTTTGAAAGTTCAGGGGTATATATTGAAGATTTAATTTCAATAGGTACAATCGGGTTAATCAAAGCGGTTAATACCTTTTCTCCTGAAAAGAATATTAAACTAGCAACTTACGCTTCAAGGTGTATTGAAAACGAAATACTTATGCATCTTCGCAAAATTGCATCACAGAAAATGGAAGTTTCTCTTGACGAACCGCTTAATACCGATTGGGATGGTAACGAACTTTTGCTTGCTGATGTTTTAGGAAGTGACGGTGACGAAATCCATCGTGACATTGAAGAAGATGATGAAAAACGAATACTTTTACAGGTGATTAAAACTTTGCCCGAAAGAGAGAAAGAAATAATAGATATGCGTTTTGGCTTAGGCGAAAGGGAAGAACTTACACAAAAACAAGTAGCAGATAAACTTGGAATTTCGCAAAGTTATATATCTCGTTTGGAAAAAAGAATTATTAAAAAAATTGGCAATAAAATGAAAGCACAAATAAAATAAAAAACTTAAAAAAATTTGCGAAAAACTATGTAAAAAATCGTTTAGTTGTGCTATAATGAAAAAGATAATGAATAGGTGCGTATTCGTTGCCTAAAAAAAGAAAAAGAAGGGTGTAATTATGACTTACGATGTAGCAGTTGTAGGTGCCGGTGTTGTAGGCGGTCTTATTGCTCGTGAACTCAGTCGCTTCAATATCAATGTGGCTTTGCTCGAAAAATGCAATGATGTTGCTATGGGTACAACAAAGGCAAACAGTGCTATTGTGCATGGTGGTTTTGATGCGCAGAATGGTACACTTAAAGCAAAACTTAATGTTGAAGGCACATTAATGATGCCTGAGGTTTGTGAAAAACTTTCAGTTCCGTTCAAAAAGAATGGTTCAGTAGTTGTTGCATTCTCTGAAAAAGAAATGGAACATGTAAAAGAACTTTTCGAGCGTGGTATTAAAAACGGAGTTCCTGAACTTTCAGTTATTGACCAGGCAGAACTTCGTAGAATTGAACCAAATATCAGTGACGCTGCAGTTGGTGCGTTGCTTTCAGAAAGTGCTGGTATTGTTTGTACTTATGAACTTACAATCGCAGCAGTAGAAAATGCAGTAACTAACGGTGTTGAATTTATCAGAAATTGTGAAGTAAAAGCAATTAATGAAAATGCAGATGGTTATGTGCTTGACACAACTGTTGGCGAAATCTCTGCTAAATACATAATTAATGCTGCAGGTAATTTCTCAGATGACCTTGCTCGTATGGTTGGCGACGATTCAATTGAACTTGTGCCAAGAAAAGGTGAGTACTATGTTCTTGATAAGTCAGTAGGTAACCTTGCAATTCATACAATTTTCCAGTGCCCTAACGAAATGGGTAAGGGTATTCTTGTAACTCCTACAGTTGACGGCAACTTGCTTATTGGACCAACAGCTATTAATCAAGAGAGTAAAGAAGATATTGACACAACTCCTGAAGGACTTAAAGAGATTGTTGAAAAGGCAC
>JAGBSJ010000024.1 GCA_017631955.1 Clostridia bacterium
CTTATCAACAAGTATAATTTCAACAAACTATTCTAAAATCTCATTGAGCGTACCAAGTTTTAAGCAGACAGACTCCCGTTGGGCAAATGTTAAAATTGGTACATCGGGCAAAACAATTGCTCAAATCGGTTGTGTAACAACTGCAATTGCAATGATGGAATCATATCGCACAGGCACAACAATTTACCCTGACGCAATGTCAAAAAAATTAAGTTATTCGTCATCAGGTAATGTGTATTGGCCAAGCAATTATATTGCGGTAACAAGCAGTAGTGGGTATTTAAGTAAAATCTATGAAAAACTTAAAGAAGGTAAACCTGTATTGTTTGGTGCAAAAAAATCATCAGGAACTCAGCATTGGGTTGTAATTACAGGTTATAATGGTGGAGATTCATTAACTACATCAGGGTTTATAATCAATGACCCTGGCTCAAGCCGAAGAACAAATCTTCAACATCTTTTGAATGAATATCCAACATTCTATAAATACTTTTATTATTAACGAAAAAAACCGTATTTCATATAATGAGGTACGGTTTGTTCCCGTTTATAGACACATTTTATATATGTGTACTATATCTCAAAATCTATTGAAATTAACAACTTTATGTTTTATAATGAACGAAATGTTAATTAATTATGTGGTGGAGGTGTGCAAATGAAAAAAGTTATATCAGTTATTTTGTCTGTTATTGTTGTTGCTTTATCGGTTACACAGGGCTTTTGTGCATTTGCACAAGAAACCGAACAAAGAAAACTTTATAATTTTGCATCACAGCTTTCTGCAATGGTTCGCGAAAATGATAAAAACAGTTTTGAAGAAAATTCAAAAGATTTTGAAGACATAATAGTTAGTGCAGATAAATTCTATGGTAACTCTGTTTCTGTGGAGTTTAACACTGGTTTGCCAGATGATGCTTTTGAAACACAACGATTAATTGTTAAATCAGAAAAAAGCATTGATTATCAGGGCGCTATTGATTGTGTAAGTGGTTACAATAACCTTTATATTCTCCAGTATGATACTGTTTTTGCTGCAAAATCGGCTTATCAGTATTATCTTACTTGCGATTATATTGAGTATGTTGAGCCAGATGTAATTATGAGTGCTCAGGATGATTTTGAAATACCGGGATTAGATATTACCGAAGAAGATATATCTGATATGAACGATGTTACGTCTGAGGCAATTGAATGGTTGTCAGATAAAATCGGATTCACTGATATTGAAGAGAATTTAAAGGATAAAATCGCAGATGATTATATTCTTGTTGCGGTGCTTGATAGTGGTGTTGATACCGACCATGAGTATTTTGAGGGAAGACTAGAAGCGTCGAATTATAATTCAAGTTCTACAGGTGAGCCAGACAGCGCTGAAGACGATTATGGCCATGGTACTCATGTTACAGGAATTATTGTAGGTAACACCTTAAGTAATGTTAAAATTAAGCCATATAAAGTATTAAACAATATGGGTAATGGCTCGTTGAGTACAATATCAACAGCTGTTGATATGGCTGTTCAAGACGGTGCCGATATCATTAATATGAGTCTTTCTAGTAAAAGTGAAAGTCAAAGAATGACTGAAGCGGTAAATAATGCAGTAGCTCATGATGTTAATGTTGTTGTGGCAGCAGGAAACGCTCATATTGACCTTGATAAAACTTATGTCTGTCCTGCATCTATAGACTCTGCAATTACAGTTAGTGCTACTGATAAAAACGATAATCTAGCAAGTTTTTCAAACTATGATGGTACTATTGATATAGCAGCCCCTGGCGAAAATATTAAAAGTTGTTATCTTAATAATACATATACTTCTATGAGTGGCACATCAATGGCAGCACCTCAGGTTACATCAGGCCTTGCTATTATTCAGACGATTTATCAAGATAAACCTGCCTCTGAATGTGAAGAAATGATTAAGGATTTTGCCGTTGCTATGTCAGAAAATGCTGGTGAAAATCATTTCGGTGCAGGGTTGTTATATCTTAAATATTTATTAGACGGTAAACCTACAACGGCTGAGCCTGTGTTTAGTGTAGATAGTTGTACATTTACGGATTCCTTCAATGTTTCTATATCGTGTCCTGAAAAAGATGCAACTATATATTATATTATTTATGATACAGGTGATTGGGACAATATTAACTTGTCTAGTGGACTTGAATACACTAAACCGATTACAGTTTCAATTGATACAAAAATTGCTGCTATTGCTGTTGGTAAAGGCAAGGCACCAAGTTCTATTGTTACGGTTGAATATGACCGTCTTTCAGAAGCAGAAGAAAATGACTACGATATAAACATGTTGGGGTATATTACCGGTTATTATGGAACAAAAGAAGAATTAGTTGTTCCTGAAATAATAAAAGGTAAAACTGTTAAAGGTGTCGCATCAGGTGCATTTGAAAATAATGAATATGTTAAAGTAGTTGTGCTACCAGATACTGCAGAAATTATAAACCTTAATGCGTTCAGAAACTGTAAAAAACTTGAGTCAGTCAGCGGTGAATCTGTCACCACTCTCAGTATACGTTCATTTTCTGAATGTAAAAATCTTATTTCTGTTAACTTTCCGAATTTAACACTTATCGGTGAATATGCATTTGCAGATTCATCTATTAAAAGTGTAGATATGCAAAATGTTACCGATATGGGTACTAATGTCTTTAATGGTTGTAGTAATCTTGAAACGGTGTCATTACCTGCAATTGAAGTTGTTAGTATTGGCACATTCAGAAACTGCGTTTCTTTGACTAATGTTGATTTAAGTTCAGCAACAAAGATAAGTGCAAATGCATTTAGAAACTCAGGGCTAGAAACAATTAAGTTTGACAATGTTGAAGAAATCGGAAATTATGCATTTGCAGATTGTCCAAAGCTTAAAGGAGTAAACTTTCCTAAAGTAACATCAACGGGAGCTTATGCTTTCCAAAACGATAAGTCCTTAATTGCAGTTTTATTGCCATCGCTTGAAGAACTTAACAGTAGTGTATTTCAGTCGTGTTCTTCATTAAAAACTTTGCATTTAACTTCGGTAAAAAATATAGTTAAGAATGCCTTTTCAGGTTCGTCAATAGAACATTTGCGATTAGATTCTGTAGAAACTATAAAAAGCTTGCCAAGCAATTTGAATACGCTTATGGTTTCAAGTACACTTGAAGAAATTTCTGTGTCTGCACCTGCAACAGATTTAATAGTATACGGTTATGAAGGTACATACGCTGAAAAATTTGCAAAAGATAATAACAAAGAACTCTGTTCTGTGCCGACAATAGTTTATGACCTCCCAGAACAAGTTGATGCCGAAAAGAGTTATATTATGTCTTATGCGATTGGCTTTAACTGTAAATATCAATGGTATAAAATTGATGAAACTTCTGAGAAGAAAGAAATTCTTATTGAAGGTGCAACGAAGTTTTATTATCAACCATCACGCGATGATAATGCATCAGGGTATTATTGTGTAATTACAAGTGATGACGGTATTAACGTAGCAACGGCTACTACAAAAACAATTTCTAATGCCCCTGAATATATGAATGCTGATTACTCTGAGTATAATGCACTTTATGAAGAGTATAAGAAACTTGACCGCCAGCTTTATAAAGATGGTGCACTTGATTCTATTGATGAGTTGTTCAAACTCGATGTTACACAGTATTCTATGGCTGAGCAGAACTTGTTGAATGAATATATTGATAAAATCAAAAAAGCAATTGAGTCGGCCGAATTTAAGTTTGTTTTGTGTGATATAAACAATGACGGCAAAATCTCAATTATTGACGCTCGCCTTGCATTAAAAGCAGTTGTAGGTAGTTATAAGTTAGATAATACACAAAAACTTGCGGCTGATGTTAACGGCGATGGTAAAGTTTCAATTGCCGATTCTCGTGCAATTCTTAAATCTGTTTTAGATAAATAAGAGAAACCTTGAGGTTTTACGCCTCAAGGTTTTCGTTTTGTAATAAGTTAATTATCATAGTTAAATTTTCATCTGAATATTCAATTTCCGAAGAATACATTCGCGCTACATCTTCAATGTTGTAATTCATATTGTATAATGCAGAAATTATATAGCAACTAAGTATTGCAAACAATAATCTACCTTGAAAATTTTCGTCATAAACAGATTCGCCTAAATGGCGGTATATAAAATAAATAAGCAGATTTTTTAGTGCGTTTTTATTTGAATAGGTGAGTGTTATTTGAGTGCTTTTACTTGATTTTAACTTGTTTAACATAATGCCCCAATTATTATCAAGCATCTCAAGCTTTTCGTAAATATCAACCCATTTACAAACTGATTTTTGTGGAAATTCTATATTGAATTTATCGAGTAATTTATCAACAATTGTTTCAAACTTTTGCTCACTGTTTATAATATTAAAAATCTCATTTCTTATATTGAAAAATGCAATTTCATCTTCATAAATAGTTGAGTTTTCATCAGTTTCGTCGATTTCAATCAGTTCAAATGGCTCATTTTCATTAACAACGATTCTTGCAACTTCTTCACAAGTAAGACCTAAACCTATTTCAATTCTGTCGCCAAAATAGTTGCGGAATCGTGGATGGTCATTGCAAATCTGACAAAGTGAATCTTCGTGGAGATTAAGAATTATTTCGCATAAATTATTTTTATTAAGAAATGGACAACGCTCATTGTCAGTTAACTTAAAACAAGCGCAATCATTAGTAATAACAATGTTTTCTTTTAACTTCTCGCCAAACTCAGTTTTAATAGTGCTATACTGTTTCATTGTATTTTCATCAATATCAATTTCCCAACCAATACAACAACTATGATTGCATTTATCTGCAATACAACTGAATTTTTTATAATAATTTGGTGCAAATATTTTCATATGAATACTCCACGTTCAATATGAGTTAATTATAGATTAAAACAAAAGCTTTTTCAATGAATTTTTGTGTTTTTATAAGTTTTATTCCATTGTGTTTATAATAAATCTATGATAAAATACCGTAAACAAAACTACAAGGAGTTATTATGCTTTTTATTTTAGTTGTAATTTATATTGTCTTTATTTCTTTAGGACTGCCCGACTCACTTTTTGGAGCAGCGTGGCCGGTTGTTCACAAAGATTTTGCAATTCA
Organism: Clostridia bacterium; assembly: GCA_017631955.1. GTDB lineage: Bacteria > Bacillota > Clostridia > Oscillospirales > Acutalibacteraceae > Fimenecus. The sequence goes on from JAGBSJ010000024.1 coordinate 5,125, forward strand.
AGAAAGTTTCGCATCTTTGTATGGTATAATTACGGGAGTTTGTGTTGGTGGCGTAAGCTTTATTGCAGGTAAAGTAATACGAAAATTTGGTACAGCTCTTGTAACATTTGTTTCAACACTTCTTACAGTTATCGGCTTATTTATTATGAGTTTTGCCCCTAATATTGTTGTTATGATGTTTGGTGCAGTTGTATTGGGCTATGGCGCAGGTGTAATTGATACTGCACTTAACAACTTCGTTTCACTTCATTATAAAGCACAGCATATGAACTGGCTTCATGCATTTTGGGGTGTTGGCGTTACAATAAGTCCGCTTATTATGTCGTTTTTTCTCACAGGCGAAACGGGCTCATGGAGAAACGGGTACAGAATAATTGCACTTTTACAATTATCAATTGCAGGTGTAATTGCAATTTCACTTAAAAAGTGGAGAACAATTAAAGAAAGCGAAATTGAAGAAGAAACATCAAGCAAAAATGGAAAAGGCATAATTGAAATACTCAAAATGAAGGGAGTATTTACGAGTCTGCTATCACAAGGTTTATATTGTAGTATGGAATTCCTTCTTGGTACATGGGGCGCATCATTCTTAGTGCATATTCACAGCTTGCAACCCGATGAAGCGGCAAAATGGATTTCGTTATATTTTTGCGGAATAACAATAGGTAGAATTATATCAGGATTCATTTCAATGAAAGCAAGCGACAATACAATGATTCGTATGGGTATTGCAGTTTCTTTTATAGGTATTATCATTCTTCTTTTACCGTTAGGCAGATTTTCGTTGTGCGGATTACTTCTTATCGGTGTAGGTTTCGGACCAATTTTTCCAAGTATTTTACATAGCGTACCCGAAAGATTCGGTAAAGAATATTCGGCAGATATAACTGGCTTTCATATGGGTGGTGCATACGGGATCGGCTTTGGCGTGCAGTTGATTTTCGGCTTTGTTGCAACCGCAACAACATTTAATATTACAACATTTGTGTTAATCGCACTTTGTTTAAGTTTGTTTATGGCAAATGAAATTACAATTAAATCATTAAAGAAAAAATAATTACTACTGAAGTACACATAATATTCAAAAGGAGAGAATTATTATGTGTACTTCAATTTCATTATTAACAAAAGACCATTATTTTGGCAGAACACTCGATTTGGAATATTCCTACGATGAAAAAGTAGTAATAACTCCAAGAAAATACCCATTTGAATTCCGCTTTCAAAAGCCAGTAAACCAGCATTTTGCCATTATTGGTATGGCAACAGTTGTTGATAGATACCCACTTTATTATGAAGCAACTAATGAAAAAGGATTGTCAATGGCAGCACTTAATTTCCCAGATAAAACAGTTTATAAAGACTTCGACCATCAGAAGAATAACATCTGCCCCTTTGAAATTATTCCTTGGGTTTTGAGCAAGTGTGAAAGTGTAGAAGAATCTAAAGAGTTACTGTATAGCACAAATATTATTTCTGCAGATTTTAATGATGATTTCAAATCAACACCACTTCATTTTATGATTTCAGATAGGGATTCTTCAATTACGGTTGAATGTGTTGATGATGGGCTTAAGATTTATTATAATCCTGTAAGTGTTTTGACTAATAATCCCGATTTTTCTACACAAATTTTTAATCTTAATAATTATATGAGTTTAACACGCGAAGAACCAGAAACAAGATTTGCAGAGGGGTTTGATTTTAATAAATATAGTAAGGGGATGGGGGCTCTCGGACTTCCAGGCGATAATTCGTCAATGTCACGATTTGTAAGGGCAGTTTTTACTCGTCTTAACTCGGTGTGCGGTAAGAGTGAAAATGAAAGTATAAGTCAGTTTTTTCATATTCTTGATACCGTTTTTCAAACAAGAGGAACTGTAAGAGCAGGTGACGGCTTTGTAACTACGATTTATGCATCCTGTTGTAATACTGATAAAGGAATTTATTATTACAAAACTTATGATAATAGTCAGATTTCAGCAATCAATATGCAGAATGAAAACCTTGACACAAACGAACTTATAATATATAATCTCCAGTGCGAACAACAAATATATTATCAGAATTAAATATTAAACTGCCACCGGGTAGTGTGATGCAAATATGGCATTCACTGGTATATCGTTAGGTCTTAGAAGATATACCGTGAATGTTATTTTTTTGGAGATTTTATGAAAAAATTACTTAACTATTTTACAAAGTTTGAAATCGGATTATGGACTTCTTCAGTGTTATTAATTCTTGTTTCTTTCTGTATTTTCGACCGCGAAAATTTTTTGACTTTAATTGCATCGTTAATTGGTGCAACATTCCTTATTTTTAACGCTAAGGGCAATCCAATAGGGCAGTTTTTAACAATGATTTTCGGACTTTTGTATGCTATTATTTCTTATGAATATGCTTATTATGGCGAAATGATTACATATATGGGTATGACTTTTCCTATGGCGTTTTTTGCGTTGATTTCTTGGCTTAAAAATCCGTATAAAAACAATAAAGCAGAAGTGAAAGTCAACCGACTTTCTAAAAAAGAAATTCCTTTTATGATAATGTTGACGGTACTTGTTACAGTTGCCTTTTATTTCATTCTTAAATATTTTAATACGGCTAATCTTGTTCCAAGCACATTGTCTATAACCACAAGTTTTGTGGCGGTTTATTTAACTTTCAGACGAAGTCCGTATTTTGCACTTGCCTACGCTTTTAATGATTTAGTGTTGATTGTTTTGTGGGTATTGGCGTCAATTACTGACATTTCATATTTATCAGTTGTAATTTGTTTTGTTGTGTTCTTTGTAAACGATATGTATGGATTTATCAGTTGGAAACGAATGGAAAAACGCCAAAAACTAAATATGTAAAAACAAAGCTGATGTATTAATTTACATCAGCTTTATCTTTTAGCCCATCATATCTCTGATTCCGTTGCCAAGACCCTTGCCGATATCAGATGCGGCTTCGCCTACACCGTCAACAACATCGCCAACAGCGTTGCCTGCATTACTTACACCGTTACTGATGTCATTACCCATGTTGTTACCATTGTTAGTTGTATTATTGTTGGTTGTGCCGTTTGTCCTGTTTGTAGTAGATGTTGTGTTTGTGCTTGAACTTGTGTTTGTGTCGCTTACTTTACCATCTTCTGTGCTTTTGCAACCAACAAAGAAAACACAAATCAAAGCAGTTAACATAACCATAACAAGTGCTGCTTTTTTCATTGTAATCCCTCCTTAAAAGTGGTGTTATTATTATTTCACAAGAATATGCGGTTTATACTATTTTGTAAGCACGCCGCCATCACTGTAAAGCAAAATAAGAATGTTGTTTTCTTCGCCTGTGTCACAATCGATATAAACGAGTATTTCCTGACCTTGTTCAGTTTTACAATGGAATTCATAACAGTATTGCTCTGTTTTCCATTCAGTAGGAATTATACAAACCTGACTACTGATTATTTTAAGAGAGTCATTGAGTTTTTCCGCCGCTTGTGCTTCGGTTAATTTAGGATTAAATTGGTTTCTTTCGTGATGATTATGCACATAACCTGTAGCGTCAAAAGATAATACTTCGCCGTTTTCAAGACTTACGCTGATTTTAATTAAATCGGGGTATATAACAACACCTTTGTCATCACTTGCAAAGTTTACTGTGCATATTCCGTCATCTGTGAAATAGTAACTTTCTTTTAGGTTTTCAAAGCCAATTTTTTGAAGATATTTTTTTGCATTTCTGACCGCTTCGTCTTGTTTTATTTCAACTTCGCCTGCGAATTTTGAGTTTATCATATATAAAGGAAACCCGCCGATTTTTGTAACCGCTACAGTGCAATTATCACTTTTGAATACATAACAAGGAATATCACCATCTTCGTCGTAAGAATATTCCAACGAGCCCTTTTCATTACTGCATATTTTTTCAGCAATTTTTAAGGCATCTTCTTGTTTAATTTCTTTTTTGCCTTTTAATAAAAGGGGAGTCCCTTGTTCAATGTGGTCTGAAAAAGGACCATCATAAATAAGTGACGGTAAATCTGAAAGTGACTGCTCAACATCATCAAAACTATTGTTTATAGATACTGTGTTACTGTTCTTTTCTAATAGTGTTGAATCTTGTTTATCGAATGAAAAAGTTCCATTTTCAAGTTCATTACACATTTGATTTACTTGCTCGCTTAAGGAATTGCAATATTCATAAAGATTTGCGAGTTGTTGTCTTTCTTGTGCAGTTAATTCTTCACCATTAGTACACTTGCGACCTAACGCCATAACAAATTCGCCAACTTGTGATAAGAATTTATATGTGTTTGCAAGTTGAGTATCACTTGACGGTAACATAGAAAGACAGTTTTTAGCCCCTGATGATTCTCTCCATAATTCTGCTGCTAATTTTGAAAGCATTGTAGGTGTACTTGAATACATAACTTTTTCAAGATTAGTTCCAATGTTGTTAAGATTTTCGTCAAGTGAAACAAGTGCCATCTGATTAGTAACAAGTACTTCTCTTTGTGCTTTTGAAAGTTTCACAGTTTGAACAATTCCGAAAATTCCAAGTACAGTTATAACGGTTATTGTATATAATATAAGTCGTATCTTTCCACGAGAAAAAGTGGTATTTTTATGCATATTTTCCACTCCTTTGTTAGTTTGATGATATTGTTAACAAAAAATTCAAAAATATACCCTAAAAATCGTGATTTTTTATTTGCCAAACAACAGATTTTGTAGTATAATTATTTTGATTTATTATGCAAAATGGGGGAGCAGTATCGTAATGGTTTATCTTGATAATAGTGCAACAACAAAACCTTGTGAAAAAGCGGTAAAAAAAGCACTTGAAATGATGACAGAAAACTTCGGTAATCCCTCATCACTTCACTATTGCGGATTCAATGCGAAGAAAGAATTAGATGTTGCTAGACGAAGCGTATCAACACTTCTTTCTTGCCAACCAAATGAAATCTTTTTCACACCAAGTGGTACGGTAGCAAACAATACTGCAATTCTTGGTTCTGTAAAAGCAAAACGCCGTGAAGGCAAAAAAGTAATTACAACATTACTCGAACATCCAAGCGTAATTAAGCATTTTGAAATGCTCGCCGAACAGGGCTTTGAGGTTGTTTACTTAAAACCCGATTGTAATGGTAAAATCTCTTTAGATGAACTCTCAAACGCTGTTGATGAAAATACAATTCTCGTTAGTGTTATGGCAGTAAATAATGAGGTTGGTTCAATTCAAGATATCGGGGAAATCAAAGGCATTATTAAAAATAATAAATCAAAAGCATATTTTCATTGTGATGCAGTTCAGGCGTTTGGTAAAATTGACTTAAAACCAAAAAAGTTAGGTATAGACTTAATGAGTATGAGTGCTCACAAAATACATGGTGTAAAAGGTGCGGGTGCTTTATATGTGAGTAACAGTATTCGCGTGTTACCGAGTATTTTAGGAGGTGGGCAAGAAAACGGTCTTGTTTCAGGTACTGAAGCAATGCCTGCAATATGCGCATTCGGCGAAGCAGTTAACGATATCGGTAATGTGAATGAAAATTTAGCAGACGTAACTAAAGTAAGAAATTACTTTGTTGATAAAATTTCAACACTTGAGAAAGTTTATGTGAATTCCCCACAAGATGCACTTCCATATATTATCAATATTTCAGCTGAAGGAGTTCCATCACAAGTAATGCTTAACTCACTTTCAGCAATGGGTATCTGCGTTTCAGCGGGCTCTGCTTGTGCTAAAGGGCACAGGAGTGACGTGCTGACATCAATGGGAATATCACCAAAAGGAATTGACAGTGCAATCCGCATTAGCTTGTCAAAAAATACCACAGAAAATGAAATGGATTTATTGTATAATGGAATAGTAGATACAATAAATCGTGTCAGGAGATAAAAATGAAAGAAATCATATTGATTAAAAATGGCGAGTTAGCACTTAAAGGTCTTAACCGTTCAACATTTGAAGATATTTTAATAAAAAATATTCGTAAAAGAATTAAACCGCTCGGCGAATTTGAATATAGAAAAGAGCAATCAACCGTTGCTGTTGTCCCTATGGACTATTACATCGATATGGACGAAGTAAGTGACAGAATTAGTCGTGTGTTCGGTATTGCGGCGTATTCAAGAGCATTACAGGTTGAAAAAGATATGGATGTAATTCTTAAGAATGCACCAGATTATCTTGCTGACCAACTTAAACAAGCAAAAACTTTTAAGGTTGAGGGCAAGCGTTCAGATAAAAAATTCCCTCTTAAATCGCCTGAAATTTCTGCAGAAGTCGGCGGTGCAATTTTAAGTAAATTCCCACATTTAAAAGTTGATGTTAAAAATCCCGATATTCTCGTAACAATAGAAATTCGTGAAAAGTTTGCATTTATTCGCGGTAATCAGACAAAAGGTGCAGGCGGTATGCCAACAGGAACTGCGGGTAAATCATCAATTCTTATTTCAGGTGGTATTGATAGTCCTGTTGCCGCATATATGATGGCAAAACGCGGCCTTGTGCTTAATGCTATTCACTTTGCATCTCCACCATATACTTCACCACAGTCAGAAGAAAAAGTTCATAACCTTCTTCGTCAGGTTTCAAGATATAGCGGTAACATAACTCTTTTCACAGTTGGATTTACAGAAATTCAGGAAGAAATCCGAGATAAATGTCCTGAAGATTTGTTTACTCTTATTATGCGCCGTTTTATGATGAGAATTGCACAACGTATAGCAGAAAAAGAAGATAGTAAAGCCCTTATTACAGGTGAAAGTCTTGGTCAGGTTGCAAGCCAGACACTAAATGCTCTTGCTTGTACTGATGCAGTAGTAGAATTGCCTGTTTTTAGACCTCTTATTGGTCTAGATAAAGATGAAATTATCAAAGTTTCAAGAAAGATTGATACTTTTGATATTTCAATTGAACCGTATGAAGATTGTTGCACAGTGTTTACACCAAAACATCCTAAAACAAAACCACAAATTTCTGTCCTTGAAAATGCAGAAAAGGCGTTGGATGTTGAAGCACTTATTGAACGAGCAATCGAAAATACAACTATTAAAAATATTTGTTTTTAAGGTAGATATATAATGACTCTCGAAGAAAAAGTTGTTAAAGTGCTTAATGAAAAAGGCCTTGTGTTGGCAACTGCCGAGTCTTGTACAGGCGGTCTTATTGCAAAAAGAATTACTGATGTAAGTGGCTCATCATCTGTCTTTAGTTGTGGTGTCGTAAGTTACAGTAACGAAATTAAAGAAAAAGTCCTTGGAGTACAACATAAAACTCTTGAAACTTATGGTGCAGTCAGTGAACAAACTGTTCGTGAAATGGTAAAAGGTGTTTTGAAAATTTCAGGTGCAGACGTGGCGGTTTCCATTTCAGGTATTGCAGGACCTAATTCTGATAACACAGAAAAACCTGTGGGACTTATTTTTCTTGCAGTTTCAAATGGCGAAAACACACAAGTAAAACAACTTAATAATACTTTTAAAGAAAATATAAGAGAAAACAACAGAAACAGTGCTTCGGACGAAGCTCTTAAAATGATTTTAGATTTGGTAGGTGAGTGATATGAAAAAAAGAAAGATGGGTGTGTTACAAGTTGTAATACTTGTAATTCTCGTCATCGTTTTCATTTTTTCATCATCACTTGTTATTAAACACTTTATTGATATTAAAAATAATCGTGATTATTATGAGCAAATTCAAAATCTTGTGCCCGATGAAACAGAAAAAGTTGAGCAAAAGCCCGACTATTCATCTGTGGTAAAGGTTAATACAGATACAGTAGGTTGGGTTAAAGTGCCCAATACCAATATTGATTATCCTGTTGTTCAATTTTCAAACAATGATTATTATCTTAATCACGATTTTGATAAGAAGTACAATTATCGCGGTGCAATCTTTATGGATTATCGTAATAATCCTACCGAATTTGATGCAAACACAATCATTTATGGTCATAACTGTTATGATAAAACAATGTTTTCAGAACTTGACCAGTATGAAAAAATAGATTTCTACAAAAAAACACCTGTTTTTGAGTACAACTCACTTGAACAAAATTATAAATGGAAAATTTATGCCGTATTTATCACAAATGCAGATGCAAGTGAAGATAATGGTTATGTTTTCAATTATATCTATCCTTATATGGATGGCGAAAACTTTGACGGATTTATTGATGAAGTAAATAAGCGTCGTCTTTATGTAACAGGCGTTGATATTAATGATGACGACAAAATGCTTGTCCTTTCAACTTGTGTCAGAACGCTTGATACGGTCAATAAATACGGAAAAACCACATATCGTGCAGATGCCAGACTTGTAGTGCTTGCTCGTGCAGTGCGACCGGGTGAAAGTGAAGAAGTTGATGTGTCAAAAGCATACATCAATAAAAATCCAAAGTATCCACAGCTGTGGTATGATAATAAAAACATTGAAAATCCTTTCAAAAACGATAAAAAATGGTATCCTCAGGAGGTAGTAACGAATGAATAACAACGAAAATAATAACGAAATACTCTCCTTTGAGGAACTTCGCAAGAAGTTGGGTATGGATGAGCCAAAAGAAAAAGTTGAAATAAAAAGTGAATCAAAACCAATAATTGAAGACGATATTTTTGAACAGATAGAGCAAAAACTTACAGAAGAAACAAATCAAAGTGAAGAAATCATCGTAAGTGTTGATGACGAGCCAAAACATATTGTTGAAAACGGAAAAACATTTGTTGATATTACATCACAATATGTAAAAAAAGAAATCACAACTGAATCTCCTGTTGAAGAAAAAACAGAAGTGGTAGTTACACCTAAAAAGAAGAAAGTCCGTACATTTAACGAAATTTTTTCTGATTTCTTCAAGGGATTTATTCCGTTGAAAAAAGACAGTACAAAAGAAAAAATTCGTAAACTCATTATGGATGCGGCAATTATTACAATAATTGGTTGTTGCTTTGCTTTTACCGACTTGTTTATTGAAAGACAAGAGCAATTAAAACAGAAAGAAGAAATTCAAGAAATCATTGTTGAAACTGATGATTTTGATGATAATCAGTATGTTGAAGCGTGGCAGGATGTTTTTGCAAAATACCCAAGCATTAAATTCCCTGAAAATATGAATCTTAAATATTCATATCTTTATGCCGTTAATCAGGATTTAGTTGGTTGGGTTAAAATAGCCAACACAAATCTTGATGTTCAGGTTGTTCAGTCACAAGATAATGACTATTATCTTAAACGTGATTTCTATGGTAAATCAAGCCGCTATGGTTGTCCTTATCTTGATTTCAAAAATGACCCAAGATATCTTGATGACAATACCGTAATCTATGGTCATCACATGACAGACGGTCTTATGTTCTCAAATCTTGATAAATATAAGACACTTGAGGGTTATAAAGAATCACCGATAATTGAATATAGTACTTTGTACGAAACATATTATTTTAAAGTTTTTGCAGCATTTATTTCAAATGCAAAGCTTGTTGACGATAATGGTAAATACTTCAATTTTATTGTCACAGATTTCTTAACTGACGAAAAGTTTAACGGATTTGTAGACGAAGTTGAAGAAAGAAGTATTTTCAAAACAGACGTAAGCGTGCAACCGGATGATAAGTTGATAACACTTGTTACTTGTTCTTATGAGTTTGATAGTGCGCGACTTGTTGTAATGGGACGTCTTCTTCGTGAAAACGAAACTACTGCAGTTGATGTGGGTGCAGCGTTTATTAATCCAACACCTAAATATCCTCAAGCGTGGTATGATGCAAAAAATATGGCAAATCCGTATGCGGATGATATTGGTTGGACACCGTAAATTCAGTTAACATTCAGTTTATATACAGGGTAAAAAGAGAGGTACAAAAAATGAAAGTAAGATTATTGTCACTTAATGTTGACAAGAGTATGCCTTTTGCCAGATATCAGGCAAGAGTCGTAAGTAGTATTAAACCGTATTCAGACGAAAGTGTGTCATTCGAAGAATACGAAAATCTTCGTGATTTATTTGGCGCATTACAAGATGCTTTAGAAAATGACGAACTTATTATCACCGCTGTTGATAATAAGCATTATGTAAAACTTAAAAATGCACTTGTTCAGGCGTTTGAAACAGATGTTGTAAGCAATCCAACGATTCTCAATATGCTTGAAAACAATGAAGATGTTGACGATGCACAAAGAAAGGCATTTTCAACATTTCCTGAGCCAGCAACAGTATTCTTGTCAAAAGACGGCTTGTATTCAGGTTATGGTATGGGTAATGATACACAGTATATTTTAGTGTTACCTATTGATAATGACAGAATTAACCTTATCTTACGAAATGGCGTTGTTCCGTTCCTCTCAAAAAATATTGAAGTTGCTACAGCCGATGAATTCTTGGGCGAGCAGAAATTCTTTGATAACGAAAAAGTAGCTATTGCAGTTAATCGTATTGTAGAATCCGGTTCAGTAGTAGCAGTTAACGGTACTCATAATGCTGAAATTCTTAAAAGTTGTGGCAATAATATTCCAGAATTTGATGATGTGTTTGTATTCACACCACATGTTGAAGACAAAGGTGATGTGAATGCTACTGAATATGCGGCTCAGCTTGCAAAAGTAAGTCTTGATTTATCTGCGGCTAATATCGGCGCATCAATCAGTGATATTTACACATCTAATGACTCAAAGTTTATCTGTATTGCAGTTGCTAATGACGAATCTGCAGTAGTAAGAAAACTTTATATGTCAGAAGATGAAACTGAAGAGGCATTTATTGAGGCGGCGGCAGTTGAACTTATTGAACTTATTGGTGAAAAAGCGGCAGGCGTTCAGAGTGTAGGCATCGAGATTACTGAAAATACAAATGTAATTACCGATGAAGCTAAGAAACCAATTGATAAAAAATCAATTATCATAATTTCCGCAGTTTTGGGTGCAATTGTTCTTCTTTGTGCAATCCTTGGAATTGTTTATAAAGTTCAGGGTGAAAATGGTGCACTTGCAAATGCATTCAATAAGATTTTCAATATTACTACAACAACTACCACTACAACTACAACAACTACTACAACAGAGCCACAAACAAATGCTCAATCAACAGAAGTTAAACTTTCAGACTTTATGATTTCTGATTTGATTAAGATTGAATTGCTTAAAAATACAGAAGTGCCTACTGAGTCTACAACAGGTATAGGTGAATCAACAACAGAAAACACAACAGAGCCACAAACAGAAGTTGATAAAGGCGCACCTGCTGTTATGAAAATCAACGGTGTTGAAATCGAAGCAAAAGAAGCACTTGCACGCCTTGTTATGACAGAAATGGGCGAGGGCTATAACGTTGAAGCAGTTAAAGCACAAGCGGTTGTAATTTATACATATCTCAAATATCGTGACACTAATTTTGAAATTGATGGCGTAAAAATCAGCGATACAGTCAATGATGAAGTAAAAGCAGCAGTTGATTCAGTATTTGGTGAATATCTCACTTTTGATGGCGAAGTTGCTTTAACACCATATTTTGAAATTGCTGCAAAGAAAACAACTGATGCTAAAAATATTTTCTCAAAAGAATATTCTTACCTTAAGCCAGTTTCAGTAGCAGGCGACCCTGATTCTTCATCTGAAAGTTTCAAGGTTGAACGTAAATATTCAATGGGCGAATTCAAAGGATTACTTTTGAATTTTGATAGTAGTTTGACACTTGGTGATGAGCCGATTATGTGGGTGAATGTTGCAGCTCATGATGCTTCAATTTCTTCAAGTATCGGTTATGTTACAAAAGTAACTGTTGGCGGCAAAGAAATCAGTGGTCTTGATTTCCGCACAAAAGTATTTACACCATCAACACTTCTTTCACATTGCTTTACAGTTGATTATAATGAAGCAACAGGCGATTTCCTCGTAACAACATACGGTAACGGTTTAGGTGTTGGTATGAGTAAAACAGGTGCCGATTATATGGCAAATAATAAAGCAAATTATAAGAAAATTCTTTCAACATATTTCAATGGTACAAAGTTAGAAAAGGAGAATAATGTATGAGCAAGATTTTAGTTACAGGCGGAGCAGGATTTATCGGTTCACACACTTGTGTTGAACTTCTTAATGCGGGTTATGAGATTGTTATTGTTGATAATCTCTATAATTCAAGCGAAAAATCGCTTGACAGAGTACGCGAACTTACAGGTAAGGATTTCGCGTTCTATCCTTATGATATTCGTGATAAAGAGAATATGAGAAAGGTTTTTGAAGACCATAAAATTGATGCTTGTATTCACTTTGCAGGCCTTAAAGCGGTAGGCGAAAGTTGTCGTGAACCATTAATGTACTACGATAACAACATTGGCGGTACATTAGCACTTTGTGAAGTTATGGCAGAGTATAACTGCAAAAAAATCGTGTTCAGTTCATCTGCAACAGTTTATGGTATGAATAATATTTCTCCACTTAAAGAAGATATGAAAACAGGTGGTACTACTAATCCTTACGGTACTACAAAGTATATGATTGAGATTATTCTTGATGACTTCCATAAAGCAGATAAAGATTGGGGCGTAACACTTCTTCGTTACTTCAACCCAATCGGTGCTCATAAGAGCGGTAGAATCGGCGAAAATCCAAATGGTATTCCAAACAACCTTATGCCATATATTACACAGGTTGCTATCGGTAAATTGCCATATCTTAACGTTTTCGGTGACGATTACAACACTCCTGACGGTACAGGCGTTCGTGATTATATTCACGTTGTTGACCTTGCTCTTGGCCATGTTAAAGCAGTTGAAAAAATCCTTAAAGATGAGCCAAAAGTTAATGTTTATAATTTAGGTACAGGTAACGGTTATAGCGTTCTTGATATTGTTAAAGCATTTGAACAGGCATCAGGACAGAAGATTGAATACAAAATTGCACCTCGTCGTCCTGGCGACCTTGATGTCTGCTATTCAGATGCATCAAAAGCATTTAACGAACTTGGTTGGAAAGCAGAACGCGGACTTCTCCAAATGTGTGAAGATTCTTGGCGTTGGCAGAGTAATAATCCAAACGGATTTGATGATTAATTCAGTTTTTGAAGGATTGTAAAAATGCGAGTTTTTGACTTTGATAATACAATTTATGATGGCGAAAGCGGAATGGACATTTTTCTTTATTATTTAAAGAGAGACCCTAAAGGTGTAGCTAAATTTGTGCCGAAATTTATGGAGGGCTTTTTGAAATATAAACGTCACCTTATTACCATAGATGAGGTAAAAACAGAATATGCGTCTTATATTAAAGAGTATTTTCAACGAATTGAAAACATTAAAGAAGATTTTGAAAATTTCTGGGATATAAACGAAAAGAATATTAAATCTTTTTACGCTAAAATCCAAAGGGAAGATGATGTTATTCTTTCTGCTTGTCCATATTGTTTGTTGAGCGTTATGACAAATCGTCTAGGTATCAAGAATGTAATTTCTACTGACCTTAATGCTGAAACAGGTGAAATTGGTGAAATCTGTTATCACGAAAACAAAGTTAAAATGTTCCGTGATGTTTACGGCGATGTAGAAATTGATGAGTTTTATACCGATTCAATGAGCGATAAACCAATGATGGATATATCAAAAACAGTTTTTCTTGTTGATGGCGATAAACTTATCAAAATCAAGAAAGACGGAGTTTATCTTAACGATAAATTTGAATAACAATTAATTATGAGTAGGTTGGGCAGTTGCGCAAATCGTTGATTTGTGAGGAAAGTCCGAGCATCATACAGCAGGGTAACGGCTAACGGCCGCCGAGGGTGACCTTAGGGAAAGTGCATAGAAAATTACCGCCACTTTTAGTGGTAAGGGTGGAAAGGCGAGGTAAGAGCTCACCAGCGTTGCAGAGATGTAACGGCTGAGCAAACCCTACCCGATGCAACATCGACTGAAGTTGTCAGCTGGACAGATACTTCGACGGATGGCTAGAGGCACATAGTAATATGTGTCGCAGATAGATAATTGCCTTAAACGACAGAACTCGGCTTACAGACCTACTCATTTTTAACAAAAAGCAACGAACCCCGTATAATGCATTGAGGTGATTTTTAATGTTAAATGCATTTGCTGGGTCCGTTTTATTGTTCTTAACACTTTTGGGAACTGTTGCAATCTGCTATATTATTATGTTAAAATTGTTAATACCTAAAAGTGACGGTGTTTATTACATAGTTCTGCCTTGTAATCAAAACACAAAAAATGTCCGTAAAAAAGCATACGGAACAAGAATAAAACTTAACTTGTTGGGTGAAGATTGTTACTCAAAAGTTGTGGTGATTGATTCAGGTATTACTGATGATGAACGTAAAAATTTATTACCAATCTGTAAAGAAAGTAACGGGATTTATCTTGTCCCGAAAGATTATCTAAAGGACTATTTTGATGGAAGAATTTGAAACAAAAATCAAAATAATGGGTACAGTAACAGATATAACCTATCACAATGATGTGAATGGGTATACTGTTTTTGTGGTTGATACAAATGAAGAAGAACTTACTGTTGTTGCCACGGTGCTTGATTTAAAAATGGGCGACCGTGTTGAAATGGTTGGGGACTATGTGTATCATTCTGTGTATGGCAGACAGTTTAAAGCTGATTTCTGCAATCCACTTATGCCCGAATCCGTTGAAGATTTGTATCATTATCTTGCAAGTGGTGCGGTTAAAGGTATCAGAGAATCAACTGCCCTTAAAATAGTTGACCGTTTCGGAGAGAAAACTTTCGATATTTTACAATATGAACCGGAACGACTTGCCGAAATTAAAGGAATTTCTCTTGAAAAAGCAAAGAAAATCGGTAAAGAATATAATGCTCAGTATTCAACAAGAGCACTTATTATAGCACTTTCAAAATATGGGTTAAAAACAAGTGAATGCATTAATGCTTTTGATAAATTCGGTAAAAGTGCAGTTAAAATGATTGAAAATAATCCATATATTCTTTGCGAGGGCGAAAATAGAATTTCTTTTGAAAGAGCAGAACAAATTGCACAGATGTTGCCTAACAAACCCTCTTCTCAACACAGAATTGAAGCAGGAGTTCTTTATGTTGTAACACATAATTTTTACAATGGACACACTTGTATTCCCCTTGAAAAGTTATTTGTACCATCGGGTGAACTCTTAGGTGAAAATCGTGATAATATAGAAATAGCAATTGATAATCTTTTAAGCACAAAAAGACTTGTGAGTGAAAAAATCGGTAGTCGTGATTTTGTTTTTTTGCCAGAAGCATATCACGCTGAAAAGTCAATTGCAAAACGACTTAATGTGCTACTTAAATTTCCGCCTGAAAATCCCATTGATGTAAACAAATACATAGAAAAAATTGAAAAATCCTGTAATATTGAATACGCTGAAAAGCAGAAAGAGGCAATAGTAACTGCAGTTAACAAGGGTGTTCTTATTTTAACAGGTGGACCTGGTACTGGTAAAACAACTACTCTTAATGGAATTATCAATATGTTTGATAAAGATATGCTTGATATTGCACTTTGCGCGCCAACAGGTCGTGCTGCACAACGAATGACAGAGGCAACAGGTCGAAATGCAACTACAATCCACCGACTATTAGAGGTTGAATGGGGCGAAAATGATAAGCCGGTATTCAAGCGAAATCTTCGTAATCCCCTTGATTGTCAAGCAGTAATTGTAGACGAAATGTCAATGGTAGATATTTTTCTTTTCTCTTCTCTTTTAGAGGCACTTCCATTCGGTTGCCGATTGATAATGGTTGGCGACAGTGACCAGTTACCATCAGTCAGTGCAGGTAATGTGCTTAAAGATTTAATTGATTGTGGCAAACTACCTGTTGTACAGTTGAAAGAGATTTTCCGTCAATCAATGGGTAGCAATATAGTCAAAAATGCCCACGCA
The DNA here is from genome assembly GCA_017631955.1 of Clostridia bacterium. Lineage (GTDB taxonomy): Bacteria > Bacillota > Clostridia > Oscillospirales > Acutalibacteraceae > Fimenecus. Next base: position 21,015 of record JAGBSJ010000024.1, read on the forward strand.
ATAGTAAATGGTGAACAGATTGAAACTGAGTATAAAGACGGTGACTTTTTCTTTATGCATCGTCATTTTCCCCTTGATGCAGTCCGTACAATCAAAGACCTTTGTACTGCACGCTTGCCTGATGCTTATGGATTTGACCCGACTACACAAATTCAAGTGCTTTGCCCATCTAAAAAGGGCGATACAGGTACAGTAAATCTTAATCAGGTGTTGCAAGAAGCACTCAATCCGTCAGAAAAAGGAAAAGCTGAATATAATACTGGTTATCGCATTTTCCGTGAAGGCGATAAAGTTATGCAGACAAAGAATAATTATAATATTCATTGGGAATCCAAGAATGATGAGGGCGACGGAATTTTCAATGGTGATATCGGTTTTATTGAGATTATTGATATTGCCCATGATGCTGTTGTTATTGATTTTTCAGGTAAAAGGGCTACATATTCTAAAGAACAACTTACAGAAATTGAACTTGCTTATGCGGTAACTGTACATAAAAGTCAGGGTAGCGAGTTTGATGCAGTTGTAATTCCAATGATTTCTGTGAATAATAAACTTTGTTACCGTAATCTGCTTTATACTGCGGTAACAAGAGCGAAAAAACTATTAATCCTTGTTGGTACAACAGGTTGTCTTAACAGTATGATTGAAAATAATAAAACTCAACTTCGCTATTCATCAATTAAACATTTTATGCTTGACAACTAAGTTTAAGGGTGTATAATGTAGTTAGCCAAGTAAATAGTATGGGTGCTGACGGTAAGTCGGCTGAGATTAGAGTTGTTCCACTCTTGACCATTGAACCTGATACGGATAATGCCGGCGTAGGAAATTTTCATTCAGCCAAAGCGGGTATTCCTTGGCTGAATTTTTTTATTTGGAGGTAAAGAGAATGAAAAAGAAAAATCTATATTGGTTGGTAGAAAGTGCGATTATGATTGCTTTGGCAGCAGTTTTGGAACTTGTGTCAAAGTCAATTATTCCTGAATTAACTTTCGGTGGACAAATTACAATCGTTAGTATGCTTCCCGTTGTACTTGTAGCTTGGAAGTATGGTATGGGTAAAGGCCTTATCACAGGATTTATTTACTCCTTAGTGCAGATGGTTATGGGTGTTAGCACAATCAGTAAAATGATTATGCCTTCGTCTGACGAATACCTCGGCAGTTTGTTTAATATTGCACTTATGTTTATCTTTGACTACATACTTGCATATACAGTTCTTGGACTTTCTGCAATGTATAAAAAGGTAATCAAAAAAGACTATATCTCGTTACCACTTGGTGCTTTTACAGTTCTTTTATTCCGTTATATATGCCACATTATTTCAGGTTATATTCTTTTCGGCGCGTGGGCAGAATGGTTCTTCACACAAGAGGGCTTCTACTCTTGGGGCGAAACAATAATGAACACCTTTACAGGAAACGGTCTATCACTTGTTTACTCAATAATTTATAACGGATTTTATATGATTCCCGAAATTATAATCACAACAATCGTTGCTGTTGTAATTGGAAAAATCCCACAAATAACAAAAACTAAAGTATAAACAAAAAATCCCTTACTCATAGTGAGTAGGGGATTTTAGTTTATTCATCAAATTGTCTGTCAAAACTTCTGTATTGAATTGCTTCTGTAATGTGTTTTGTATCAATAGTTTCACAGTTATCAAGGTCTGCAATTGTTCTTGCAATTCTGAGTACCTTATCATAAGCGCGTGCAGAAAGTGAAAGTCTTTCAAACGCGGTTTTAAGAATTAACAAAGCATTATCTGTCATAATACAGAATTTTCGTGTGCTTGCCGCATCCATTTTAGCATTGCAAGTAATCTTTGTACCTTCAAAACGCTTGTGTTGAATTGCTCGGGCAGCTTCAACTCGCTTTTTGATTTCAGCAGATGGCTCTGATTTGTGATTACCCGAAAGATTTTCAAAATCAACAGGCGGAACATTTACGTGTATATCAAGACGGTCAATAAGTGGTCCACTGACCCTGTTTAAGTATCTTTGAGCCGCACCGTGTGAACAAGTGCATGGACGTGTAGGATGCCCGTAATAACCGCAAGGGCAAGGATTCATAGCACAAATCATCATAACTGAACAAGGGTATTGAAATTTTGCCATAGCGCGAGAAATACTGATAACACCATCTTCAATTGGTTGACGAAGTACTTCAAGTGTGTTTCTTGTGAATTCAGGCAATTCATCAAGGAATAACACACCATTGTGTGCTAAAGACACTTCACCGGGTCTTGGTATTGCACCACCACCTGAAAGCCCCGCAGGGGAAACAGTGTGATGTGGCGAGCGGAATGGTCTTGAACGAATAAGTGAAATTCCGCTTGGTAATGCACCTGCAATTGAATAAATATTTGTAGTTTCAATTGATTCCTCAAAAGTCATGTCTGGCAGTATTGAAGGCATTCTTTTAGCAAGCATACTTTTGCCTGAACCAGGAGGGCCAATCATAAGTACATTATGTCCGCCTGCCGCAGCAATTTCTAATGCCCTTTTTACTTCTTCCTGACCGCGTACATCTGCAAAATCAGGAATATTAAGTGGATTGTAATACTCTGTGTAACTGTCAGAAGAAACAGGTTGAATTTCCTCCATACCTGTAAGATGTTTAAGTAATTGAAATACATTTTTTACTGGGTAAACTTCTATTCCTTCAACAACTGCACCTTCACTTGTATTGTCAACAGGAATAAAAATCTTTTTAATTCCGTTCTTTTTAGCGCAAAGCACCATTGGTAAAACACCGTTGACCTTGCGAAGCTCACCATCAAGAGAAAGTTCACCTATAAATGCCATATCGTCAGTAACGCCTTTAAGTTGGCCGTTTGCGCAAAGTAATGATATAAGAATAGGTAAGTCATAAAGCGGACCTTCCTTTTTCATATCTGCAGGTGCAAGGTTCACTGTAATTCTGCTTACAGGGTATTGAAGATTTGCGTTTTTGATTGCAGAACGCACTCTTTCGCGACTTTCTGAAACAGCCGTGTCAGGGAGTCCAACAATATCAAAGCGTGGAAGTCCGCCCGAAATGTCTGCTTCAACAAGAACTTTATAGGCCTCCATTCCAAAAAGACCCATGCTTATAACCCTAGCAAACAAAATATCACTTCCTCAAAAATTCTTATATAATTATACAATACATAATGTTATATTTTCAACATAAAAATAATATATATTTTGTATTTACTTTTGCATTTAATTGGCGTAAAATATATGTAGTAAAAATTTGGAGGTATTGTTGTGAACGATATTAACAAGCTTTATGAAATCTGGCTTTCTTCTGCAACTGCAGATGCTGATTTAATCCCTGAACTTGAAGGTATTAAAGGCGATGATGAAGCGATTCTTGACCGTTTCTATAAAAATCTTGAATTTGGTACTGCAGGACTTCGTGGAGTTATTGGTGCAGGTACAAACCGTATGAATGTTTATACTGTTAATCAGGCAACTCAAGGTCTTGCAGATTATCTTAACGAAACATTTGAAAATCCATCAGTTGCTATCGCATATGATTCAAGAATCAAATCTAAAGAGTTTGCAGAAAGTGCAGCGGGAGTATTGGCAGCGAACGGAGTAAAAGTGTATATTTACCCTGAACTTGTTCCAACCCCTATGCTTTCATTTGCAGTAAGACGCCTTGAATGTTCTTCAGGTATTATTATCACCGCAAGCCATAACCCATCAAAATATAATGGATTTAAGTGCTATGACCCTAATGGTTATCAGATGACTGATGAAGCCGCTGCAAAAACTTATGAATATATTCAGAATATCGATATGTTCAAAGATGTTAAAACAATGAGTTTTGAAGATGCATTGGCTGAAGATATGGTTGATTTTATTGAAGATTGGCTTTACGATGAGTTCTATGCTCAAGTTAGTTCTTGTCTTGTTAACGCTGATTCAATCAAAAAAGCAGGACTTAAGGTAATTTACACATCACTTAACGGTGCGGGTAATAAACCGGTTCGTAAAGTTCTTAAAATGGCAGGCATTACTGATGTGACTGTAGTAAAAGATCAAGAAAAACCAGATGGTAATTTCCCAACTTGTCCATATCCTAACCCTGAAATCCGTCAGGCATTTGAATGTGCAATTGAAACTGCAAAGGGTACAGATGCAGACTTGCTTCTTGCTACTGACCCTGACTGTGACCGCGTAGGTATTGCAGTGCGTAATGGTGATGATTATGTTCTTATGACAGGTAATGAAGTTGGTGCAATGCTTTGCGAATATCTTCTTTCAACCTTAAAGGAGCAGAATAAGTTACCTAAAAAACCTGTTGTTGTTAAGTCACTTGTTACAACACCTTTAATTGAAGCAATATGTAAAGAATATGGTGCAGAAGTTTCTGATTTGTTAACAGGCTTCAAATACATCGGTGAAATTATCAACCAGCTTGACGAAGCCGGTGAAGCAGACCGATATATTCTCGGCATGGAAGAAAGCTACGGCTATCTCTTCGGTACACATGCAAGAGATAAGGATGCGGTTGTTGCATCTCTTATGATTGCTGAAATGGCTGCTGTATATAAACTTAAAGGACTGTCACTTAAACAGTTTATGGACAGCATTTACGAGAAGTATGGAATGTATCTTAATTCTGTTA
>JAGBSJ010000025.1 GCA_017631955.1 Clostridia bacterium
GTGGAACTGGACCTGAAACCTGAGCACCTGTACGCTTTGCTGTTTCAACAATCTTTTCAGCTGCCTTGTCTACGAGGTCATGGTCATAACCCTTAAGTCTGATTCTGATTTTCTTACCTTTTGTTGCTGCCATTTTGTTTTCCTCCTAATTTTCTGGGCACGTTATTTTACTTGCAACCTAGCCGGGTGTTTCAACCCTTCCATTTTTAAAACCGAAAAATCGGGTCTGATTTTTCGGACGGCGTAAAACAACGCAGAATGCTCCCTGCAAGTACCGAATAGCGCAGTTGGGGTACGCTTTAAGGTTTTGAGAACATTTATTGGTCGCCCGATTTGAAATCAGACATACTCCGTGGTAATTCCCTGCATCAGCGTGCAGCCACCTACCACTTCATCGCATATCGCACTATGTAAAAATGGGCAGAATACGCCCTTCTCCACGCGTGCCCTAGAATTGTAACATATAATTTGTGAAATTGCAATAACTTTTTCAAAAAAAGTTTGTTAAAATTGCAGAAAATTTTTCTGCATAAAAATTGCCACAATATATAGTGTTTTATTAGGTTTTATAACACAAATTTTGATATTTTTTCGCATTAAAAATCCCCCTATATATAATAGGTATAGCAAAAAGTGCAAATACAACGTAAAAAATGCTAAATTATCTATAATTTCAACGCTGATTTTACAAATAAAAACTACGATAGGAAAATACCTATCGTAGTTTGCTTTTTATTTCAGTTTTTACCAAATACTTACATCAGTATAAATTGAATTGTTCTTTCGCAAGACAATCTCGCTGAAATGAAGCTGTATCAGGTATACCGCGAGTTGAGGCGAGGAAGTATTGCGGAAAAAGAATCAATTTATGATAATTTCTTTGTTAAAAGTTCTTTAATTACTGCTGGGTCGCCTGCACCACGAAGTTCTTTCATACAAGCACCGAAGAGAGCCATAAGTGCTTTTTCTTTACCGCTCTTATAATCGGCAACTGCTTTTTCGTTTTCTGCGATAACCTTATCGATTACGCTATCAACCGCTGATGAGTCGAACTTTTTATCAAGACCGTTTGCTTTAACAAACTGGGCAGGGTCAGCGTTATCTTCAACAACTGCGATAAGAACTTTCTTACCTGCATTTCTGTTGATTTCACCGCTATCAACCATTTTGATAATTGTTGCAAGAGTTTCGGCTGTCATTGTAAGGTCGTTAAGAGTTTTACCGTCTTTACGAAGAACGCCTGCACAATCTGTTAAAATCCAAGTTGCTGTGTCTTTTGAATTGCATCCCATAGCAACGATATCTTCGTGCATTTTTGCAATTTTATGGTTTGAAATAAGCATATCAATTTCTTTTTCAGAAATTCCTGCTTCACGATACTGCTCTGCCTTTTCGTCAACTGCAACAGGTTTGTTTGCCTTGATTTCCTCGAGCCAAGCGTCGTCAATGATAATAGGCATAAGGTTTGCATCAGGGAAATAACGGTAATCTGCTTCAGTTTCCTTATTTCTCATTGCAAATGTTTTACCGCTTACATCATCAAATCTTCTTGTTTCCTGAACAAGTTCTTCAATTTCATATTCAAGGGCATCCATATGACGTTGTGCTTCGTATTTGATTGCACGCTCGATTGCCTCAAATGATGCCATATTCTTAATTTCAGTACGAACACCGAATTCTGTGCTACCCTCAGGACGAACAGAAATGTTAACGTCGCAACGCATTGCGCCTTCTTCACATTCTGAAATGCCACTCGAACGGAACATTGACTTAAGTTTATTAAGGTATGTTACAACTTCTTCAGCACTACGGAAGTCTGGCTGAGTAACAATCTCAATAAGTGGAACACTTGTACGGTTAAAGTCAACGAATGATGAGTTACCGCTATGAACAAGTTTACCTGCGTCTTCTTCCATATGGATTTGCTTAATGCGAATATCTCTTGTACCCTCGCTTGTTTTAAGAGTTACACAACCATCTGTACAAATTGGGTGGTTAATCTGTGTAATCTGATAAGCACAAGGAAGGTCTGGATAATAGTAGTTTTTCTTATCAAATGTTGTATAACGGTTAATGTTACAGTTGAGCATAAGACCTGCAGTAACTGCAAGTTCAACAACTCGTTTGTTCATAACAGGCAACATACCTGGCATACCTGAACAAGCAGGACAAACGCAATCGTTTGGCTCGTTTGCAGCAGAATGTCCGCCACATGAACAGAAAATCTTTGATTCAGTACTTAACTCAACGTGAGTTTCAAGGCCCATAACAAGTTCGTATTTCATATTATTTGCCCTCCTTTTCAACGCTGTTTGCAAGACTTAAAAGTGTAGCTTCAGAGAAATGGTTACCCATAAGCTGAACTCTGTTTGTAACGAGAGCAGGAATACCAATAAGGTTTGGTACTGCTGTAAACACACTTTCTTCGAATACTTTGCCGAATGCATCTTTAATATCGTATGCTTCGTATTCTGACTTACTACAAGCAGGAGTAAGAATTGCATCGAATTTCTCGAATGCTTTTGCGATTCCCTCTGCCACTACACGACGAACACGAAGTGATTTATCAAAGCAATCTTTATAACGATTCTTTGAAAGCACATCTGAGCCATAAAGAATAACTGCTTTTGTAAGGAAATTAAAGCCCTCTGTTCTTGTGTTTACATATAATTCGTCAATGTTTTTGTATTCTTTTGCACGGTGGCCAAATTTAACACCATCGTAACGAGAAACGTTGTTGCATGTTTCTGCGCACATAAGAATCTGCCATGCCGTATTTGCTATTTCAACCATATCACAAGAAATCTCAACAACTTCAACGCCGTTTGCGCGAAGCGAATCTGCAAATGCAAGAACTTTTGCTTTTGTGACATCGTCTGCTTTATCGAGCAAATATTTGTTAATAGCAACTTTTTTGCCCTTTACATCAGTAATTGCATAATCATAAGTTTCATCATTAAGGCAAGTGCCGTCCTTGTCATCATGACCTGCAATAACACCCATAATTTCAGCAACTTTCTGTGCATTCTTTGCATAAACACCAACCTGTTCACCTGAAGCCGCACAAGAAATTACGCCATAACGTGAAACTGTACCATAAGTTGGTTTTAAGAAGTCAACACCTGCTAAAGCTGCTGCTCTTCTTGTTGCGCCATTCATATCAACACCGAGTGCTGCCTCAACCTCGCCATTTGCAACGAGAGTTGCTGCTGCACCTGCAAGTTTTTCGCTTTGTGGTGCATAGTATGAAAATTCGCCAACAAGGTCAAGACCGAATTCGCCAACGTTTGTTTTACCTGAAACTTCGTAGCCCGCATTTTCAAGACGAGTAACTACTTCTGCACTAAAAAGTGGTTTGAAACCATCAAGGATTTTTGAGCCCGCAGTTGAAGTAGCTTCTTTAACGAGAATTGTATCGTCAACTGCGATATTTCCTTTTGGGGAAACTTTAGTTGCATAATATTTCATTACTATTCACCTCACTTTACAAGTCTTGGTACTTGCCAACTATCGTCGCTACGCTCAGGAGCACCTTCAAGAAGAGATTCTCTTGAGAAATTCTGTACGCGTACATCTTCACGAAGTACGTTTGTCATTGGCATAACGTGTACCATTTCTTCAACATTTTCTGTATCAATAGTTTTGAGCTTTTCTTCGCTATCTTTCATAGCATTGAAAATGCCTTGCATAACTGACTCTTCATCTTCTGTAAGAGAAAGTTGGTTAAGTTGTTGTGCATTTGAGAAAGTTGAGCGTTTGCCCTGTGCTTTCTTTGATACACCGCCCACAGATGCCTGACGCTGAGCAAGTGCATTGCCGTTGCCGAGAAGATGAACATCTTCAAGCTGTTGGTTTGTAACTTCACTTGGAGCACCAAGCAACAAGTCCTGTGCATTACCGTTAAGTGGGAATGCGATAACATCAAGAATTTTTTCTTCGTCAGTAAGAAGCATTACCATACGGTCAATACCAGGTGCCATACCTGCGTGAGGAGGTGCACCATACTGGAATGCGGTATATAAAGCATTGAAACGGCTCTTGAGTTCTTCTTCGTCATAACCTGCGATTTCAAATGCCTTTTTCATAATATCAATATCGTGGTTACGAACAGCACCTGATGCAAGCTCAATACCATTACAAACAAGGTCATACTGATAAGCCAAAACTTCTGTAGGGTCTTTTGTAAGGAGGGAATCCATACCGCCCTGTGGCATTGAGAATGGGTTGTGAGTGAATATTGTTTCGCCTGTTTCTTCGTCATTTTCATACATTGGGAAATCAACAACGAAACAGAATTCAAATGCATCGTCACGAATCAAATCGAGTTGGTCTTTGCCTGCAAGCCAAGTACGAATCATACCCGCCTTTTTCTCAGTTGTATTCTTTTTCTCGTCGCAGATAAAGAAGAGTGTTTCACCCTCTTTAACGCCTGTGAGTTCAGTAATCTCAACTTTTTGTGCATCACTTAAGAATTTAGCAATAGGACCAGCAAAAGCGCCGTCTTTAAGTGTGATATAACCAAGACCACCAAGGCCAACTTCATTTGATGTTGCATATTTTAATGAATCTTCAAAGAATTTCTTTGATTTGCCTGCACAGTTAGCAACAATACCACGTACTGGCTTGCCCTTGAATGCAGGAAAATCAACTCCAGCAAAGAATGCTGTCAAATCACAGATAACAAGTGGGTTACGAAGGTCAGGTTTATCTGAACCATAAGTCATCATTGCATCTGCATAAGTGATTCTACGGAATGGTTTAGGAGTAACTTTCTTATCTGAGAAAGTTGTAAATGTGTCATAAATTACATCTTCACAAACATCAAGAACTTCGTCCTGCGTTGCAAAAGCCATTTCAAAGTCAAGCTGATAGAATTCACCCGGTGAACGGTCTGCACGAGCATCTTCGTCACGGAAGCAAGGTGCAACTTGGAAATAACGGTCAAAGCCCGATACCATAAGCAACTGTTTGAACTGCTGTGGTGCCTGTGGAAGAGCATAGAATTTACCCGGATGTTTTCTTGAAGGAACAAGGAAGTCACGAGCACCTTCAGGTGAAGATGCAGTAAGAATTGGTGTTTGCATATCAAGGAAATTCTTTTCTTCCATCTTGTTTCTAAGATGACGAATAATTTTTGAACGGATTACAAGATTTTCGTGGTTTTTAGGATTACGAAGGTCAAGGTAACGATATTTAAGACGAACTTCATCTTTGCTCTGTCTTGATGCGCGAACATCAAATGGGAGCATATTTTTACTCTTACCTAAAATCTGTAAACTGTCAGCCACAAGTTCAACATAACCTGTTGCAATTTTTTCATTTACTGTGTCAGGGTCACGCTTTTCAACGATACCACTAACTGAAATTACAGTTTCACGGTTTACATTTTTAACTAAATTTTCGTCGTGAACAACAACCTGTGTAACACCCGTATAGTCACGAATGTCAACGAAGATAACGCCACCGTGGTCACGAACAACGTCAACCCAACCTGCTAATTCTACTGTTTGACCAATGTGTTTATCACAGATGTCGTTACAAAATAGAGTTCTGTACATAGTGTTTCCTCCTATAGGGTGACAGAGATAATCCCGAGTAAAAAATACGCCCCGGGAATACGTAAAATATTCCCGGGACGAGTAATTTTAAAAATACCCGCGGTGCCACCCGCATTGATTTGCATAACAAATCCTCTTTTAATATTAAATTAGTATTGCATTCGAAGTGTTCCCAAGCTTACTACTCATCTCAAACGCGCTTTCAGTCGGTGACGCGTTCTCCCTGTCAGACTTTCCACAAAAGCCGAGTCTTCGATAGATATTATAGCAAAATTTCAGTTTTTGTCAACACAATTTTTCTATTTCATTGTATGCAAAATTCTGTCAATTATTCAGCAATTCACAGATTTCATCTTGTGGTAAATCCACTGAATACGCATAAAGCAACTTGCAATAGACAAGTTCTTCTGTGTTACCATAACAAAAATGTGCTTTTTGAGAATTTGCAATATGATTTTCTATAAATGGTATGCTTGCATATACCGTTTGCTGTTCACCTCTTTTTGATGGTGAATAATAAAATGGTATATTCTTTTCTGCGCACTTATCAATAAAATACAGAATTGAATTTTCACTGTAATCATTCTGTTCTTCTGTTTTCTCAACACAAGATGTACCTGAATGATAAGTACTGTGTAAGACCGCTTTTACATTCTCAAGATTATACATATTATAATTAAGCCCTACATAAGGGTTTATTTTCAAAATACAATCTATCAATCTTTTTTCGCCCATATTTACAATAGGTATATTAATATTGTTGGGTTCGCTTTTCGAAAACTCAACATTTTCAAGATTTGTTATATCAACAACATCTCTGCTGTAAAAATTATCGTCATAGATTGCACATTGAATTAAATTTTCACCTTTATGAAGATACATTTTGTTGTCTTCCGTATTTTCATAAGTTGCATACACTCCTGCAGGGAGCCCTTTATAAATACGTTCAACTGCAGATTTGAAATTCTCTACTCCATTGGCCAAAGGATTTTTTGTGCCGTCCTCATTCATTATTGGATTATTACTTGACACAAAAACAACAGGAACAGAAATTCCTTTTAAAAGTATTGAGAACATTGCAGTGGTATAAGCAAGAGTGTCTGTACCATGTGCCACAATAATTCCGTCATAATCAAAATCATTTTTAAGAATATTTTGAAAATAATCAATCAGTTTATTCCATTTACAGACAGTCATATTTTCACTTAATATATTAAAATTTTCACCTTTGACTAACTGGACTTTATCTTTGCAGTAAGAGTTTGAATTCTTATAAAAATCCAATAGTGCCACAGAAACTCTTGAATCTGTATCCATTTCACCATTTTTAATCGTAGTACAGATTGTTCCACCTGTAAACACAACTAAAATTTGCTTTTGATTTTCCATCTTTATACCTTAACCTTTACTACAACTTTTCTGCAAGTAAGCGGTTTATTGTTTGTAGCAACTCCGGGACAATGCAAATCGTTAGGGTAAAGCACCATAAAACTGTTTTCTATTAATGTAATCGGCTCTGTTTTGCACTCATAAAACCAAACATCATTCTGAGGAATTGCTTGAGTTTCAGTTTTTTCGCAATCTATTGGTGCTACGCCGATTAATTCTTCGCCTTTTACCATAAACTGAATATCAATATATTTTTTATGTGCTTCAGCAATAGTTTTGTCGGGGTCTGTGTCATAACTTTGCACCATATAATAAATATTGTCCCCATCCAGTTCATATCTGCCTAACTCGACTTTGCTAAAATCAGTATTCGCTAGAAACTCCATTGCGGTATATACTCTGCCAAGCCCTTTGTAATTTTTTATGTTCTTTAATGTATCAAAAATCATAATATCACCCGAAATCAATATACCAAATAAACCGATAAAAGTCAATTTTAAGATTTTATAAAAATTTTTCAAAAAATTGCACAAACTTTTTAGGCGTTTAGACAGAATTTAACTCTTTTCGACTTCACCTTGCTAAAATATCCCTTTGTGTATTTGTGCATATTGCACAAAATCATACGTATTGATTAGTTGGTTTTGCCACCTATGTCAACATATTGCATTTTCTTTTATTTGTGCACATTGCACAATCTCGCAATATTTTTGTTGTGCAAAAATACTTGACTTTTTGAAAAAATGATGTTAATATATAGCCACAACAGAATAAAGGAGGCGGAAACTAGTGTTTTATGCCGAACAAGAGCAGATGAAACTTGCTTCTGAGTTAATCACAGAAAAGTTCTCACTCAAGTCAATGCTCAAAATTGTTCAGTTGCTTGGCCTCGCAGCATAAGTGCTGAACGAAAAATCCTTTAGTTTGTTTACAATTTCTGTGTGGTGGGTTTTTCCAATCCCCAACAAATTTTCCCTTTCCTTTTTCATAAAGTATAACACCAATCCCTATTTTCCCGCTACACAGAAATTTTTCATATACTGACTTGAAAATCAAGTCATAAATTTGTTCATAATAATTTTTCTCATATAATAAAGGACGACTGCCAATGATACTGGGCGGTTGTTTTTTATTTTACCCAAAAATACTGAAGTTTTCTTGCAATAAACATATTCTGATGATAAAATATTCATAACGAGGTGAATATTATGGATTACAATTTCAGTTTTTATATGCCTGTAAATATTTTTGGTGGTAACTCCCCATTGCAAAACAACAAAAATGTATTTTCTGAACTTGGCAAAAAGTGTCTGATTGTAACAGGTGTATCATCTGCTAAAAAATCAGGTGCACTTGATGACTTAATCAAAATTTTTAATGAGTTAAATATTGAATATTCTGTTTTTGATAAGATTACTGAAAATCCACTTACTGCAACTTGTTATGAAGGCGGTAAAAATGCCCGAGAAATAAATGCAGATTTTATTGTGGGTATTGGCGGTGGCTCTCCTCTTGATGCATCAAAAGCCGTTTGTGTATTTGCAACAAACCCACACATTGTGAATGACGATATTTACACCGCAGAAGTTAAAAATCCACCACTTCCCCTTGCCCTTATCGGTACAACCGCAGGCACAGGCAGTGAGGTTTCTGGTGTTTCTGTGCTTACACGCGAAAATGGAAGAAAGCAAAGTGTAAGCGGTAAAAACTATTATGCGAAATATGTATTTGCAGATGCGAAATACACATACTCTGTACCATACTACACAACTGTTTCAACTGCCCTTGATGCTATGGCTCACGCGGTTGAGTCAATGTTTTCTCCCCGCGCCGATTTCCTTACACAGAAATTTGCATTGATTGCAACTGAAATGATTTACCCGATTTTAGAAAAATTAAGTTGTAGTGAAGATTTGCCAACAGAAGAATACCGTAACACTCTTTATTTTGCATCACTTTATGCGGGCTTTGCACTTAATAAAGGTGGTACAGGATTCCCACACGGTATGGGCTATGCATTAACAGAAGATTATAATGTACCACACGGTCTTGCTTGCGCAGTTTTTCTTCCTGCATATCTTAAAGAAGCAGAAAATAAAAAACCCGCTCTTTATAATGAACTTTTGAAATCAATGAACACAACAAGCGAAAAACTTGAAAAGATTATTCAGAATTTCTGCGATTTTGATTTTACAATCCCTCAAGACAAAATCAATGAATATGAAATCCGTTGGGAAAACTTAAAGAACTTCAAGAACTCCCCTACTGAGTTTAACAACAAAGATGCAGCTCGTTTAATGACGGATTTATTCGTAAGATAACGCAAATAGTTAGTTTTTATCTAAAGACTATATCAAAACTTAAAATTCTATATTTTAGATACAATACCACCCTTTTCATTGTACAACTGTTACAAAAAAGGTGGTATTTTTTTGCCTTTGAAAACAATGTAAATATATAAAATAGATGTTTTTTGACTAAATTTGCCTTGATTTTAAGCCATTTTGTACAGTGCAGTTATTTTTTAACTATTTAAAGATGTGAATTTCCAAAAAATGTTTGACATAATAAAAAATAGTGTTATAATTAGTATGAACATTTATCCGCAGATAAGCGGGTATAAATTCCATCTTTATAAAAACGGAGGGTACAAATTATGGCAGATACAAGATTTGCAATCGCACATTATCATGATGCGGCTCAGATTAACAGACAGCTTGACGAGCTTATTGAAAAACCAATTTACTCAATCAAGCCAGAAAAGTTAAAAGAGTATGAAGAAGAGTATTATGACAAGAAATGTGCAAAATCAAAAGAAATGATTGCTGAAGCAAAAACAATCATTCCTGGCGGTGTTCAGCACAACCTCGCATTCAACTATCCATTCCCACTTGTTTTCACAAAGGCAGAAGGTGCTTACCTTTATGACGTTGACGGAAACAAATACTTTGACTTCCTTCAGGCAGGTGGCCCAACAGTTCTCGGCTCAAACCCTAAGGTAGTTCGTGACCAGGTTATCGACCTTCTTAACACATGTGGTCCTTCAACAGGTCTTTTCCACGAATTCGAATACAAACTTGCTAAGAAAATCTCTGATTCAGTTGAATCAGTTGATATGTTCCGTATGCAGGGTTCAGGTACTGAAGCTTGTATGACAGCAGTTCGTGTTGCTCGTCTTGCAACAGGCAAAAAGAACATTCTTAAAATGGGTGGCGCATACCACGGTTGGTCAGACCAGCTCGGTTATGGTATCCGTGTTCCTGGTTCTAAATTCACACAGGCAAGCGGTGTTCCACTTTACCTCTTCAAACACACTCAGGAATTCTTCCCTGGTGACCTTGAAGACCTTGAAAGAAAACTTTGGCTCAACCAGTTCAATGGCGGTACAGCTGCTGTATTCATTGAGCCAATCGGTCCTGAAAGTGGTACAACTCCACTTGATTATGACTTTAATAAGGGCGTTGAACGCCTTTGCCGTAAATACGGTGCACTTCTCGTATTCGATGAAGTTGTTACAGGTTTCCGTATTGGTATGGCTGGTGCACAGGGCTTCTTCGGCGTATCTCCTGACCTTACAATCTTCGGTAAAGTTATTGCTGGTGGTTACCCAGGTGCAGGCGGTGTCGGCGGTAAGAAACAGTATATGAAACACCTTGGTGCAGGTCTTGACGATTCAGGTATGAAAGTTAAGAAGGCATTCACAGGCGGTACAATGACTGCTAACCCACTTTCATGCTGTGCAGGTTACTTCACTCTTGAAGAAATCGACAAGCAGAATGCATGTCAGAAAGCTGGCGAAATGGGTGACCGTCTTACAACAGGTCTTCAGGAACTCGTTGCTAAACATGGTCTTCCATTCGTTGTTTGGAACGAAGGTTCAGTTTGCCACCTTGAAACTGTTGGTACAATGCACTACTCAATCGACTGGTGCAAACCTTGGAAAATCCCTGGTGTTCTTTCAGCTACAAGCGAAAGAAAGAAAGAAATGCAGTACATGGGCGCTGCTTACATGGCAGAAGGACTTGTTACTCTTGCTGGTAGCCGTCTCTACACATCAGCTGCATACACACCTAAGATGATTGACCAGGCACTTCAGTGCTTCGACAAAGTTTTTGCAAATGTTGCTGTTAAGCCATCTGCAAAATAAATCTTAACTTATTCGGGTGGATGAATTCATCTTCATCCACCTTTAATTAACCTATTAAATTGAGGTGAAAACTATGGATATCATGCAGGCAAAAGAAACCGTTATTAGAGCCGGTAAAGAACTTATTGCAGCAGGACTTATCGCTCGTACATGGGGTAACATTTCTTGCAGAATCAGTGAAACACAGTTTGTAATCACACCAAGTGGTCGTGCTTATGAAACTTTAACTCCTGAAGAAATCGTGCTTGTAAATATTGAAGACCTTGAATATGAAGGTGAAATCAAGCCATCAAGTGAAAAAGGTATTCACGCGGCTTGTTACAAACTTCGTCCTGAAGTAAACTTTGTTATACATACTCATCAGGTAAACGCTTCAATCGTTTCTGCTCTTGGTATGGACATTAACAATGTTGAGGGCGAAAATGCTCAGGTTGTTGGCACTAACCTTCCTATTGCATCTTATGGTCTTCCTGGCACAAAGAAGCTTCGTAAAGGCGTTATTGATGCAATCACTCGTTCAGATGCTAAAGCAGCAGTTATGGCTCACCACGGTGCAGTTTGTATGGGTGTTGACTATGACGACGCTTTCAATGTTGCACAGAAAGTTGAAGATATTTGCGAACAGTATGTTATGGACAAATACACTTCACTTACAGGTAAAGTTGCAGAAAATCTTACAGCAATCAATGATTATGTAGTTGAAAAGTTCACAAAGAAACCATCATCTGCTCCTGAATTCCCTGCTTGTAAGAGTGAGCGCGACGGTTCAGTTTTCAATATTTCAGTTATTGATGGCGACGGTGCAATCACAAGAATTGATATTGAAACAGGTAACATTATCGCAGGTGACGCTTCAAATGAATCAATCGAACTTCACCGTGCAGTTTATAAGAAACGTGCAGACGTTAACTTTATTTCTCATTCAAAAGACCCTTACACAGTTGCATGTTCAAAAATGGGCAAAACAATGCGTCCACTTATTGACGACTTTGCTCAGATTGTTGGTGTTACTGTTAAGAGTGCAAAGTATGACCCTAACAATTCACTTGCAACTTCAAAGAAGGTTGTTAAGAAACTTAAGGGCAGAAATGCAGTTCTTCTTGAGAACAACGGTGCTCTTTGCGTAGCAGGTAGCGAATACGACGCAGGTGCTATTGAGTTCATCACAAACAAAGGTGCAAAAATTCAGATTAGTGCACAGTTGTTTGAAAAAGTTGAGCCAATTAACCCACTTGAAACAAGAATTATGCGTCTTGTTTACAAACTCAAGTATTCAAAACAGGCAGGCAAATAAGAATTAACTTGTGCTTAGCACGCTAAATAATAAAAAATTAAGGAACTTCCGATTGGAAGTTCCTTTTTTGTTTGCTTTTTCGTTTTCAGTTTTCAACTTTACACTTTCAACTTTTAATTTTCCTCAAATGAGCCAGTATATAGTTGATAGTATTTACCTTTTTGCTCAATAAGGTCATCATGGTCGCCACGCTCAATGATACGACCATTTTCAAGCACCATAATTGCATTCGCATTTCGTACTGTTGAAAGTCTGTGAGCAATAACAAATACTGTTCTGCCCTCCATAAGCGCATCCATACCCTTTTCAATTTGTTTTTCAGTTCTTGTGTCGATTGAACTTGTTGCCTCGTCAAGAATAAGCACAGGTGGGTCTGCAACTGCAGCACGGGCGATTGAAAGTAATTGTCTTTGACCTTGCGAAAGGTTTGCACCATCCCCTGTAAGCATTGTGTTGTAACCATCGGGAAGATTTTCAATAAACGAATGTGCATTTGCAGTTTTTGCTGCTCTCACAATATCTTCGTGGGTTGCCTCAAGATTACCGTATCTTATATTGTCTTCAATTGTACCTGTAAACAAGTGAGTATCTTGTAAAACAATACCCAGTGAGCGGCGCAAATCATCTTTTTTGATTTTCTGAATATTTATGCCGTCATAACGGATTTTACCCTCTTGAATTTCATAGAAACGGTTAATAAGGTTTGTGATTGTTGTTTTACCTGCGCCTGTTGAGCCGACAAATGCAATTTTCTGACCAGGTTTTGCATAGAGTGAGACATCGTGAAGCACAGTTTTTTCGTCAGTATAACCGAATGTAACATCTTCAAAAACAATGTCACCTGCAAGGCGTGTATAAGTTACAGTGCCATCGCCATGAGTATGTTTCCAAGCCCAGATACCCGTATGCTTTTCTGTTTCTTCGATTTCGCCTTTATCGTTGAGTTTCGCATTAACGAGCACTACATAGCCCTCGTCGATTTCTGGCTTCTGGTCAATAATATCAAAAATTCTTTCTGCACCGGCAAGTGCCATAAGAGCATTGTTGAACTGCTGTGTAATATTTGAAATAGGTTGTGTAAAACTTCTGATATATTGCAAGAATGCAACAATATCACCTGCTGTCATTGCTTTTTTGATTGCAAGAAGTCCGCCAACAGCTGCGGTTAATGCATAAGTGATATGTGCAAGGTTGTTCATAATAGGTCCAAGCATACTTGCAAAAGTATTGGCACTTGTTGCTGCCTTACGAAGATTTTCGTTTATATCTCCAAAATGAGAAACAACCTCTCCCTCGTGATTAAACACCTTAACAACTTTTTGACCTTCAATAATCTCCTCAATATATCCGTTAACTGAACCTAACTGTTCCTGCTGTTTCTTAAAGAAGAAAGCACTCTTTTTACCGAGAGTTCTTGTGATGAAAACCATAACAATTACCATTGCGATAACGATAAGCGTCATCTGCCAACTCAAGAAAAGCATAATGAAAAAAGAGCCCACAATCATAATTCCCGAAGAAATAAACTGTGTAAGACCTTGGCTTATGAACATTCGGAGTGTTTCAACGTCATTTGTAAAGCGGCTCATAATTTCGCCGTTTGGTCGTGAGTCAAAGAAACTAATTGGCAAATCAGAAAGGGCATCAAACAAATCTTTTCTCAGAGTATTTAATGTGCGTTGTGTGAGCCATACAGAACACTTTGACTGTCCAAAAGAAGCCAATGCACCGCAAAGGAAAATGCTTCCCATTAAAATCATTATTCTAATAAGCGGCGCTACAAGTTCCTTCGTAAACTCCTGACCTACCATAGGTGTTAGATAATCGTCAACAATAGGTTTGATAAAAAGTGAGCCAGAGACTGTTGCTAACGAACTAATTGCAGCAAACACAAGCATGCCAATAAACAGTCCCTTGTGCTTTAAAATATAACGAAAAAGTCTAATAATAGTACCTTTTGCATTTTTAGGTTTCTGCACGGGTCCTCTTGGGCCTCTTCTTGGGCCACCCCCCATAGGTCCTGCCATTATGACACACCTCCCATCACATCAAAGTCATCACTACCCTTTTGCTGAGATTCATAAATATCTTTATAAATCTCATTACGCTCTAACAATTTGTCGTGAGTGCCAATATCATTGATTCCGCCATTTTCAAGAATAATAATCTTGTCGCAATCTTCAACTGACGATATACGCTGAGCAATAATAACTTTTGTAGTCGCTGGAATACACTCGCGAAGTCCTTTACGGATTTTTGAATCTGTGAATGTATCAACTGCACTTGTAGAGTCGTCAAGAATAAGAATTTTTGGCTTTTTAAGAATTGCGCGAGCAATACAAAGTCGTTGTTTTTGTCCGCCCGAAACATTAGAGCCACCCTGAGTCAATTCTGTATTGTAGCCATCAGGGAATGAAGATATAAATGAATGAGCATCTGCAATTTTACACGCCTCAACTAATTCTTCGTCAGTTGCATTTTTGTTACCCCAACGAAGATTCTCTGCAATTGTGCCTGAGAAAAGAACATTTTTCTGAAGCACCATACTTACTTCTTCACGAAGTGTATGGATTTTGTAATCCTTTACATTCACACCACCAACCAGAATCTCACCATCTGTTACATCATATAACCTTGGAATCAACTGTACAAGACTTGTTTTAGCACTACCTGTGGCACCAATAATACCAACCATTTCGCCACTTTCAATCTTGAAACTTGAATTTTTAATTACAGGATTCTGTGCTCCGTCATATTTAAATGAAACGTTTTTGAATTCAATACTTCCGTCTTTTACCTCTGTATTCACAGCGTCATCATCTCTTATATCAGGAACTTCATCTATAACCTCAAGAATACGCTTTGCACTTGCCTGTGACATAAAGAACTGTGCAATAAGCAAAACAACCATAAGGAAGTTTATTAAAATTTGCATGATATAAGTGAAAATCGCAGAGAAATCACCGATACGTAAAGTTTCTGCCGAAATTGCCTTTGCCGCAATATAAACGATAGCAAGAATTGTGCCGAACATTATAATCATAAATGTTGGCTGACCTAAAATCATCAGTTTTTCAGCATGAAGTGTTGCCTGTAATAAAGCATCGTTAGACTTTTTAAACTTATCTTTTTCATAATCGGAACGAACAAACGCCTTAACTACACGAATGTTAGTAAGATTTTCTTGAATAGATGCATTAAAGCCGTCAAACATCTTAAGCATTTTTCTGAAACGTCCCAATACAATTGGTGCAAAAATAGCAAGAATTATTGCAATAAGAGGAAGTGAAATCGCAAATGGAATAGCCACCTGACGATTTTTTATGATTGTAATTGCAAGTGCAACCACAAACATAATAGGTGCACGGAAAAGCATTCTAATCATCATAAGGAATGTGTTCTGCACAGAGTTTACATCTGTGGTAAGACGTGTAATAAGTGATGCAGTTGAAAATCGGTCAATGTTTGAAAATGAGAAATTCTGTATTCTGCCAATCATTTCGCCTCTTATGGTTGAACCAAAGCCCATACCTGCTACTGACGCAACACGAGCCGCCAATGTACCGCAAACCAATGAACCTAACGCTAACAAGAGCATTTTTAGACCAAGATGTAAAATTTGATTCATGCTGTCATCAGACATTCCACCATCTGCCTGAACAAGATTAACTATATCTGCCATAACAAGAGGTATCATAAGTTCCAAAACAACCTCACCAATCATAAAAAGTGGTGAAAGAATCGCAGGAACCATGTAATTCTTTGCATATTTTAAAAGCTTAAACATTTTCATCCTCCTTTACAAAATCAGTTAAATTCTTATTCATTCTTTCAAGGAATGTTACCATTAATTCCATTTCTTCTTCTGTAAAACCTTTATACGCAATATCATCAATCCGCATAAAAGTATTTTCGGCAAAGGCATGAAGTTCTTTGCCTTTTTTTGTGAGTTTCACAGTATTTCTTCGTGCATCTTTTTTATTTTCAAGGCGTACAACAAGCCCTGATTCTTCCATTCTTTTAAGTGATGTTGCCACAGATGGCGGCGAAATATGCAAATATTCTGCAATTTCTTTTTGTGTGGCATTTTCGTGGTCGCTTAAATACTTTAGTATTGGTGGTTGGCCAAAATATATACCCTTTTCACGAAATCTTGAATCCACAATATTTCTGTGGTTACAATGGTAAGCGTGAAAAGCGTTGTTTATCTTTTTTACTTTTTCTAGCATTTTTTCACTACCTTTTCGAATTAGTTAACCGATTAATAATTAACCGATTAACTAATTTTTATTATATACCCTTTTTTATATAAGTCAACCCGATTTTTACCCCTAATTATGAACTTTTTGTAAACAAATCAGCGTTTTTCGTAAATCGTCCCACATATTGCGGGACGATTTTTAATTTTGGCGCTATTTATGGAGAGTATTTTTTCGAAACTCTCGGAAAGGAGTCAAAAAATGAACGAACGAAAACTTACAAAAAAGGAACTGGATTTTTGTCGTGCTTTTGTACGACTTAGAAATCCAAAAGAAGCCGCAATTCACGCTGGTTACGAAATTTTACCTGAATACAGGGCTACCGGGTTACTTTGGAAGAAAGAAATCAAACAAAAAATCACAGAGTTAGAAAAAGAAGTTACCGCCGACGAAAATCTTATTTCGGCAGGACTTCAACGCCTTGCTTTCGGCTCTTGTGCAGATGCAGTTAAACTTATTCTTTCTGCAAATCAAGACACCTCCCCCGACATTGATTCTCTTGATTTATTTAATGTTTCAGAAATTAAGTTTACTTGCGGAAAAGGTATGGAGATTAAATTCTTTGACCGACTCAAAGCCCTTGAAAAGCTTTCTGAAATTTCACAAAACAGCAAAGACACCGGTGCAATTTCCTTCTATGAGGCACTTGAAAGAAGTGCAGTAAAACATAGGTCAGGTGCAGACAATGGCTGACATTAAATTCCGTGAATTTTCAGAAAAGCAACTTACAGTGCTTAACTGGTGGTGCGAAAATAGTCCTTATAAAAGCTATGACGCCATCATCTGCGACGGTGCTGTGCGAAGCGGAAAAACTGTTTGTATGTCTATTTCGTTCATTCTGTGGGCTTTTTACCGATTTTCTGATTGCTCGTTTGCTCTTTGCGGTAAAACAATCACATCACTCAGAAGAAATGTAGTCACTCCCCTACTACCAATTCTTTGCGACATGGGATTTACTGTAAAAGACAGAAAAAGCGGTAATTTTATTGAAATTTCTAATGGTAACAAAGTCAACAGATTTTACCTTTTCGGTGGTCGTGATGAGTCGTCTGCATCTCTTATTCAAGGTATGACGCTTTGCGGAGTTTTACTTGATGAAGTAGCACTTATGCCACGCTCATTCGTTGAGCAAGCCATGGCTCGTTGCTCGGCAAATGGGTCAAAACTGTGGTTTAACTGTAACCCTGAAAATCCACGACACTGGTTTCATACAGAATGGATTAAAAAGGCAAAGGCGAAAAACTGTCTTTATCTTCACTTTCTTATGGATGATAACCCATCACTTTCAAAGGCAATCCGCCACCGCTACAAATCCCTTTATTCAGGTGCATTCTACGAACGGTTTGTACTTGGCAAATGGGTTGCGGTTGACGGACTTGTGTATCCTTTCTTTAACGAAAAAGAGCACGTTGTAAATACTCTTCCAAAAAATTGTAGTCAGTATTACATTTCTTGCGACTACGGTACTGTTAACCCTGCCTCATTCGGCTTGTGGGGATTTTATAAAGGTGTGTGGTATCGGCTTCAGGAATTCTATCACGATTCAAAAGCACGTGGCTTTCAGATGACCGACAAAGAGTACTATGACGAATTAGTGACTCTTGCAGGTGACAAAAGAGTTGAAGCAGTGATAGTTGACCCTTCTGCCGCATCCTTTATAGAGTGTATTCGCCGGGAAGGTAAATTCCGCGTAATCCCCGCAAAAAACAATGTGACGGATGGAATCCGTAAAGTCAGCGAGAAACTGAAATGCAAAGAAATTTTAATAGGTAGTTCTTGCACGGACACAATCCGCGAATTCTCGATGTACCGTTGGGACACTAACGGTGTTCATGATGCCCCACGAAAAGAGTATGACCACGCCATGGATGATATTCGTTATTTTGTGGCTACGGCGCTTGAGCAAACTGACGGTTTTGGATTCGCATTGTCCGTTGAAAGAAACTAAAAAGAAAGGAGAACAAAACTTGTCCATACTTGAAAAAATGGCAAAGAAAAAGGTCTGTACTTCTTCTCCACAAACAACCCGCACCCGCCCTTATGACCTTTTGGGCAATTACACCTCCACAGGTGTGTGCAACCCTGAATTTTATAAAATGTTGCGAGAGTCAATTCCCATTATTGACACCGCAATTTATAAAATAGTCCGTCTTACAGGCGGATTTACGGTAGTTGCAAACAACGGTAAAAACCAGTCGCAACTTGACGATTTTATTCGCAACATTAATGTAGGTGGTGTAGGTAACGGTCTTCAACAGTTTATTGATACTTATTTTGAGCAGTTGCTCACTTACGGCACATCGGCAGGCGAAATTATTATAGATTCACAGGGTATTCACTCTCTTTATAATGTGCCAATCCGTAACATTATGCTTAAAAGGAATCCACAAAATTTTAACGAGATTCTTCTTTGCCGACCTGACAACAGTACAGGGACCCCTGTAAAATACCAAGACCTTGTAATGTATTCTGCGCTCAACCCTGAGGCAGGCAGTGTTATAGGTACTTCCATTCTCCAAGGTCTCCCTTTTGTTTCATCAATTCTTATGAGAATTTTTGATTCAATCGGTCAGAATTGGGAAAGAGCAGGAAATCTTCGTTATGCAGTTACATACAACCCCGGCTCAGATATGCTTGACCGCGCTTATGCAAAAGAACGTGCCACACAGATTGCAACTGAATGGGCAAATGCTATGGACAAAAACAGCGTTAAGGACTTTGTTGCGGTAGGCGATGTGCAGATTAAAGTAATCGGTGCAGATAATCAAGTGCTTGACAGTAAAATTCCTGTCAGACAAATGCTTGAACAGATTGTGGCGAAACTTTCTGTACCACCTTTTATGTTAGGTCTTAGTTGGAGCACAACTGAAAGAATGTCATCACAGCAAGCAGATGCTCTTACAACTGAATTGACCGCATACAGACGAATTCTTACTCCTGTTATCGAAAAAATCTGTAATATGTATTTACGCCTTTGTGGTAACAGCAGCGGTGTAGAAGTAATCTGGGATGAAATCACATTACAAGACACAGTGGAGCTTGCAAAAGCAGAACTTTATACTGCTCAGGCAAAATCACTTTTGGGAGGTGACGGTAATTGATTAAGTGCTATCAGTCAAAAAACGAAATCGGGATGCCATCTGACGAAGATATGAAACTTATAAATAAGCATACTCTTAAAACTCTTACAAAAGATGATGTTTTCTGTTTCAGTGTTGTTCTTTGTGACAACGACATTGACCGAGATTTTGAACGATTTGATGTGAATGCCCTTAAAACTCTCGAAAAACTTTTTATTGGTAAAACGGGTATTCACAATCACAGTATGAAAAGTGAGGACCAGAATTCCCGCACATACAAAACACAGTTGATTACAGATGCTACTCGTAAAACTTGCGACGGATTACCATACACCTACTTAAAAGCATGGTGCTACACCGTGCGAAGTGAAAAGAATGAGTCACTTATTCGTGATATTGAAAGCGGAATAAAGAAAGAAGTAAGTATCAGTTGTGCAAGTGACAATCACATCTGTTCAATTTGTGGTGAATCACATTGCAACCATATTGCAGGTCGCAAATATAACGGAAAGCGTTGTTATAAAACAATCTCAGGCATTACAGATGCTTATGAATGGTCTTTTGTGGCTGTGCCCGCTCAGAGAAATGCAGGAGTCACAAAATCTTTTAAAAAGGAGAAATCTATGGAAAATATTTTGAAGTCATTCAAAGAAGAAAAATCTGTTACTTTGAATGAAAATGAACTTAAAAAGGTTTCTGATTATATTGAAGGACTTGAAAAGAAAAGTGCAGACGGCGAAAAGTATCGTCTTTCACTCTGCGCAAAAATCAAATCGGGTTTTGCAGTGTCTTTTCCTGAAATCAAAGAAGATTGCATTAACGAAATGCTTGTCTGCCTTTCAACAGATAATCTTGAAAATCTTAACAAGGCAGTGTCAAAAAAGACAGGAACAATAATTCCTGTTACAAGCCAGTTTTATACAGAAGAAAAAAGAACTGACAATTCAGACAGTCAGTTCAAATTTTAAGGAGGATTTATAATGGCAAATTTTGAAACAATTAAACTCGACAAGGGTCTTTACGGCACAGGTAAAGGTCTTCTTTACGAACTTGAAAAAATTGACCCAAGTGAAAACTACAAGGGTACATCTTTACAAAATCTTGATGCTTTTGAGCGTCAGTTAAAGCGTTTTGATATTAAAATCAAGGGTACCGGCAGTGACGCGGTTGAAAAATTCTTCGCAACTACTGATTCTGCGGTGCTTTTCCCTGAATATGTATCTCGCGCAGTGCGTCAGGGTATGGAAGAAGCAAACAACCTTGACTCTATTATCGCAACAAAGACAAACATTAACGGTCTTGACTACAGAACAATCGCATCTGTACCAACCGCCGACGAAAAAGAACTTAAAGATGTGGCAGAAGGTACACAGATTCCTGAAACAGTTGTTCATACTCAAAACAATCTTGTTACTCTTAAAAAGCGTGGCAGAATGCTCGTGGCATCTTATGAAGCAATCCGTTTTCAGCGCCTTGACCTTTTCACAGTTACACTTCGTCAGATTGGTGCTTACATTGCCCGCACACAGTTTAAGGACGCCGTAAATGTTCTTATCAATGGCGACGGTAACGATAACCCTGCAAGTGAAATCGCACCTGCAACTGACGGCAAAATCACTTATGAAGATTTGATTACACTCTGGAATTCATTCTCACCATATGAAATGAATACTCTTATTGCATCTCCTGACATTACTGCAAAACTTCTCACAATGCCTGAATTCCGTGATGCACCTGCAGGTCTTAACTTCCATGGTAAAGGCACAATGATTACACCACTTGGTGCAAAACTTATCAAGTCAAACGATATTAACTCTACACTTGTTGGTCTTGACAAAAACTGTGCTCTTGAAATGGTAACTGCAGGCGGTGTTATGACTGACTTTGACAAACTCATTGACCGTCAGCTTGAGCGTGCGGCAATTACACAGATTTCTGGTTTTGCTAAAATCTTTGCAGACGCTTCAAAAGTTATGAACGTGTAAGGTGATATAAATGATTAATGTCTGGTCAGTTTCACAAATGCTTGAAGATACAGGTGTATTAGCACCCGAAGACGTTAAAAAAGCAATGCCTTTTTGTCTTTCTGCTTGTGCGCGAATTTCAAAGCGTCTTAAAGATGTGAAGCACGAAGACGAGCCCGCAGTAATTAACGCTTGTGCAGGTATTGCGCTTTACACTTACACTCTTTTACAGTGTGGTAGTGGCGAAAATTTCTCGTCATTTAAGGCGGGCGATGTTACTATAAGCAAAAGTGAATCGGCAATTCTTGAAAGTGCAGTAAATTTCCGCGACGAAGCATTACTTCAGGCATCTGAATACTTAACTGATGTGGATTTTGTGTTCAAGGCGGTGGAAATATGAACATAAACAAAATGCTTAACGCTTATGGTAATTCTGTGTATCTTTCGGGACAAGATGGTTGGAAATCCCCCCTATTCAAGGCATTTCTTCAACCATTACGATACAAAAATAAATTGTATCAGCAAGGAAGTTACACTCCACTTGGCATAAACAAAAACAATGTTTATCTCTATATTGGGCCTAGCTCACATGACCTTACAAAACTTGACAAAACTTACAGAATCCACGATAAAGATAATAAGAAATACACTATTGACCGTGCCGAAAAAATTACAGTGAATGACTGTGTAATTTATATATGGGCGGTTGTAAGACAGACAACGGAGGCATAATATGACAACAAACGGAACACTTGCCGAAACTGTTGTGTCTGCATTGTCAACTGATGCTCAGTTTAGCGACATTACTTTTGTTGTAGCATACGAAAATGAAATAAAACCCACACCCATAAGCAAACCTATTGTAGCAATATCTGTAAAGCAGTGTGAAATCGGCGAAAAGATTCAAGAAACTCTTGAAAACGGCGAAATTAAAGTAACCGACAAACGAGAAATGAATACAACCTTAAGTGCAGACATTTATCTGCCATATTCTATGGGCGGCAGTACAGGACATAAGATTTTTGACAGAATTGCAACATATCTTTTGTTTACAAAAAAACACAACATTTCAAAATCTGTTTGCTATAACACAGATTATGACAGTGATTGCGAAGCAATAATTCTTCGCACACATTTTATCTTTAATAGCACCATTTCGGCATAAAAAAGCCCACCAAGGATTTCCCTTGGTGGGTAATTTTTTATTTATGCTAATTAATCAGCGTTTTCTTCTTCGATTTTGTCAACAATTTCTTGTGGAACTGCTTCGCCGTGTTTAACAAAGAGAATACAAGCAATGCTCAAGATGAACATAATCGGGCTATATACGAAGAGTGACATATAAGAGCCAGTGAACATACGAACAATACCGTAAATAATTGGAGAAGCAATCTGTGCTGAGAAAGTTGCTGTGTAGTAGTAACCTGTAAATGTACCAACTTTTTCAATACCACCAATATCAAGAACAAGTGGCAATGTATTAACTGTGATGAACATATTTGCCGCACCACCAAGAACAAGAGCAACCCAGATAAGTGCCATATTCTGTGTAAGCACATAAAGGAGGAATACTGCCATAAATACTACAAGACCAATAAGAATTGTCTTTTTACGGCCAATTTTCTTACCCATTTTACCTGCAGGAATTGCAGCAGCAGCAGAACAAACTGCGAAGAGTGTTGTCATAATTGTTGCTTCGCCTGTTGATTTGCCAAGAACTTCTTCTGCAAAGAGTGCAAAGAATGTTGTAATAGCGTTTGTGCCGCAGAAAAGGAAGAACAAACCGCCAAGCATAAAGATTAAGCTCTTTCTTTCGCCCTTTGAAAGTTTTTCTGCTTTTCTTGCAGCTTTCTGAGCTTTCTTTGCAGCTTTTTCGTCAGCATACTGATTTTTTGCCGCAACTTCTTCAAGACTTGATGGCTCTTTAACGAAGATGCGAACAACAAGCATTCCGATAACCATAATAACTGCACCTAAAAGGAATACGTATGGGAAACTTGTCTGTTGTTCGTTCTCAGCAGTAACCTTAATACCTGTTACTAAAAGGAAGATAGCACTTACAAGAGTACCAGCAACCATACCGATAACAGAGCCAACACCACCCATAAGGTTGATGATTGCATTACCTTCTGAACGAAGATGTGATGGTGTAAGTGCAGGCATAAGAGCAACTGCAGGAGCACGCCAAAGTGACATTGAGAATACGAAAAGAATAATAAAGAACATTGTTACAGGAAGAGTTGACTTTAATGCAACCCAAGGAATGAGTGCAAAAAGAGCTGCTGAAATAGGTGCACCGTAAACAATGAATGGACGACGTTTACCGAGTTTTGAACGGCAACGGTCTGAAAGTTTACCGAATGTTGGTTGGAAAATAACACCGAAAATATTATCGAATGTCATAATAACACCAATGAAAAGTGGAACGAGTGTAATTCCACCACCTACAGCATTAACATCCTGACCCTGTGTTTCTGCAAATTTTGCAAGTACAGGGAATGCTTCATTAAGTTTTGCACTAAGGTTTGTAATTCAAACTGATTCTGTAAGCAATCTGTTAAGAATCTTTGTGATGTATGGGTCATAAATTGCCCATGCGATTGATGTTGTGAGGAAAGCGAAACCTGTCAAAATGGTATGCCATGTATGAAGCTTACCGTTTTTCTCACAGAAAAGTTCTTGTTTACTCATATTTTACCTCCTGATAAAATTCAGAAAATTTATACAACACAATTATACAATATTTTTTCCAAAATAGATAGGTATAAAACACCTAAAATATAGAAATATTTTTGTATAGAGTGTTGAGAAACCAGAAAACGGAGGACAAAAAATCCTCCGCAAACTGTTTACCACTTATTTTCAACGTATTCACACCATGAAGGCAAGTCTTTGATTTCAACTACCTTGCCGTCGTCAAGTGTTACTGTACCATTCCATACGCCGTTTACCTGATGGCAAAGCATTCTAGCAATATTTGCCACATTCAGGTCAGTTACATTATCAAAAGTAGGAGTAAGGGTAAGATTAAATCTTCCGTCTTCAGAAATAATTTTCCACTCTTCCATATATCTGTCTTTAGGGAATTTTTCTACGTCAACCGCACCGATTTTATGAGCTTTACCATCCCAGAAAAGACAAGTTTCAGTAGCATTACTCTCGTCACCGATTGCCCAAGTAATTTCAAAACCGAAAAGATGCTTTGTGCCGTCTTCGTCATAAATGTATTGTGAACCATTACCCCAGTACCACACAAGTTTATGAGGTGTATTTACACGACCCCAGTCCATATAGCAGAAAGTATCTTCTTTTGAAAATTCATAAACTTCGTCGCCGAATTTATATGTACCACCACAAGGCATACAATTCTGTTTTGTTGTCATAAAGTATCTTGTTGGCTGATTTTCGAAAGGAAGAACAGTTGTGATATTTTCAAGCCCTGGCATAATGTCCATATGGAACTCGCACTCAACAATTTTATCTTTAACAGGTGCTCTAAACCAAAGAGTTCTGTATGTTTCGTGAGTATCGAACACGAATTGCGCCTGTCTTACATTTCCCTTAAAGGTGTTTGGCACATCGCCTTTTGGTGGAAGAATATATTTGTTTGCACCGCCAACATAAATGTAGTTTGCATCTGCTATTACACATTTGTTTTTAATGTCAGTAAGTTTTGCACTTACATAACCACCAATAGAGATATTTGCAAAGCTTAAATCAACAACATAATCTTTGTTTCTGATTACATAAAAATCCCATTCTTTTTTACGCCAGTTTGGTTTTGAATGGTCGCGATTATAAGTGAACACATTGTGCCTTGCCCAACCTTTAGCAAGGAGTGTTCCGTCTTCTGCTAAAAGTGGAGTTTCTTCTGTGTATTCGGTCTGTTTTGATTTTTCAGACCATTCTGTAAAGCTTTTATAAGTTCTTGGTAATTCTTTTGACATAAAATCACTTCCCTAAATTTTTCCATTAGTATAATTATAACAATATAAAACAGCCAATTCAATACCCAATATTGAACTGACTGTTGATTTTTATGGTTGATTTTTATTTCCAAAATATTTATCAAGAATTTTATATATTTTCTTACCAATAAAATCTGTTGGCTCGTTAAAAACAGGATTTCCGTTATTTCGTCTTAACATCATATCTTCCATAATTAAAAGTTCCTGTGCGTTATCATCACTATAAAATCTTTTAAGTCTTGTTGCTCTTATCCAACTTGGTATCGAAAAAACTGACAAGTTGAGAATTGCAACAACCAAAGCCCATATATCGCCACGACTGAAAAACCAACCTAAAAGAAAAAGTAAAACAGGCAAAGCGGAAGTAACAACAAGATGATAAAACATCGCCTTTCTTTTTTGTTTTTTCCATTCTTTCAAAAAATATCGGTAACGAGTAATAATCAAGTTGTTGTTTTGCAAATACACCGAGTCGTATGTGCACTGGTCAGTATCTCTGACTTCGAGACCTTCAATGCTGATTGTTTCACACACGCAGTTTTCGGGAAAATACAAGTCATATTCTGCATTACATTTCAACATGTTTAACACACTATCGCCATCAATAAAGCCATCAAGCAATATGAAAAGCCAATTTAATATTACACGGTTTTTATCAGAAACAAGTACTACAAGATGAATATGATTGGAATTTGTGAAAACTGTCTGCATAGCACCTTTGTTCAATATGTATTCTCTGCCATCGCAAATAATTTTAATTTGTTTATGATAAGTGTTGTTTTGAAAATTTATATTCATAATTTCCTTTTCTGGAGTTCATCATACTCTTTTTCGATTTCTGCCATACGATTTTCAATAAATTCGTATTCTTCTTGCCATAAGGCATATTCTTTTTTGTCGTCTTTATCTGGCACGAAATCTTCAAGGTCTAAAAGTTGGTCTTCTAAATCGTCATATTCATCAGAAAGACGTTCCATTAAATCTTCGATTTCTTTTGACGACTTGTTTGAAAATTCAAATATCTCTGCCATAGGAATTACTGATTATCGTCTGTTTTGTTTTCTTCGAATTCGTTGTACTGATATTCTGGGAATGGGCGCTCTGGCATTACAAATGCAAGAATTGCATAAACTACAACGCCTACAAGACCTAATGTGAAGAATGTTACTAAAGCATAAACAACTCTCACAATTGTTGGGTCGATTTCAAAAAATTCTGCAAAACCTGCACAAACACCGCTGATTTTCTTATCTGTACTCTTATATAATTTCTTTTCTTTGAACATTTTTAGTTCCTCCTATATTTAATAATTTAATTATATACCTTTGATTCTAAATTTTCAATAATATCTGTAATATCATTTTCGCCGGTTGATTTGTATTCGCGATACTGCTCCACGCCGTATTCAATACCTGTTTTTATAAGTTCGCCACCGCAAACTGCAAAACTGACAATTGCCGTAAAGAGCGAAATCACAAAAAGTATTACAACTGATATAAGTGCTTTTTTCATATAAATCTCTCCTTACTTATTTGTTAATCATACGAATACATTCTTTAATTTCTACTGCTGCCCACAAAAGAGTGATTACTCCAAGTAAAAATACTGTAAGAGTTGAAGAAATTGCGAACACGAGAAATGCAACTGAACTGATTGCAGGCACTACAAAACAGAAGAATACTGTCATTAAAGCGGATGCAATAAACAATCCTAATGTAAGTGGAATTGAAATAACCGCCTGAATAATGTTCCAGATGAGTGCTACTGTCCAGAATGTTTTATTGTGCTTTATGCCCTTTTTCGGCTCAACTCTTTTCTGAGTTATTGCATCGCCCACATACTGTTTTGCACATTCAAATGGAGAGCCAAGCTCTTGGCAGATTTGCCCTTGAGTTTTACCTGCTGCCTCGCCTTCGCGGAAGTGGGCACGAAAATCCTCAAGAATTTCGTTGCGCTCTTCTTTTGGTAGTGGCGAAAGATAATAATATAATTCATTCAAAAAATCGACTTTGTTCATTTTGTTACCCCCTCAAAAAATGAGTTTACCTGACTTGCGAATTCACTCCATTGGTCTTGCAAAAGTTTTTGTCTGTCGCGACCTTTAAGTGTAATTCTATAATATTTTCTTGCAGGACCATTTGGCGACTCTTTTAAGTATGAGTCAAAATACCCATCGCTCTGCAATCTTTTAAGCATCGGGTAAACCGAGCCCTCAGATATTTCCATCTTTTTGCCAAGCATATCGGCAAGTTCGTAACCATAGCGGTCTTCTTTCAGCAAAACCGTTAAAGCACAAAGCTCCAACACGCCTTTTTTGAACTGTGTATTCATATCCTGCCCTCCTTATTTTTATTATTACACTATTATAATATCACATACTACTAAATAATGCAAGATAGTTTTTAAAAATTAATAGTTTGTTAAAAAATAAGCGAGAGCCGAAGCTCTCGCCTGTTTATCAATGAATATGATTATGATGCGAAACAATTCCGCAAAGCACTAAATACCAATCGATAATCTGACTGCCACAGAACATACAGATTACAACTGCAAGTGAACGATGTGGTTCAAATGGTACTTTTCTTGGCACTTTACCTTTGTTTTTGATTGCCATAAAGATAAGATAAAGTGTACCGATAAATCCGCCCATAACAAGTGAAAGTAAAACTACTTTCCAACCAAGCAAGAATCCGCAGGCAGCCATAAGTTTAATGTCGCCGCCACCCATTCCGCCTTTTGTGATTACAGCAAGAATGAAAAGAACTCCACTTGCGGCAAAGATGCCGATTACACGCTCAATAAGGCAATGTAATTCAAAGCCCTCTTTAATAAGCTCGTTTATGTAAACGAATGCGCCACCTACAAAAATCGTAATCCACATTGAATCGGGGATTTCCATTGTGCGCCAGTCAATAACAGTTGTTACAAGTAATGCAGAGAAAGCCACACAATAACCCACAAGTGCCAGAGATGGCTTTGCATCACAAACAAACCAGAATATAAGCGAATACATTATACCGTTGATTGCTTCGACTATTGGGTACTGCACAGAAATTTTTGCTTTGCAATAACGGCATTTACCGCCAAGAAAAATCCAACTGAAAAGCGGGAATAAATCTTTCGCATAAAGTCGATGATTGCAACTCATACAATGACTGTTTGTAGTTGTAACATTTTCGCCTTTTGGTAATCTGTAAATAAGCACATTAAGAAAACTGCCGATACAAATACCCATAAGGAATACAAAAAATGTTATAAAAAGTTTTGGTATAAGCAAATAATCCATAAATTACTCCTCATTCGCACTAGTTTCATCTATTGTAGCACACATTTCTTCTTTTTTCGAGCGTTTTGTCGAGATTACCGCCCAAGCAATAAGAATTGCTACGCTCACGCCTGTGATTACCGCACCCGGCACAAACCCCACAGGGCAATATTTCATTTCAACAATATGTTCGCCCTTAGTAATAGCAGTCATAAGAATATGACTCTGATGCTCATATAAACCAACTTGTTGACCATCAATAAAGATTTTCCAACCCTCGTCATAAGTTGTCGGAATATAAAGCGCACCGTCACTATAGCTTGTAACCTTTGCTTTTACATAAGTGTCTTCAAATTCAAGTAACTCTGTGTCACTCATAGCGTCAAGTTTATTATATCCTGCTTTAAACTTTTCATTATTTACAGTAAAACAAATCGCACTAAAAGCATTCTCTTGAACAGCGTAAACATTACCATTACCATACTGTTCCGCTGAAGTATCAAGGTGACCACCAATAGTAATTGTCGCCACATCACCTGCTTTAACCTCACCAAAGTCATAAGTTCTGTTTTCACCAACACCGTAAAGGAAACACTCTCTTATTTTTCCGTTAACCTTAACAGTCATTGATGTAAACTCATCTGTGTTCACATACATAAACAAGTGACCGTCTTCTGTTGCGATACTTT
Organism: Clostridia bacterium; assembly: GCA_017631955.1. Taxonomy (GTDB): domain Bacteria; phylum Bacillota; class Clostridia; order Oscillospirales; family Acutalibacteraceae; genus Fimenecus. The sequence goes on from JAGBSJ010000025.1 coordinate 29,614, forward strand.
CGTAGGTTACATAAGCGGGCTTTGATAAATCGTGTATTTTGAATGCAAAATATTTCATTTTATTTTCAAGTTCCCGATAATACTCTTCCATTCCCTCACTCATTTTTGAGCCATCGTGCTCATAATAATGTTTCATTGTTTCAACATAAGAAATTCTTTCACAGTTTTCATAAGTAAAGTTAGTGTTTGTATTATACGAGAGAACTAATTCATCAGTACCTGTTAACGCTTTAAATGCACTATTCTGGCAATCTATTGAAACAACATAGTCAAACGGGCTCCAGTCAAGAATATTGTTGCTCACAGTATACATAAACGGCATTGTGTAATTGTTCTTATAAAGAGTATAGCCATTATCTTCATAAACTTTTGTTTTGTATTCAGATTCCTCAATATCTCTTGTACCATCAAGATAATAGGCAGTAGGGAATAAAC
>JAGBSJ010000026.1 GCA_017631955.1 Clostridia bacterium
CATATCTTGCGATAAGCAAAATTCTGTCTTCATTACCACAGACTGTAACTTCCATTGAGTCCATTTCACCCATTTTGTTACCTGCGATAAATCCGTTTTCGTCAATACTTTCTTTATATTTAACAATGTCTGAATGTTAAAATGGGATTAGACCCTAAATATCAATTAAATGTATAAGATTTGGTGAATAATATGCAATTTATAAATGGTGGTGTTACTGCACCAAAAGGATTCAAAGCAAGTGGTATTCATTGCGGAATTCGTAAAAATAAAACTAAAAAAGATTTAGCACTTATTCTTTGTGAAACTGAGTGTGACGCGGCAGCGGTTTATACACAAAACCTTGTTTATGGTGCTCCAATTACAGTTACAAGAAATAACATCGCAGACGGCAAAGCATATGGTGTAATCTGCAATAGCGGTATTGCTAACACTTGTAATGCGGATGGTATTGAAAAAGCCCAGATGATGTGCGAAATTGTAGCAAAAGCAACAAACCTTAAATCAACTGATTTTGTTGTTGCATCAACAGGCGTTATCGGTCAACCAATTAATATTGAACCGATTAAGAATGGTATGGCACAACTTGTTGCAGAATTAAGTGAAGACGGTTCTGACTCTGCCGCACAAGCAATTATGACAACCGATACAGTAAAAAAAGAGTTTGCAGTTACTTTCACTCTTGATGGAAAAGAATGTAAAATCGGTGCAATTTCAAAAGGTAGCGGTATGATTCATCCTAATATGGCAACAATGCTTGGATTTATCACAACTGACGCAAATATCTCAAGTGAAATGCTCAAAAAAGCACTTTTAGAAGTTGTTAAAGATAGTTTCAATATGTTGTCAGTTGATGGTGATACATCAACAAACGATACTGTTGCAGTGCTTGCATCAGGTCTTTGTGGAAATACAAGAATTGAAACAGAAAATGACGATTATTTTTCATTCGTTTCTGCTCTTAATGCAATCTGCGAAAAACTTGTTAAGCTTATGGCAAAAGACGGCGAGGGTGCAACAAAACTCGTTGAATGTCAGGTAAGTGGTGGAAAAACAAAAGGAATTGCAAAAGTTTGCGCAAAGAGCGTTATTTGCTCATCCCTTGTAAAAGCTGCTATGTTTGGTGCAGACGCTAACTGGGGACGAATCCTTTGTGCACTTGGTTATGCAGGTGTAGATATTAATGTAAATAAGGTTGATGTTTCATTCAAGTCAAAAGGCGGAGAAATCGCAGTTTGTAAAGACGGCGCAGGTATAGAATTTTCTGAAGAAATAGCAAAACAAGTTCTTATTGAAGACGAAGTATATATTATAGTTTCTCTCAACGATGGCGACTACAATGCAACTGCATACGGTTGCGACCTAACATATGAATATGTTAAAATCAACGGCGACTACAGAACCTAATTTTCAATAGCACGTACATTTTGCACTTTTCACACGGCAACTCACGTATACCTGATACGCTTCGCCGTGCGAAAAGCATAAACTGCACGCACTCTTGAAAATTATGTAATTTCTTGGTTATACATTTTGCACTTATCCGGAGGATATTATGGACATTTCAAAACTTACACACGCTGACCGTAGTGAAGTGCTCGTTCAGGCGCTTCCTTACATTCAGCATTATCACAATAAAACAGTTGTTATTAAATATGGCGGCAACGCTATGATTAACGAGGATTTACAAGATGCAGTTATGACTGACATCGTTCTTCTTCGCTCAGTTGGCGTTAATGTTGTTCTTGTTCACGGAGGTGGACCTGAAATCAACGAAATGCTTAACAAAATTGGTAAAGAGTCCAAGTTTGTTGATGGACTTCGCTATACTGATGAAGAAACAATCGATGTTGTACAGATGGTGCTTGCAGGTAAGGTTAATAAACGCCTTGTGCATCTTCTTCATCATCACGGCGGTCATGCAATTGGCATCTGCGGACTTGATGACGGTATGATTAAAGCGCAGAAAGTAGAAAAAGATATCGGTTTTGTTGGCGATATTGTTGATGTTGATACAACACTACTTAACGGAATTCTTGACCAACATTATATTCCTGTAATTTCAACAGTAGGTGGCGGCGAAAACGGAGAAGTTTTCAATATTAATGCAGATATTGCGGCGGCAAAAATCGCAGCAGCATTAGGTGCAGAAAAGTTACTTCTTATGACAGATGTCCGTGGACTTTTGAAAGATAAAGATGACGAAGATACACTTATTCACGTTGTAAAAGTAAGCGAAGTGCCACAACTTAAAAGTCAGGGAATTATCAAAGGCGGTATGATTCCAAAAATCGATTGTTGTGTTGAAGCAGTTCGTCGTGGTGTTAAGCGTACGCATATTATTGATGGTAGAATTCCACATTCTATACTTATTGAAATGCTTACTGATAGCGGTATCGGCACTATGTTTTTATAAGAAGGTCTTAAAATGAATCTTGAATTAATTAAATCTCAGGCAGATAATAGTTTAATGCCTACATATGCTCATTTCCCTGTTTCAATTGAAAAAGGCAATGGTGCAACATTTATTGATAGCGAGGGTAATGAGGTTATCGACTTCGGCTCAGGTATCGGCGTAAACTCATTGGGCTATAACAACAAGGGCTGGATTAATGCCGTAACAGAGCAACTCGGTAAGGTTCAACACACATCAAACCTTTACTATAACAGTACTGTTGCAGAGTATGCAGAAATGCTCACACAGAAAAGCGGATTTAATCGTGTTTTCCTTTGTAATTCTGGTGCAGAAGCAAATGAATGTGCAATTAAACTTGCCCGCAAATATAGTTTTGATAAATATGGCGAAAACCGTTACAATATAATCACTCTTGTGAATTCTTTCCACGGCAGAACAATGGCTACAATTACTGCTACAGGACAAGACCATTATCACAAATTCTTTGACCCGTTTGTTCAGGGCTTTAAGTATTGCGAATCAGGAAATACTGAGCAATTTTTAGAAATGGCAGACGATACAGTTTGTGCAATTGTTCTTGAAATTGTACAAGGCGAAGGCGGAGTGGTGCCAACTGATTTTGACTTCCTTAAAACGGTTGAAAAAGTTTGCAAAGAAAAAGATATTCTTTTAATAATTGATGAAGTGCAGACAGGTATGGGTAGAACAGGTAAACTTTTCGCTTATGAGCATGCGGGTATTTCTCCTGATGTTGTGACAAGTGCAAAAGGAATCGGCAACGGTCTTCCAATGGGGGCTTGCCTTTGTACCGAAAAATGTGCTAATATATTAACTGCAGGTACTCACGGCACAACTTTCGGGGGCAATCCAGTTGCTTGTGCAGGTGCTAAATATATTCTTGAATGTCTAACTGATGACTTTATGAATGAAGTTGCAGAAAAAGGCGAATATATAAGAAGCAAACTTGCGGAAATAGATGAGGTGAAATCCGTTACAGGTCTTGGTCTTATGCTTGGTATTGAGCTTAAGACAAAGAATGCAGGTGAAATCGCAAAAAAATGCAGTGAAAACGGACTTTTAATCCTCACAGCTAAAACAAAGCTTCGTATGTTACCACCTTTGGTAATTACCAAAGACGAAATTGATAAAGGACTTAACATTCTTAAATCTTTCTTGGAGGACTAAACAATGAAACATCTTTTAAGTATGCTCTCACTTTCAACTGAAGAGATTACAGATATTCTTAATCTTGCTGACCAGTTGAAATATGAAAATAAAAATCATATTACACATCATCGTCTTGCAGGTCAGACTCTTGGTATGATTTTCCAGAAATCGTCAACTCGTACTCGTGTTTCATTTGAAACAGGTATGTATCAGTTAGGTGGACAGGCACTTTTCCTTTCAGACCGTGACTTGCAGATTGGTCGTGGCGAGCCAATTCAAGATACCGCTCGCGTACTTTCACGCTACCTTGACGGTATTATGATTAGAACTTTTGAGCAAAAAGAAGTTGAAGACCTTGCAAAATATGGTTCTATTCCAATTATTAACGGACTTACAGATTTCTGCCATCCTTGTCAGGTTCTTGCAGACCTTATGACAGTACGTGAACATAAAGGTCATCTTGATGGACTTAAAATGACATATATCGGCGATGGTAACAATATGGCAAACTCACTTATCGTTGGCGGTCTTAAAATGGGTATGGATGTTACAGTTGCTTGTCCAGAAGGATTTGACCCTGATAAACGTGTGCTTGAGTTTGCAAAAGATAATGGCAATTTCGGTCTTTACCGTGACCCAATTGAAGCAAGCGCGGGTGCAGATGTAATTTTTACTGACGTATGGGCATCAATGGGACAGGAAGAAGAGTTCATTTACAGAAAGAAAGTATTTGAAGGTATTTATCAGATTAATAATAAAACTCTTGAGGCAGCAAACCCAGGTTGTATGGTTCAGCATTGTCTTCCTGCACACCGTGGCGAAGAAATCACAGAAGAAGTTTTCGAATCATATGCTGATATGATTTTCGACGAAGCAGAAAACCGCCTTCATGCACAAAAGGCAGTTATGGTTACATTAATGGAAAGAAAATAAAATATATAATGTAGGGGCGATTCAAGAATCGCCCTTTTCGTTTGACTTTTTATAAATTTAGTGCTATATTTGATTTAAGGTCAGTGGAAATCAAATTAGATAATTACGACAAGTATATAAAGTATGTAGGGGAGAATTGTATGAAGAAATATCAGCCGAATAATGTTGAGCCGATTGTTACAACAACATTTTTAATATTGTTATTGGTTGAACAAATATTATGGAAAATCTATCACCCGACAAGCGGTGTTGTAGCTGTGGCTCCAATTCTTTTCCTTAACATTTATGCTATATTTAAGGCAAAAAAAGATTGGAATAGCTATTATGTTGTTGATGATGATAAAATAACTTGTGTTTATAATGGTGGTCGTGAGCAAAAAACAATATATTGGTCAGGAGTTACAGAAGCAAAAGTTTTTGGTTGGAAATACTGTCCGTTAATGTGGAAAGCTTTCACTATTGATGATGGTAAAGATGTTATAACAATAAGAATGATTGGATTAAAAGAATATAAAGAATTGTGGATTTTTGCGTATGATAATATTCGTGAAAAATCACAATCTGTCATTACCAATAACAGTTTAGATAAATCTATCGCAAAAATAAAAAGTGAAAAATGATTTTGTAGGGGCGATTCAAGAATCGCCCTTATTTTTAATGCATAAATATTTTTTTGAAAAAAGTTAAAAATATTTGTAAAAAGTTGTTGACAAAACAAAACTCTTATATTATAATAATCAAGCCGTCAAAACGGCGGCTACATGGCGGCATAGCTTAGTTGGCTAGAGCGTCCGGTTCATACCCGGAAGGTCACAGGTTCAAGTCCCGTTGCCGCTACCAATATTTGGCCCGGTGGTCAAGCGGTTAAGACACCGCCCTTTCACGGCGGTAACACGGGTTCGATTCCCGTCCGGGTCACCATAGAGTAACAGTCCACAGGTTGGACTGTTATTTTTTTACTTATTTTAAAATGAATCGAACCCGCGAGGGTCTGAGCGTTAAGAAAACGATATAGTATATCGTTTTTAGCGAAGAGCACAATGCGAATCCCTCATTCGCATTGTGAGTCTATAATTCGATTCCCGTCCGGGTCACCATAGAAAAAGCATCGCATTTGCGATGCTTTTTCTTTTTTTAGACGAGTTGAAAAACTTGTCTTTTCTTTTTTATTATGATAAAATAATCATATCAACGAAACGAGGTAATTATATGGCAAAAACAAATTGCGAATCTTGTGTAAATTACTACTATGACGACGAGCTTGAAGAATACTGCTGTGACATAAATCTTGACGAAGATGAAATGGTACGCTTTTTAACATCCTCAAACTATCAATGTCCTTATTATCGGCTTTATGACGAATACGGCATTGTCAAAAAACAGAACTAATTTTTGGTTATACTGATAGTTGCATTAAGGTGCAATTATTGGTATAATTTCTTTATGGGAAAATTTAGATAGGTAGGGGATTTATATGCTGACTAACTTATTTGCTGGTGTTGTTACTGTTGGTGCTATTGTAACAATGGTATTCCTTGTTTTGAGAGTACAGGTTGGCGGACTTAAAGCAATGTTTGTAAAAGCATTGGCATCTGCTTGCTTTATTGCAACGGCTTTTGTTGCATTCGCAATGAATAGAGAACACTTTGAATACGGCGTGCTTATGATTTTAGGTTTCATATTTAGTTTGATGGGCGACATTTGGCTTGATTTGAAATATGTTTATAAGCAACACCAACATATTTATACATACGCAGGATTTATGTGCTTCATTATGGGTCATATCTTCTTTATTCCTGCAATCTTCAGTGAATATGCAGAAATGAAATGGTGGTATGTACCTGCAACATTGTTGGCGTCAGTAATCTTTATGGTATGCACTCTCGCTTTAGAAAAACCAATGGGTTTAAAATATGGCAGATTTAAGAAAATAACAGGTGTTTATGCAATTTTCTTGTCATGTACTATGTTTGCAGCAATAAACGGTGTGCTTTTCTGTGGTGCAAATAAAGAGTTTATTACTCTTATTGCAGGTTCAGTATTGTTTACACTTTCTGATTTAGTGCTTTCAAACATCTATTTCAAAGAGGGTGGCAACACAAAAGCAAATGTGCTTATAAATCATATTTTATATTATGCAGCACAGTTTACATTTGCAAGTACATTATTAATGGATTAAGGTGAAAAAATGGAACAGAAAAAATATGTTCAGAAAAAAGAAATGACCGCGTTCTGCGTTGCGGGTTTAGGTCAGGGTATGATTTATGCACTTATGTCAAGCTACATAAGTGACTACTATCTTAATGTTTTGCAGTTAACACCTATGTTCGTGCTTTTGCTTATGCTTTTAGCACGTGTTTGGGATGCAATCAATGACCCACTTATGGGTATGATTGTTGACAGAAGTAATCTTAAAAGTGGAAAAATGCTTCCGTTTATCAGATTTGCATTGGTTCCTATTGCAGTTGTAACCTTGCTTATGTATTTAAGCCCTAATCTCGGCAAAACAGAAATGATGATTTATTCAGCAATCGTTTATGTTGCTTGGGGTATGATTTACACAATTGGTGACGTTTCATTCTGGGGACTTCCAAATGTTATGACACCTGATTCAGAAGAACGTAGTTCGGTTATCTCTGTAAGTAAGATTTACAACTCGATAGGTTCTGCAGTACCTGAAGTGCTTTTCCTTGTAGTTGGTCTTATTATTATGGCATGGGTTAAAGGTCAAGAAGTTGCTCCTGACCCACTTATGGTACAAAAAAGAAAATATCTCATTATGGCAATTGTAACAGTTGGCCTTGGTATAATTATGTACTCACGTGCATGCACAGGTGTTAAAGAACACGTTAAAATGCCTGTTCGTAAGCGTCAAAAAGGTGAGCCATCACAACTTGCTCGTGTATTCAAGTGCAAACCACTCGTACTTGTTCTTTTAATGGGCGTTCTTTCAAGCGGTCGTTATATGGTGTCTGCAGCGGCTATTCACGTTGCTCGTTACTCATTCTACATAGGTCCTGACCTTGCAACTCTTGCAACTGAGGCAGAAAGAATAGCGGCTATTGAAGGTAGTATTTCAACTGTTAAAACAGTTTTCCAGATTAGTTCAATCGTAGGTCTTTTCGGTGCAACACTCTTTATGCCAAAACTTATGAAAAAGTTTGACTATAAGAAGCTCGTTATCGTAACTTGTCTTGCAGGTTTTGTAGCAAGCATTGTTACAACAATTGTTGGTTGGTTTACAATGAACCTTTACGCTTGTATTCCATTTATCGTTATTTCTTGTATTCCACTTGGTGTTATCAATACAGTTTCACTTGCGATGATTGGTGACTGTCTTGACTTTATGGAACTTAAAACTGGCTTCCGTGATAATGCTCTTGGTGCTGCTTGTCAGGGCTTTATTAACAAAATCGGTAATGCATTTGCAACATCAGGTATCGTTATTATGTATATGGTAATCGGTCTTGACCCTGCACAGATGCTCAGTTCAACATCAGTTGTATCTGCACTTGATATGCCACCTGAAATGAGATTTGCAATGTTCTCACTTGTTTCAATCGTACCGGGTATCAGTATGCTTCTCTGCTCAATCCCAATGTTCTTCTACAAGATTGCTGGTAAAGAGAAGAAAGATATGATTGCACAACTTCAGGCAAAACGTGAATCTGAAGGATTAGTAGTAGAATAAAACAAGCAAAGACCTACATATATATGTAGGTCTTCTTTATAGGAGATATTATGAGTTTCAAATTTTTAGTTTTAACTGACCCACATTTTTTTGATACAGATTTGGGTTGTAGTGGTCCTGCTTATGACGACTTTATGCATTATGAGCAGAAATGCTTTGCGGAAACCGAAAGCATAAATAATGCAGTTTTCAAATATTTAGGTGAAACTGATTTAGCCGATACAGTTATTATTGTTGGTGACTTAACACAGAACGGTGAAAAGAAAAGTCACGAAAAGTTTATAAAACTTCTTTATGATATTAAGGCAAAGGGTAAAAAAGTGTATCTTATTACCGCAGACCATGACTGGAAAAACGACCCATTTGCATTTGGTGAAAATGGCAGATATATGCCGGAGTCAACAAAGAAAGAAGAGCTTATAGGACTTTATAATGATTTCGGATTCAGTAACGCAATCGCAGTTGACGAAGAACACCTTTCTTATGTTGCACAGTTAAGTGAAAATGTACGACTTCTCGCAATCAATGCAGATATTAAGACAAATGGTCAGTTTAGTTTGACCGAAAAACAAGTTGAATGGGTTAAGAAACAAGCTAAAGAAGCCCGTGAAGACAATCAGACAATGTTTGCAATCTGTCATTACCCTGTGCTTCCAATTCAGCCACTTTTCTCAATTATCAAGTCTGCACTTATGTATGACTACAAGAGTGTTGCAACACTTCTTGCAGACGAGGGTGTGCATCTTGTATTTACAGGTCATATGCATAATCAGAGCATCAACGAATTTGTAACAGAAAAAGGTAATAAGTTCTTTGATGTTACAACCGGTTCAATTATTGCAGACCCATCAATTATTCGTCTCGTAAATCTCCACGAAAACAAGGCAGAAATCGAGAGTATTCCTACACCTGACTTTGATTACGATACAAAGGGTATGACATGCAAAGAATATTTAACAAGCGTATTTGACGCTATGATTAGAAATATTCTTCTTGACCTTCGTGACGATACCACAAGAGCAATGAGAAAATTCCATATTAAAGAGAGTAAAGGGCTTGTTTTTGCACTTCGTATGGTAGGTAAGCTTCTTTGCTCAGTAAAACTTGGTACTCTTGCAAAAATACTTTTTATCAAGTGTGATAAGAGTATACGAAAAGTTAAACTTATCGATTTTGCAACAGTGCTTGTACGAAATATTTTCCGTGGTAATCAGACATATAACGAGGGCACACCAGAAGGGGATGTGTTTATCGCATTCTTAAAGAGAATTCGACCAATTCTTAAAAAAATCACAGTTAAAGACCCATATGGCGAAAAAGTTGATTTGTTTGAACTTCTCAAAAACACCGCAGGTAACTACGGCTACGACGATTACAACGAAACAATTGAATGGTAATAGTAGGGCGGGGGCTTGCTCCCGTCGTATTTTTTTCTATTTCCCTATTGCAATTCATAACTTTAATATGATAGAATAACTCTAATCTTTTGTTGAAAGAAGTAATATTATGGTAACACTCGATAAAATTTATCACGCATCATTCGTATTAAAGGATATAATCCGTAAAACAGATATGATTTATGCACCAAAAATCAACCCTGATTGCGAGGTTTATCTTAAAACAGAAAATCTTCAGGTAACGGGCTCATTCAAAGTTCGTGGTGCGGCATATAAAATCAGTCAATTGTCTGCAGAAGAAAAAGAGAAAGGCGTTATTGCTTGTTCTGCTGGTAACCACGCTCAAGGTGTGGCTCTTGCTGCAACAAAGAATGGCATTAAATCACTTATCTGTCTTCCTGACGGTGCTCCAATTTCAAAGGTTGAAGCAACAAAAAGCTACGGCGCAGATATTTGCCTTGTTGAAGGCGTTTATGATGATGCGTATAATAAGGCCTTACAGTTAAGAGACGAAAAGGGTTATACTTTCGTACACCCATTTGACGATGACGATGTTATTGCAGGTCAGGGTACAATCGGTCTTGAAATTCTTGACCAGATTGCTGACGCTGACGCAGTTGTTGTGCCAGTTGGTGGTGGCGGACTTATAAGCGGTGTTTCATTTGCGATTAAAGCACTTAATCCTAAGGTTAAGGTTTATGGTGTTCAGGCAAAAGGCGCACCAAGTATGTATAACTCAATTAAAGACGATAAAATTGAGCGTCTTGACAATGTATCAACTATTGCCGACGGTATCGCAGTTAAAGAGCCGGGTGCTAATACATTTGAATATGTAAAAAAATATGTTGACGAAGTTGTAACAGTTTCTGACGACGAAATCGCAACTGCAATTTTAACACTTATCGAGCAACAAAAACTTGTTACTGAGGGCGCAGGCGCAGTTTCAGTTGCAGCGGTAATGTTCAATAAAATCGATGTTAAGGGCAAAAAAGTTGTCTGCCTTGTTTCAGGAGGTAACATTGATGTTACAATTCTTTCTCGTGTAATCAAGCGTGGTTTGCTTACATCAGGTCGTACATATTCACTTACAATCGAGCTTGTTGACAAACCTGGTCAGCTTAAAGGTGTTTCAAATATTATTGCTGACCTTGGTGGTAATGTTATTTCAATCCACCACGAAAGGGCCTCAGAAAATTCAGAAATCAATGGTTGCTTCTTGAGAATCTTGCTTGAAACAAGAAACTTTGACCATATTGAATTAATTAGAAATGAATTGACCTCTCAGGGTTACAAGTTAGTATAAGGAGAATTATTATGATTAAAACAATCAGTACAGATAAAGCACCTGCTGCAATCGGACCATATTCACAGGCAAAGGTAGTAGGGGATTTTGTTTTCACATCAGGACAAATTGCAATTAACCCTGCAAATGGCGAAATCGAGGCAGTTACAATTGAAGAGCAGACAAAACAAGTTTGCGAGAATATCAAAAATCTTCTCGAAGCATCAGGTAGCGACCTTGAGAATGTTGTAAAAACAACTTGCTTCCTTAAAAATATGGAAGACTTCGCAGCGTTTAACACAATCTATGCAGAGTATTTCACAAGCAAACCTGCACGCTCATGCGTAGCAGCAAAGCAACTTCCTAAAGATGTACTTGTTGAAGTAGAAACCATAGCTATAGTTAAAATTTGATTCTTTTTCCGCAATACTTCCTCGCTCTCAACTCGCGGTATACCTGATACAGCTTCGCGTCGGCAAGATTGTCTAGCGAAAAAATAATTCAATTTTATTTAAGGAGTCATTCTAAGCGTAACGAAGAATCTCAAAAAAAGATATAACAAAAACGGACAGATTTTCAATCTGTCCGTTTTATCATTTTGCGCTTTGCATTTTGAATTTTGCACTTACTTAATTGGTGAAATTCTGAATGTATAAGTATATTCCTTATTTGGTTTCATCTTATACTTTTCACGAACCTGAGCGTCGCCCGGCATATCGCCACCAACACCGATTTGATTTAAGTCAACATTAAATGTTGTAATGTCATAATGTGGTAATTCGTGAATATGCTTAGCCATATGCAACTGGTCTTGTGTGTAGTGCCATGCACTGAAGCAAATTGGTGTTTCGCCCATTGCCTCAAAACGAAGACCTTGGTTTTCTTTGTTTCTAATTTCAACCCATCTAACATCTGTACGGTTACCATTTTCTTGTGGTCGCATATAGTGATGCTCAAGGTCTGCAACGCTCTTTTCGTGGATTGTAATCTTACCACCAGTCTTACGGTCAAAGTATGTTTCTTGTGGACCGCGACCATACCATTTAACTTGGTCGAATTCACGAAGAAGTCCCATCATTGTACCAAAACGAGTAAGATTAAGTCCCTTTGGTGTACCTGTATGTGTAATTTCAAGTGAACCGTCAGGATTTACAACAATCACGCTTGTAACACCAGAGAAGAATTGAACACTCCAATCAATATTGATTACAAGTTGACCCTTGTTATTCTTTTCTGCGCTCTTAACTGTGCCCTTTGCATTCTTTGTTGCTCTCTGCCAGTTAAGATATGGTGTGAATGGAAGCAAGAATGGAATAAAGTTAAGATTTGAGAAGTCGTTGTCAGTAAGTGCACGGAAATAGTTAGGTGCAACAGGTGCTCTTAAATACTCTTTATTATTGTATTTAAGTGATGTAATCTTACCACCGTTGATTGTAACTGAGAAATCCTCGCCCTGTGCTGTAACAACTGAACCATTTTTAACAAATGTTACATTACCATCATAATTCTTTTCTTCTGCTTCAACAGATTTAACAACAAACTGGTCAAAGCCCTGCTCATAACCTGCATCGCACCAAGGATGTGCTTCTTTGTTAAGGAATGAAATAATAAGTACACATTCTTTTTCAGGTAATGCAGTAAGGTCATAAGGAATTGTGAAATCAATTTCTGAAAGGGGACCACAGTTAATATCAACAACGCCACTCTGTACTTCTACGCCTTCTGCTTGTAAACTCCATTTGAATTCAAAGTCTGCAAGGTCAGTAAAGAGTTTCTTGTTAATAAGAGTGAATTCGCCTTTGTTAAGGTCTTTTTCTTTAACCTTGATTTCACAGTAAACCTTCTTAACCTCAAAATATGATGGGTGAGGTTTTCTGTCTGCTGTAATAATACCATTAGCGTTAAAGTATGTGTTACTGCCTGTCATAGCAGTTGTGTTTGGAAGATGTGTGTATCTGCCTGGCTCAAATGGCTCAAAGTCAGTACCATAAAGCCACTGGTCGCCCTCTGGAGTCTTTCTGCGAATTGCTTGGTCAACAAAGTCCCAGATATAACCACCGCACATATGCTCGTGTGCTTCAAAGTCGTCCATATATTCTTGGAAGTTACCAAGACTATTTTCCATAGCGTGAGCATATTCACAAAGAAGAATTGGTCTGCAGTAATCTTCTTTTTTGATTGGCTTTGAGTCAGCAGCAAGTGCGTTTGCAATATTGTCATAAAGAGTAATTTCAATTGGCTCTTTGTTGCAAAGTTTTTTCATAACACTTTCAACAGGATACATTCTTGAAATAACATCACTCTTTGTAAAGTTAAAGTCGCCTTCATAGTGGAATTGACGAGTTGTGTCAAGCTTGAGTGCGGCTTTCTTCATTTCCATAAAGTTATCGCCGTCGCCTGCCTCGTTACCTAAAGACCACATAAACACGCAAGCGTGGTTTCTGTCACGAAGTACCATTCTTTCCATTCTGTCAACTACGGCATCAGTCCACATTGGGTTGTTACCAGGAACACCTTTTCTACGAACACCATGAGTTTCAAGGTCGCATTCGTCCATAACATAGAAACCGTATTCGTCACAAAGTTCATAGAAATATGGGTCGTCAGGGTAGTGTGAAGTACGAATAGAGTTAATATTCGCATTCTTCATAAAGTTTAAGTCCTGATGGTATCTTTCCTTTGGTACTGCCCAACCATTGTCAGGGTCAAAGTCGTGACGGTTAACACCACGAAGCATTAATGGTTTACCATTGAAAAGGAACTTTTCACCAATGATTTCAACTTTTTTGAAACCAAAACGAATGCACTTGTAAGTTGTTTTTCCGTCTGCAGTAATACTTATAAGCAATTTATAAAGATATGGGCTTTCAGCAGACCATTTCTTTGGATTTTCGATTAACTTGTTGAAATTGAGAGTAGCACTACCGTCAAATTCTGCTTCGCCGAGCAAAATTCTATCACTGCCGTCAACAATTTCTGCCTTAACAGTTGCACTACCATTATTATCATAGTTGTTAACTTTGATTTCAAGGTTTGTGTTGCTGTCTTTGTAGTCAGCATCAAGGTCAGTTGTAATAAAGAAATCGCGAATGCATTTCTTTGGCTCTGCAAATACATAAACTTCTCTGTAAAGACCGCAAAGAAGCCACATGTCCTGATTTTCAAGGTATGCACCATCAGAGAAACGATAAACTTTAACAGCAACTCTGTTTGAGCCCTTGCGAGCGTATTTTGTAATGTCGAATTCGTGAGGAGTCATTGAGCCCTGTGAATAGCCAACATATTCGCCATTAAGATAAACTTCGATAGCAGATTTTGCTGCACCAAAGTGCAAGAAGATTTCCTGACCATCGAAATGCTCTGGCATATCGAAATCTCTTACATAAATACCGATTTCCTGCATTGTGTGGTCAATTGTTGGAATCTTACTTTTGCTTCTGCTAATAGCACGGCAGTATGTAGATGCATAATAGTAAGGATAGCTTTCAGTGTCCTGACCAATCTGCCATACTGACGGTACAGTAATATCGCGCCAGAAAGATGTGTCAAAACTGTCTTTATAAAAGTCAGTAGGACAGTCGTTTAACCCTCTCTGCCAATGGAATTTCCAAGTGCCGTTAAGAGTCATTTTAGATTTTGGCTCTGTACGGTTTAATGCGTCCTGCTCGTTATCATAAGAAAAGGCGATAACGTGACCATCTTCCTTATTCTTTTTGATAATTGCAGGATTTTCCCAATCATACTTATAATTTCTCATATTTTACCTCCAACAAGGTTATTCACTTTTTGATGCAAGATATTCTATGAATTGCTTTGCGGTGCGAGGACTTCTGCCACCGTTGCGAAGTGCAAATGCCTCTGCCGATAAAAACAACTCATTCTTGTCAATACTTATATTATACTGCATAGAAAGATTTTCCACAATAGATAAATACAAATCTTTATCAGGTTTTGAGAATGTAATTTTTAAGCCGAAACGTGCAGACAAACTCATAATCTCCTGAATTGTATCCTGAAGGTGAATATCATCGCCGTTACGGTCAGAAAAATTCTCTTTCACAAGATTTCGACGGTTGCTTGTAGCGTAAATTACAAGATTGTCAGTTTTGCCTGCAACGCCACCTTCGAGAATTGCTTTGAGCGCTCCAAAATCATTGTCGTTTGTAGAAAAACTCAAATCATCAATAAAAATAATAAACTTAAGTGGATTATCTGCTAACTGCTCAATAACGTCAGGTAAAGAGTATAACTGGTTTTTCTTAATCTCAATAAGACGAAGTCCCATTTTCCAGTATTCGTTTACAATTGCTTTGATTGTACTACTTTTACCGCTACCTGCGTCACCATACAAAAGCACATTATTGCAAGGTCTGCCCTGAAGTAATGCCATTGTGTTGTCAATGACTTTTTGCCTTTCTAACTCATAACCACTCATTTGTGAAAGTCGTTGAGGGTCGGGGTATTTAACAGGTGTAATCTCACTATCTTTATATAAGAACATTCTGTGAGTTGCGTATATTCCGTAACCGGTTGTTCTGATTACAGATATCTTCTTTTCGTATTCTTCTTTGACAGAAATATTACTGTTTCTCCACTCAGGCAACGCTATACCATTATATATAGATTTCAAATCGTCACATTTTACTTTTGAAAGTTCTTCGAAAAATGCAAGCTCATTTTCAATTGCACTCTGCACAAAAGGGGAGACATCGCCTTTTGCCGATTGCTTTACATATATGTTTTCGTCATTCTGTAAAAGTGTGTTTATGTATTGACACAAGTCATCTGTCTTTTCATAAAGTGAAGAAACAAATTCTGAATAATAATGCAGAAACTCGTTTTCGTTTTCTATTTTACAATCCAACAATTTAATAAGAGCCGATATTCCCTTGTCATTCAATATGTTTTTGAAAACTACAACTGCTTTTGCAGATGAGGTAAGATTTTTATAATTTTCCATAGAAACATCCTTTAATTTACACTTTGAAAATGTTTACAAAAATTTCCTGAATTTAGTATTGACAATTTGACTTGACAGGTATATAATACTAAATTGCTATTATAGTGGAGTTATATACGCTGGAGTATTTTGTGCAACACAAAGTGTACCACAATTTACCTTAAAAAGCAAGTGTAACTCACAGTAAAAATTAGTAATCTCCACGCCTTATATACTATGTATATAGTATGGGGCTCAGGAATAAAAAAACGAACGGAGAGTGATTAAGCCCTATGGTAAATGTCAAACCGGTAAAACTTGGCAGAAACACCCGTATGAGTTTCTCAAAAATCAATGAAGTTATGCAGATGCCTAATCTTATTGAGGTTCAGAAAAACTCTTATAAGTGGTTCCTTGAAACAGGACTTAAAGAGGTATTCCGTGATATCGATGCTATCACCGATTACACAGGTAACCTCGAATTGACTTTTGTGGATTATCGTATGGACGATAAGCCAAAGTACACAGTCAAAGAATGCAAAGAGAGAGATGCAACTTATGCAGCACCTCTCAGAGTAACTGCACGTCTTTTCAACAAGGAAACAGGCGAAGTTAAAGAAAACGAAGTTTATATGGGCGAATTCCCGCTTATGACAGATAGCGGTACATTCGTGATTAATGGCGCAGAACGTGTTATTATTTCACAGCTTGTGCGTTCACCAAGCGCATATTACGGAATGACTCATGACAAAACAGGTAAGGAACTTTACACAACAACTGTAATTCCTAACCGTGGTGCATGGCTTGAGTATGAAACTGACCAGAATGACCTTTTCTATGTAAGAATAGATAAGAACAGAAAGATTTATATCACTACATTCATTCGTGCATTGGGTCTTAGCTCAAATGCAGAAATTTTAGATTTCTTCGGTAATGACGATAGAATTATTGCAACTCTTGATAAGGATACAACTGTTAATACAGAACAGGCACTTATCGAAGTTTACAAGAAACTTCGTCCAGGTGAGCCACCTGCACTTGAAACAGCAGAAGCTCATTTGAATGGTCTTTTCTTTGATGCTCATCGTTATGATTTGTCACGCGTGGGCAGATATAAATACAATAAGAAACTCGGTATTGCTTCAAGAGTAGCAGGTTTCAAAGCAAAAGAAATCGTTGTAAGTAACCTTACAGGCGAAATTATGGCAGAGCCGGGCGACGTTATCAGCGAAGAACTCGCATACAGAATGGAACAAGAAGGCGTAGATACTGTTGTTCTTGATATCGACGGCAAAGAGATTAAAGTATTCTCTAATGGTATGGTTGATATTGCAGAATATGTTCCTATGTTCACAACAGAAGAACTTGAAGAAATCGGTATCAATGAAAAGGTGCGTTTCACAGTTCTTATGGAAGTTCTTGATAAATGTGGCGACGATAAAGAAGCACTCCTTGAAGAAATGGCTCTTCGTGCAGATGACCTTATTCCAAAACACATTATCAAAGAAGATATTTTCGCATCAATCAACTATCTTAACGGCTTGGCTGCAGGTGTGGGCGTGACAGACGACATCGACCACCTTGGTAACCGTCGTATCCGTTCAGTTGGTGAACTTCTTCAGAATCAGTTCAGAATCGGTTTTGCAAGAATGGAAAGAGTTGTTAAAGAAAGAATGACTCTTCAGAGTCAGGAGCCAGATAAAGTAACTCCTGCAGCTCTTATCAATATCAGACCTGTTATGGCTGCAATTAAAGAGTTCTTTGGTTCATCTCCACTTTCTCAGTTCATGGACCAGACAAACCCACTTGCAGAACTTACACATAAGAGACGACTTTCAGCACTCGGTCCTGGCGGTCTTTCTCGTGACCGTGCAGGTTTCGAAGTTCGTGACGTTCACTATTCTCACTATGGTAGAATGTGTCCTATCGAAACTCCTGAAGGTCCTAACATCGGTCTTATCTCATACCTTGCAACATTCTCAAGAATCAATAAGTACGGTTTCATTGAAGCTCCATTCAGAAGAATTGACAAAGAAACAGGTACAGTTCTTAACGAAGTTGAATATATGACTGCCGATGTTGAAGATAACTACATCGTTGCTCAGGCAAACGAACCTCTTGATGAAAACGGCAAGTTCATTAATGCAAAACTTACTGCTCGTCATAGAGATAACTTCCTTGAAGTTGCAACAACAGAAGCAGATTATATGGACGTTTCTCCAAAGATGGTAGTTTCAGTTGCTACTGCAATGATTCCATTCCTTGAAAACGACGACGCTAACCGTGCTTTGATGGGTTCAAACATGCAGCGTCAGGCAGTTCCACTTCTTAAAACAGATTCTCCAATCGTAGGTACTGGTATGGAATACAAGGCAGCTGTTGACTCAGGTACAGTTGTTCTTGCAAAACGTGCTGGTACAGTTACTCAGATGGACGCTAAGACAATCGCAATCACAACTGCTGATGGTGAAGTTGATACTTATGAACTTGTTAAGTTTATGCGTTCAAACCAAGGTACATGTATCAACCAGCGCCCAATCGTTGAGATTGGTCAGGAAGTTGAGGCAGGCGAGGTTATCGCTGACGGTCCTGCAACTTCAAACGGCGAAATTTCACTTGGTAAGAATGCTCTTATCGGCTTTATGACTTGGGAAGGTTATAACTACGAAGACGCTGTTCTTATTAATGAAAAACTCGTTCGCGATGATGTTTATACTTCAATTCATATTGAAGAATATGAAACTGAAGCTCGCGATACAAAACTCGGACCAGAAGAAATCACAAGAGACATTCCAAACGTAGGTGAAGATGCTCTTAAAGACCTTGACGAAAACGGTATTATTCGCGTTGGTGCTGAGGTTCATTCAGGTGATATTCTTGTTGGTAAGGTTACACCAAAGGGTGAAACAGATGTAGCAACTGCAGAAGAAAGAATTCTTCGTGCTATCTTCGGCGAAAAAGCTAAAGAAGTTCGTGATACATCTCTTCGTGTTCCTCATGGCGCATATGGCGTTGTTGTTGACGTTGAAGTGTTTACAAGAGAGAACAGTGATGAATTAAGCCCAGGTGTTAATAAGATTGTACGTTGCTATATTGCACAGAAGAGAAAACTCTCAGTAGGTGACAAGATGGCTGGTCGTCATGGTAACAAGGGTGTTGTTTCTCGTATTCTTCCACAGGAAGATATGCCATTCCTTGATGACGGTACTCCACTTGATATCGTTCTTAACCCATTGGGTGTTCCTTCACGTATGAATATCGGTCAGGTTCTTGAAGTGCATCTTGGATTTGCTTACAGAAAACTTGGCCAGAAGATTGCAACTCCTGTATTTGACGGCGCACACGAAGTTGATATTCGTGAAGCACTTAAAGAAGCAGGTTACCGTGAAGACGGTAAGTCAATTCTTACTGACGGACGTACAGGACGTAAGTTCGATAACCCTGTTACAGTTGGTGTTATGTATTATCTTAAACTTCATCACCTTGTTGATGATAAGATTCACGCACGTTCAATTGGTCCATACGCTCTCGTTACACAGCAGCCACTTGGTGGTAAGGCACAGTTCGGTGGTCAGCGTTTTGGTGAAATGGAAGTTTGGGCACTTGAAGCATACGGCGCAGCATATACACTTCAAGAAATTCTTACAGTTAAGTCTGACGACCTTACAGGACGTCGTAAAACTTATGAGGCAATTGTTAAAGGTCTCAATATTCCAAAACCTGGAATTCCAGAGTCTTTCAAAGTTCTCATCAAAGAACTTCAGGCACTCGCACTTGATGTTCATGTGCTTGATGAAGACGGCGAGGAAATCGACATCAAAAACGGTTTTGATAACGACGAATTTGATTTCGTTCCTCCAGCAGATTCTGACATTCAGTTCGAAGAAGTAAATGATGCAACTTATGATAACGGCTTCGTTCTTGATAGCGAAGACGGAAGTGTTGTAGATGAAGATGACGATTCTGACTTCTACAAAGAGATGACATCATTTGATTTCGGCGACGATGACGACTTAATGGATGACGAAAACTATTGATTGACTACACCTATTTCATATAGATAAAGGAAGAAGGGCTAATTTAATGGAAAAGAAACCATTTGAAGCAATTAAAATCGGTCTTGCCTCTCCCGACCAGATAAGAGAATGGTCTTATGGTGAGGTTAAAAAGCCCGAAACAATAAATTATCGCACGCTCAAGCCCGAAAAAGATGGTTTGTACTGCGAAAGAATTTTCGGACCACAAAAAGACCTTGAATGTCATTGTGGTAAATATAAGAAAATTCGTTATAAGGGTAAAGTATGCGAACGCTGCGGCGTTGAGGTTACAAGAAAAGAAGTTCGTCGTGAAAGAATGGGCCACATTGAACTTGTTGCCCCTGTTTCACACATCTGGTACTTCAAGGGCATTCCTTCAAGAATGGGGCTTATGCTTGATGTTTCTCCTCGTGACCTTGAAAAAGTACTTTACTTTGCAAAATATATAGTTATTAACCCAGGCGACACAGAACTTGAAAAATTCCAGATACTCAACGATAAAGAGTATATGGATATGGTTGAAAAGTATGACGACGAGTTCAAAGCAGGTATGGGTGCAGAAGCAATTAAGGAACTTCTTTGTGAAATTGACCTCGATGAGCTCTGCAAACAACTCCGTGAAGAACTCCGTGACGCTACAGGTCAGAAAAAGACAAGAATTCTTAAGAGATTGGAAGTTGCAGAAGCATTCAAACAGTCAGGCAACCGTCCTGAATGGATGATTATGGATGTAATTCCTGTTATTCCACCAGATATTCGTCCTATGGTACAACTTGATGGTGGCAGATTTGCAACATCTGACCTTAATGACCTTTACAGACGTGTTATTAACAGAAATAACCGTCTCAAACGCCTTCTCGAACTCAATGCTCCTGAAATTATTGTTCGTAATGAAAAGAGAATGCTTCAGGAAGCAGTTGACGCTCTTATCGACAATGGTCGTCGTGGCAGACCTGTTACAGGTCCTAACAACAGAGCACTCAAATCTCTTTCAGATATGCTTAAAGGTAAGCAGGGTCGTTTCCGTCAGAACCTTCTTGGTAAACGTGTTGACTACTCAGGTCGTTCAGTTATCGTTGTTGGTCCTGAACTTAAACTTTACCAATGCGGTCTTCCAAAAGAAATGGCACTTGAACTCTTCAAGCCATTCGTAATGAAAAACCTTGTAGACAATGGTCTTACAAGCAATATGAAATCTGCAAAGAAGATGGTTGAACGTGCAAAGACAGAGGTTTGGGATGCACTTGAAAAAGTAATCAAAGACCACCCTGTAATGCTCAACCGTGCTCCTACACTTCACCGTCTTGGTATTCAGGCATTCGAGCCAGTACTTGTTGAAGGTAGAGCAATTAAACTTCACCCACTCGTATGTACAGCTTTCAACGCTGACTTCGACGGTGACCAGATGGCTGTTCACGTACCACTTTCTGCAGAAGCTCAGGCAGAAGCACGTCTTCTTATGCTTGCTGCTAACAACCTTCTTAAACCATCAGATGGTAAACCAGTTGCAGTTCCTACACAGGATATGATTCTTGGTTCTTACTATCTTACAATGGATAAAGATGATGAGCCAGGTTCACCTCGTGTTGAAAAAGACGAAAACGGTAACGAATATACAGTATACAATGTATATCGTAGCGTTGACGAAGCAACAATGGCTTATGACGAAGGTGATATCGGTCTTCATTCAAGAATCAAGATTAGAATGAGCAAAGAAATCAACGGTGAAGTTGTTACTAAGCTTGTTGAAACAACACTCGGTAAGGTTATCTTCAACAATCCAATCCCTCAGGATTTGGGATTTGTTGATAGAACTGACCCTGAAAATGCATTTGCGCTTGAAGTTGATTTCCTTGTTAAAAAAGGCGGTCTTGGTAAAATCATTGACAAATGTATCAAAGTTCACGGCGTAACAGTTGCTGCTGAAATGCTTGATAATATTAAGGCACAAGGTCTTAAATACTCAACACGAAGCGGTATTACAGTTGCTGTTTGTGATGCTAAGATTCCTGAAAATAAGAAAGACCTTCTTGCAACTGCTGAAGAACAGGTTGATGTTATCAACGGTTATTACAATATGGGTCTTTACAGTGCAGATGAGCGTTCAAGAGCAGTTATCAAGATTTGGGAAGAAACAACAAATGAAGTTTCTTCAGGTATCCTTGAAAGTCTTGGCGAGTACAACCCAATCTATATGATGGTTGACTCTGGTGCCCGTGGTTCTAAAGCACAGCTTCGTCAGCTTGCTGGTATGCGTGGTCTTATTGCCAATACTGCAGGTAAAACAATCGAAGTTCCAATTCGTGCTAACTACCGTGAAGGTCTTAACGTTCTCGAATACTTCATTTCTTCTCGTGGTGCTCGTAAAGGTCTTGCCGATACAGCGCTTCGTACTGCTGACTCTGGTTACCTTACACGTCGTCTTGTTGACGTTTCTCAGGACGTTATCATCCGTGAAGAAGATTGTCATTGCCACGACGGTATCGAGGTTTACGACATCACAGAAGATAAAGAAATGATTGAAAAACTCAGCGAACGTCTTACAGGCAGATATCTTCTTGAAGATTTCTTTGATGCAGAGGGTAACCTTGTTGCTTCTAAGGACGAAATGATTACAGAAGAAAAGGCAAAAGTTGTTGCTGATATGGTTAATGCAAGAGAAAATCCTGCTGACCGTAGAATTAAGATTCGTTCACTTCTTACTTGTGATTCTGAACATGGCGTATGTATCAAGTGCTATGGTGCTAACCTTGCAACAGGTGACCCTGTTACAGTTGGTGAAGCAGTTGGTATTATCGCTGCTCAGTCAATCGGTGAACCTGGTACTCAGCTTACAATGAGAACTTTCCATACTGGTGGTGTTGCTTCAAGCCAAGATATCACACAAGGTCTTCCTCGTGTTGAAGAATTGTTCGAAGCAAGAAAGCCAAAGACTTATGCAATCCTTTCAGAAATCGACGGTATTCTTTCATTCCGCGAAATCAAGGGTAATGAGCACGTTGTTATTACAGATAATGAAAACGGTGACGAACGTGCATATATGATTCCTTATGGCTTCCATAAGAAATTCAATACAGAAACTGACGAAAATGGTAACCCAATCTTTGTTAAGAAGGGTACTGCTCTTACAGATGGTTCTCCAAACCCACACGATATTCTTGCAATCAACGGTGTTGATGCTGTTCATGACTACCTTATCAAAGAAGTTCAGAGAACATATCGTATGCAGGGTGTTGATATCAACGATAAGCATATCGAAGTTATTGTTCGTCAGATGATGAGAAAACTTAAAGTTGCTGAAGCAGGTACAACTGACCTTCTTCCAGGTGCTACAACAGATAAACGTGAATTTGCTCAGGCAAATGAAGCAGCTCGTCTTCGTTCAGAAGAAACAGGCGAAGCATTTGTTCCTGCAACATGCACTCCAGTACTTCTCGGTATCACAAAAGCATCTCTTGCAACAGATTCATTCTTGTCAGCAGCATCATTCCAGGAAACAACAAAAGTTCTTACAGATGCAGCTATCAAGGGCAAGATTGACCCACTTATGGGCCTTAAAGAAAACGTTATTATCGGTAAACTTCTCCCATCAGGTACAGGTATGAAGTGCTACTCAGAGGTTGAACTTAACAAATCAATCGCAGATGTAGTTGGTGCCGAAGCATAACAAATAAAAATACAAGACGAGGGCAACCTCGTCTTTATTTTTTAGTGAATAGTGAATAAAGAATATTGAATAATGATAGGTTTGCGATGCTGATTATAATTTTTTCGTTATTTTGTAAAAAATATATTGACAAATATTGTTTATTTGTGATAAACTATTCGAGCATGCGGACATGGGTCCGTAGATTTGTTATGCAATAAATATGTATGGGGGTGAATCCAAAAAATGCCAACCTTTAACCAGCTCGTTCGTAACGGAAGAGAAACTCTCGTTAAAAAGTCTAAGGCTCCAGCACTTGGTAAGGGTCTCAACTCAAAGAAGAATGTTATGACAAATAACAATTCTCCACAAAAGAGAGGTGTTTGTACTGTTGTTAAAACAGATACACCTAAGAAACCTAACTCAGCTCTTAGAAAACTTGCCAGAGTTCGTCTTACAAATGGTATCGAAGTTTCAGCTTACATTCCAGGCGTAGGACACAATCTTCAGGAACACTCTGTTGTTCTTATCAGAGGCGGCCGTGTTAAGGACCTTCCCGGTGTGCGTTATCACATTATCCGTGGTACTCTTGATACTCAGGGTGTTAACGGAAGAATGCAGAGCCGCTCAAAATACGGTGCAAAGCGTCCTAAGGCAGCAAAAAAATAATAGGTTAATGTTAAAAGACAGAATCTTCTTGAAAGGCAGTATTCAGAATGAATATTTGTCCAACGAGAGTGTATATATATTTATGTATGCCTTTCCGTTGGCGCCACGAGGTTTTGTCACTCGAGTACCTATGATATCATTAATATGAAGGAGGGAAGCGCAGTGCCAAGAAGAGGCCAGATTGCAAAACGTGATGTTTTGCCAGATCCGCTTTACAATTCAAAGCTTGTAACAAGACTTATCAACAGCGTTATGTTAGACGGTAAGAAGGGCGTTGCTCAGAAAATCGTTTACGGTGCATTTGACATCATCGCTGAAAAAACAGGCAAGGAAGCTTTAGAAGTTTTCGATGCCGCTATGGAAAACGTAATGCCAGTTCTCGAGTGTAAAGCTCGTCGTATCGGTGGTGCAACATACCAGGTTCCAATGGATGTTCGCCCAGAAAGACGTCAGACACTCGGTCTTCGTTGGATTACTCTTTACGCTCGTCAGCGTTCAGAAAGAACAATGAAAGAAAGACTTGCTAACGAAATTCTTGATGCTATCAACTCACAGGGTGGAGCATTCAAGAAGAAGGAAGAAATGCACAGAATGGCAGAAGCAAACAAAGCTTTCGCACATTTCAGATTCTAATTTTTTTTGAAACATTAATTGGAGGACATTATGCCAAGAAAAGTATCTATTGAACAAACAAGAAATATTGGTATCATGGCTCATATCGACGCTGGTAAAACAACTACTTCAG